>JADGRP010000176.1 GCA_017880805.1 Burkholderiales bacterium
CGCAGTAAGCGCCGATTCTGGCTGCAACCCTAAAGGGCTGGCACGAGTTTTGGCACATGGCGGTGTCGAAAGCCCCTTGCTTAGAATGACTAAGCCGCAGGACTTTCTTCTAGCCCTCAGCCAAAATCGTGACAGCGCATCGCGCGTTTCGTGGCGTTACGGGCTCTACTTTCATGCTGCGATGACGGTGAGGGCTACAACGAGCGAACCCGCGACGATCGCCGCGGAGAGGCCGGCCACCAGCGCGTGCAGCGCGAGCGTCAGCATCTCGGAGGCGATACCCATGGTGGTGAAAGTCGTTGCCTGCTTTTGCATTTCCATTTCGTTCTCCCGGTTGCCGCCTGAAAGTGGCGGGACGGGAGCATTACAGCGCCGCAAGCTGGCGCGCCAACAGGTGGATGCTGGCAAGGTGGCGATCAATTGTGGCGAAAATATGGCAAGCGCCCCGGTGCGCTTGAAAGGCATCGTCCATCGGGTATAGTCGCCCCTACCCGATTAGGAAACGGTCATGCGCCGACGCATTGCGATTGTCGAAGACGACGCGGTCATCCGCGCGAACTATGCCGATGTCCTCGGCCGCCACGGCTATGAAGTCGCTGCGTTCGCGGACCGCGCCACGGCGCTCGCCGCCTTGCGCACGCGGCTGCCGGACCTCGTGCTGCTCGACATCGGCCTTGGCGATGAAGTCGACGGCGGCTTCAAGCTGTGCCAGGAATTGCGCGCGATGTCGTCGACGCTGCCGGTAATCTTCCTGACCGCGCGCGACAGCGATTTCGATCTCGTATCCGGCCTGCGCATGGGGGCGGACGACTACGTGACGAAAAACGTGAGCCTGCCGCACCTGCTTGCACGCGTGAGCGCGCTGTTCCGGCGCGCCGACCTGGCGGGCGCGCCCGCCCCGGCCGACAGCGTGATAGAGCGCGGGCCGCTGACGCTCGACCTCAACCGCTTTAGCGTCGCGTGGCACGGCAAGCACATCGATCTCACGCTCACCGAATTCTGGCTCGTGCACGCGCTCGCCAAATTTCCGGGCCACGTCAAAAACCGCGATCAGCTGATGGGCGAGGCGCACGTCGTCGTCGACGACAGCACGATTACTTCGCATATCAAGCGCATCCGGCGCAAGTTCGGCGCCGTCGATCCGGGGTTTGACTGCGTCGATACCGTGTACGGGCTTGGCTATCGCTGGAAAGCGGCGGACTGATATTCGCCGATGAGCGACACGGGCAAGATTGGGCTGGCAGATCGATTTGCGCTGAGCATTCGCGCGAAACTTGCGATCGTGGCACTCGTCCTGCTGGTGATCCCGTGGGTCGGCTACACCTACGTAAAGACGATGGAGCACCTGCTGCGCGAAAACCAGATGCAGGCGGTGGTGGCCACCGCGCGCGCAGTCGCAACCTCGTTGCAGGATCGCCCGCGGCTGCTGGAATTGCGCACGCCGTCCCCCGCTGAAGGAAGTGCGGCAATACCACGCCCCGTATCGGAAGAGATCCAGCTTTTAGTCACCGGACTCGCTCGCGCGGGCTCCCGCATCTGGATCATCGACAGCCGGCTACGCCTGGTCGCCACCGCCGGCAATCTCGACCCGGCGCTGGTTGCCGCCAACGACCGGCTTGCCTTCGGGCCGCTGGAGCGCGCGGTCCGGGTGGTCCTGCAATTCATGTTCGAGCAGATACGACCTCCAGCAGCGCAACCTGTCGAAGAATTCATTGCCAACGACGTCGTGTTCGGCGGCCGCGAAATCGAGCGCGCGCTCGATGGCACGCCGTCGTGGCGCACGCGCAAAACGCCCGACAGCCGCACTGCCATCATCACGGCGCTGAATCCCGTGTGGGTAGGCGATGAAGTGGTGGGCGTGGTCATCGTCGAGGAGACGACGCAGGCGATCGTTACCTTCAGCAACCGCGCGCTGGTGCAGCTCGCCGCGGTCACGCTGATCGCGTTCGGCGTCGGCGCGCTGACGCTATTCTTCTTCGCGTCGAGCTTATCGACGCGCCTGCGCAAGCTGCGCGACGAAGCGGACAACGCGATCGATTCGCAGGGGCGCGTGCGCGGCCTCGTCGCCGGCGAGCATGCGCGCGATGAGATCGGAGACCTGTCCCGCGGCTTCTCGACCGTGCTCGAACGGCTCGGCCAGTACAACGCATATCTCGAAAACCTCGCCGGCCGGCTCACGCATGAGTTGCGCACGCCGATCGCGGTCGTGCGCTCATCGCTCGACAATCTGAAACTGCAGGAAGGCGAACGGCCGGGCGGGGTTTATCTCGCCCGCGCCGAGGACGGCCTGAACCGCCTCGAGACGATCCTGACGCGGATGAGCGAAGCAACCCGACTCGAGCATACGGTGCGCAGCGGCGAGCGCGAGACTTTCGATGCGAAGCAGGTCGTCGCCGGTTGTATCGAAGGTTATTCGGCTGCCTATCCGCAGCGGCGCTTTGCTTTGACGCTTACGGAGGCCGCAGTGCCGCTGTCCGGCGCGCCCGATCTTTTCGCGCAAATGCTCGACAAGCTCGCGGCGAACGCTGTCGATTTCGCGACGGCCGATCCGGTCAATGTGAGCCTCGAGCGCAGCGGCGATACGGCGACTTTGCGCGTGAGCAATACGGGACCGCTGTTGCCCGCGGAAATGAAAGAGCGTCTGTTCGAATCTATGGTGTCGGTGCGCGCCGAACGCGCGACGTCAGAGCCGCATCTCGGCCTCGGCCTCTATATCGTGCGCCAGATCGTCGAATTCCATGGTGGCAGCGCGACTGCGATGGACCGCGCCGACGGCAGCGGCGTTACTTTCGAATTACGGTTTCCGCTTGCTGGCTAAACCTGTCACAGCTTTGCCACAGAGGACACAGAGGACACGGAGGAACAGCGGAAAACATATCGGTCTCGTCACTCTCGCGAAAGCGCGAATCCAGGAGTAGCGCCTTCAGGTTGAACCACTATTCCAGGATTCCGGTTTTCACTGGAATGACGAATGGAGTTTTCCTCCGCACCCTTAGCGGTTCAGGACCTTTTTGTTTTTCCCCTGCGTCCTCTGTGTCCTTGGCGGCGAAGTTGTGATGATCTGGTCAACCCTTGATTCGTCATTCCGGCGTACGCCGGAATCCAGAGCAGCTTTGTCCTGGATTCTGGTTTTCACCAGAATGACGTCCTTTTGTTTTTCCTCTGCGTCCTCTGTGCCTCTGTGGCAAAGCTTTTCTTGTTTTTCCTTCGCGTCCTTGGCGTCCTTGGCGGCAAAGCTTTAACGCTTTAATCGATTTTCGCGCCGGAAGCCTTCGCGATCGGTCCCCACTTCTCGTATTCCGCTTTGACGAACGCCGTAAATTCGGCCGGCGTGCTCGGGATCGGATCGGCGCCGCGCCCGATCAGTTTCTGGCGCATATCCGGGTCGTTCAGAGTCTTCGCGAAAGCATCGTTGATCTTCGCGATGATCTCTGGCGGCGTCTTCGCCGGAACCTGGATCCCGTACCAGTTGACCGCTTCCACTTTGGGCAGTCCCTGCTCGATCATCGTCGGCACATCCGCAAACAGCGGCGAGCGTTTCGGCGCGGCGAGCGCCAGCGCGCGCAGCCTGCCGCTTTGAATGTGCGGCTGCAAGACGGGTAAATCGGCGATCACACCCAAAACCTGACCGCCTACCGCATTCGAAACC
>JADGRP010000020.1 GCA_017880805.1 Burkholderiales bacterium
ACCTTCCGCAAAACTCGCGTTATCCCCGCGATGAGTGACACCTTCCGCAAAACTCGCGTCATCCCCGCGAAAGCGGGGATCCATTTTGCGCCCGTAAAAGGCCAATGGATTCCCGCGTTCGCGGGAATGACGACATGAAGAATTCTGGCGTCGCGAAATTTCGCAATGCTGAATAGGAACCCTGTGACGCTGCGCTACGATCTCCACTGCCACTCGACCTACTCCGATGGACTGCTCAAGCCCGCGGAGGTCGTCCGGCGCGCGGGAGTGCGCGGCGTGGACGTGCTGGCATTGACCGATCACGATGAGACCAGCGGATTGGACGAAGCGCGTGCCGCCGCGCGGGACGCCGGAGTGCGACTGATCGACGGCTCCGAGCTCTCGGTAAGCTGGCGTGACATCACGCTGCACATCGTAGCGCTCGGCATCGATCCCGACTGTGTCGTCTTGCGCGATGGCCTGGAGACGATCCGCAACGGTCGGACGCTTCGCGCGCAACGCATGGGTGACGAGCTCGCCGCAGCCGGCATACCCGACGCATACGAGGGTGCAATGAATTTCGTCACCAGCGCCCGGTTGATCAGCCGCACCCATTTTGCCCGTTTCCTGGTCGAGACCGGACATGCACGCGACATGCGCGATGTTTTTCGGCGCTACCTGGTTCGCGGCAAACCGGGCTACGTTCCGCATCAATGGGCAACGCTCGCGCAGGCCATTGAATGGATACACGCCGCCGGTGGCAAGGCAGTCCTCGCCCACCCCGGACGATACGAAGTGGACGGGAAGATGCGCGAGTTGCTCTCGGAGTTCCGTGACACCGGAGGCGATGCCATCGAAGTCATGTCTTCCAGCCATACGCCGGCCCAGTACACGGAATTCGCGCGCTACGCTCGTGTCTTCGGCATGTTGGCCTCGTCGGGCTCCGACTTTCACGGTCCGGGCGAGAGCTGGGCCGATCTGGGCGACATGCCACCCCTGCCGGCGGGCGTGACGCCGGTATGGAAGGATTGGTAAGCTTGCCCGCGCAGCGCACGGTGTTTTTTGTTTCGGATCGCACCGGGATCACCGCCGAGATGCTCGGAAACAGTCTCTTGTCGCAATTCGAGGACCTCAATTTCCAGCGCCAGACGATTCCGTTTGTCGATACGCCGGACAAGATCGACGACGTGCTGCGCCGGATCGACGAGACCGCCGCTGCCGAGGGCAAACGTCCGCTGGTCTTCAGTTCCATCGTCGATGAGGTGATGAGCGCGCAGTTAGGACGCGCCGACGCCATGGTGCTCGACCTGTTTCAGGTATTCATCGCGCCTTTGGAATCGGAGCTTGCCGCGAAATCGTCACATGCCGCCGGCCGATCGCACGGCATCGCCAACAGCCACGAATATTTCGCGCGCATGGAAGCGATCACCTTCACCCAGACGCACGACGACGGCGCCACGACGCGCGACCTGACGAAGGCACAGGTCATCCTGGTTGGCGTTTCGCGGTGTGGCAAGACCCCGACCGCACTTTATCTCGCCTTGCAGTTCGGCATTCTCGCGGCCAACTTTCCATTGACGCCTGACGACTTTGTCGATCGCAAGCTGCCCCGTTCGATCGTGCCGTTTCGCGGCAAGCTCTTTGGCCTCACCATCGACCCGGAACGCTTGCGGCAGATCCGGGAGGCGCGCCGCCCGGCAAGCAAGTACGCGTCTCTTGCCAACTGCGAGTTCGAGGTCCGCGAAGCCGCATTGCTGATGCAACGCGAGCAGGTGCCGACGGTCGACACCACCAGCCGGTCGATCGAAGAAATCGCAACCACGATTCTGCACCGCGCCGGATTGCAACGGCACATTTATTGACGCGCGCGGGTCTCACGATCGATGGATGCGCCATTAGCAAGTTCCCTGCGTCCGTTGCATGGCGTCTGGTGCGCCGTCCTTACGCCATTCGACGACGCGGGTCTTCCGGACTTTGCACGACTGGCGCAACACGTGCGCCGGATACTTGCCGCCGGCATCGACGGTATAGCACTGTTTGGCACGACCGGCGAAGGCCAATCGCTGTCGCTGAAAGAGCGCCGCGCGGGCCTTGACGCCTTGCTTGCCGCGGGCATTTCGCCTCGTCGAATCATGGCCGCAACCGGATGCGCCTCGCTGCCGGAGACGATCAAGCTCACACGCCACGCCGTGCAGTCGAATTGCGCCGGCGCGCTGGTCCTGCCGCCATTTTTCTTCAAGGCCGTGAGTGACGAGGGCGTATTCGCGAGCTATGCGCGCGTCATCGACGGCGTCCGAGACCCGCGGCTGCAGCTTTTCCTGTATCACATCCCACAGGTCAGCGGTGTTGCCATTTCCCCGACGGTCATCGAACGGCTTGCCATCGGCTATCCCGACGTACTGGCGGGCGTGAAGGACAGCGAGTGCAATCTCGATCACACGCGCAGGCTGCTCTCACGATTCCGGGAGCTGGCGATCTTTGTCGGTTATGAGCCGCACCTGCCTGCTGCGCTCACCGCCGGTGGCGCGGGCACGATCTGCGGAATCGCCAATCTGTTTCCGCGATTGCTGCGACGGCTGTACGACAACGCGCTTACAGCGAGCCATCAGGACGATCTAAAGCGAATCGAGAGCTTCATCGCAGCGCTGGAACGCTATCCCCTGTTCGCCGCGTTCAAGGCGCTGCAGGCAGAGCTCTCCGGCGACGAAGGCTGGGTGGCGCTGAGGCCGCCTCTAGTGGCGCTCGACAGCACAGCGCGGCATGCGTGGCTCGCGGCAGTTGCTGCCAGCGGCGTCGTCGCCGAACGGGATGCTGCCGGGCCCTATTGATTGAGGCCGGCATCTGCGTACGCCAGACCGCAGACCCTTGACGTCGCCAACAAGCGCCCGTGCTGGGCTATGATTTAGCGTCGATCCACAATCGCGCCAATTTGAAGGGCGACGTCACCACCCACGAAGGAGGGCATCATGGCCCGATCCACCCACGACGATCGTCCCGATGGTCTGCGCCGCCGGCTGCGCGGCGCGAGCGCCGGCGCAGTTGCCTTGGGCGCCATGCCCGATGTCGCGCTGGTTCAAGCGTAAGGGTCCGGCGCGTTTGATTGGAAGCGATTCAAAGGCAAGACGATCGAATTTTTCTGGTCAGACGCGCGATTGCCGCCGGATCGCTTGCGTGTACGTCTGCCGGTGCCCAGCCGTCCTTCCCGGAACGTTCGGCCGTCGATTCGGTCCTAGAGCGAATCGGATCGCCGACATCGCAATTCCTGCGATAATTTGTGGCGTTCTCGCGACCAAGGGCCAACGCCATGCTGAAGCGATTATTTCTCGCGATCCTGCTGTTTGTGGCGGCCGGCCGTGCCGCCGCCGTCGACTACACCGATATCTGGTTCCTGCTGGCGGAAAGCGGCTGGGGCGTGAACGTGGTGCAAAGCGACAGCTTCCTGTTCGTCACGTTTTTCATCTATGGCGCCGACGGCAAGCCTACTTGGTACACCGCGCAGTTGACGCAAGATTCCAGCGGCAACTTTAATGGGCAGCTATTTGCGACCACTGGAACGTCGTTTGCATTGCCTTGGGTGCCGGCGCAGTTGGGCGTCACCCCGGTCGGGACGGCGTCGTTTCAGCCGACAGGTCCGTCTACGGCAAAGCTTATCTATACCCTCACGAGTGGCCCGATATTGGCGACGGTAACCAAGTCGATACAGCGCCAGACTCTCACCGCCATCACCGTGGGGGGCGTGTACAGCGGCGCTCAAACCGGCACCTACTCGGGCGCGGGATGCGCGGATGCCTTCTCCTATCGGGATTTCTACGATCTCCAAGTCACGCAGGGCACCGATGGATCCGTCAGCTTTGCGTTTTCCTACAACCAAGGCTTGAGTTGCACGTTTTCCGGAACGCTCGTGCAACAGGGTCAGTTGTACAGCGTGTCCAATGCCACGTATCAATGTTCAACGGGACTCAAAACTTCGGCGTCAATGACCGAGATTAAAGCCACGGCACAAGGCGTGGAGGGTCTGTTCAGCGCGCTTTCGGTGGGAGGGAACTGCCGGGAGGACGCCCAGTTCTCCGGCGTTCTGAATTAACTGATCGAGCGGCTTCGATCCCGAACCGGGATCGAGCAGAATTATTTGGCCGATATTCGCTGACGCACGCATTCGAAAAGGCACACTGCGGTCGCGGCCGCAGCGTTGAGCGACTCGAATGCGCCCGGCATGGGAATGGTGACACTCCTGGTCGCGGCGGAACGCAGCGCGTCTGACAAGCCCGCGCCTTCATTCCCGATCGCGATCGCGACGGGTGGCATGAGATCGACGCCGAACAAGGGCTCGCCTTCAGCCGCGACCGCGGCCACCAGCGTTCCCCGGTATCCGTGAGCCCACTCGACCAGGTCGATATCCTCGAAGATCTGCAAATGGAAGTGCGCGCCTTGCCCGGCGCGAAGAACCTTGGGCGACCAGGCGAACGCGCACTGCGAAGAAAGGAATACCTGCTCGACCCCTGCCGCCGCGGCCGTGCGCAAAATGGAGCCCACGTTGCCGGGGTCCTGAATGCCGTCGAGCAGCAGGCAGAATCCCGCGCTCTCGCGATACTCGGGGCGCGGCGCCGTAACGACCGCCATCGCGCCCAGACCCCATGGAAATTGGGCAAACTCCGGCCATGCGGATTCGGTGACGACGAGGCAGCGCGCCGCCGGGACGGTTTCAAGCAGCTTGCGAATGCCGTCGCGATCCAGCGCGGACTCGACGACGATCAAGGTCTCGGGTGCGCCGTATCGCTCGCAGTACGCCGCAATGACGTGTTCGCCTTCCAGCACACAGCGCCCGGCCTTGCGGCGATCGCGCGAAGACGCGACCAGCCGGGCCGCCTCTTTGAGACGAGGGTTGTCGCGGGAGCTGACGCGGGGCAAAAGACTATCGCGCGGGATTGGCCGGCCGCTCGCTGGCCGCGGGCGCGTGAGACGCCGCGTCCTGCGGCAGTTGAAAGAACACTTCGTCTTGCCGGATCATGCCCAGCTCCGAGCGCGCCCGCTCTTCGATGGCTTCGAGCCCCTGTTTAAGATCCCGCACCTCGGCGTCGAGCTTCGTGTTGCGCGTCTGGAGCTCGGTGTTGACGCGCTTCTGCGCCTCGACCTGGTGATCGAGCTCCCGCACCCGCAGCCAACCGCCTTTGCCCAGCCACATCGGATACTGCAGGGCGAGGATCAGTGCCACAAAGATGAAGGCAAGGAATCGCAAAACGCAGTCAGCTCAATTGGTGGAACGCCTCGCGCCCGGGATAACTCGCGACGTCACCGAGGTCTTCCTCGATGCGCAGGAGCTGGTTGTACTTCGCGATCCTGTCGGAGCGCGACAGCGATCCCGTCTTGATCTGACCGGCATTGGTGCCGACCGCAATGTCGGCGATCAGGCTGTCCTCGGTCTCGCCCGAACGATGCGAGATGATCGACGTATAGCCCGCGCGCATCGCCATGCTGACTGCGGCGAACGTCTCCGACAAGGTTCCGATCTGATTGATCTTGATGAGGATCGAATTGGCGACGCCCTTGGCAATGCCCTGTTTGAGAATCCTGGTGTTGGTTACGAATATATCGTCGCCGACCAGTTGCACTTTCTTGCCGAGCTTGTCGGTGAGCAGCTTCCAGCCGTCCCAATCGTGCTCGGACATGCCGTCCTCGATCGAGATGATCGGATACTTGTCGACCCAGGTGGCGAGGTAATCGACCATCTGTGAGCGCGTCAGCTTCGCGCCTTCGGATGCGAGCTCATACATGCCGTCCTTGTAATACTCGGATGCCGCGCAGTCGAGCGCCAGCGCGATATCCGTTCCGGCGGTATACCCAGCCTTGTCGATCGCCTCGAGCAGCAGTTGGATGGCGGCCTCGTTGGAGGGAAGGTTGGGCGCGAAGCCTCCTTCGTCGCCCACCGTGGTGGCCATGCCCTTGGCGTCGATCAACTTCCTGAGCACGTGAAAGACTTCCGAGCCATAGCGCAACGCTTCCCGGAACGTCGGCGCGCCGATCGGCACGATCATGAATTCCTGCATGTCCACGCTGTTATTGGCGTGCGCACCGCCATTGATGACGTTCATCTGTGGAACCGGCAGCGCCATCTCGCCGGCGCCACCGAGATAGCGGTACAGAGGCAGCGTCGATTCCTCGGCCGCGGCCTTGGCCACTGCCGCCGAGACGGCGAGTATGGCGTTCGCGCCGAGGCGCGCCTTGTTCTCCGTTCCGTCGAGGTCGATCATGGTCCGGTCGACAAATGCCTGCTCGGAGGCATCGAGGCCGATGATCGCTTCGCAGATTTCGGTGTTAACGTTCTCGATCGCCTTTTGCACACCCTTGCCGCCATAGCGCGCGGCATCGCCGTCGCGGAGCTCGATTGCTTCCTTCGACCCTGTGGATGCGCCCGAGGGGACGGCGGCGCGGCCGCTGATCCCAGACTCGAGCACGACGTCGGCTTCGATCGTTGGATTTCCGCGTGAATCGAGGATCTCGCGCGCGATGACATCGACAATTGCACTCATCTTATGCTTTCCCTGTTGGGCGCGCCGTAGTTCGGACGACCGCCGTAATTAAGGCAACTTCCGGGCAATTACTCGGCAATTTCGTAGTCGCAGATGACCCAGTCGGCGATCTCGCGCAGTTCTGGTGACGACTTCCTGGTGCGCCGGATTCGGCCCGTAGGCATCGAGATCGGCGCGCGTCGCGAATGCCATGTTGATCCCGAAATCGTAGGCGATGGGCCGATCGGTGGTGTTCCATCCGGATTCGAACCGGACGATGCCCGCGCATTGATCCTCGAGCGCGGCAAACTTGGCTTCCCATCCCGGCACGCGCGGATTCGCGCGCGTCACGCCGGGCTTCAATTTGATCAGAACGAGATGCGCGAACATTTCAGACCTCGACAGCCATCAGTTCGTTTTCGGGAAACCCGGCGCGCTTCACCGTCGCGTCGAGTTCGACCAGCGTGGCCAGTAGCTCCTGCATGCGAGCGAGCGGCCACGCGTTGGGCCCGTCGGAGAGCGCTTTTGCCGGATCGGGATGCGTTTCCATGAACACGCCCGCGACTCCGGCGGCGACCGCCGCCCGAGCGAGGACCGGTACGAACTCGCGCCTGCCACCGCTCGATGTGCCCTGGGCGCCGGGCAATTGAACGGAGTGCGTCGCGTCGAAAACCACGGGACAACCCGTTGCGCGCATGATCGCCAGCGCGCGCATGTCGGAGACCAGATTATGATACCCAAAGGACGCGCCGCGCTCGCAGACCATGATGTTGTCGGTGCCGCTCGCCTCGCGCGCTTTGGCGACCACATTGGCCATGTCTTCCGGCGCGAGAAACTGGCCTTTCTTGATATTCACCGGTTTGCCCGCTGCTGCGACGGCCCGGATGAAGTCAGTCTGCCGGCAGAGAAACGCCGGCGTCTGCAGCACGTCGACCACCGCGGCGACCTGCGCGATCTCGTCGCTTTCGTGCACGTCGGTCAGCACCGGCACGCCGACCTGCCGCTTGACTTCGGATAAAATGCGGAGCCCCTCTTCCATGCCGAGACCGCGAAACGACTGCGAGGAGCTGCGATTGGCCTTGTCGTAGGAAGATTTGAAGATGAACGGAACTTCCAGGCGCCCGCAGATTTCCTTCAGGCGGCCGGCCACGTCGATCTGCAACTGCTCGGATTCCACCACGCATGGCCCGGCGATGAGAAACAGAGGCCGGTGTAATCCAACCTCGAAGCCGCAGAGATTCATGAGATCAGGCGACGAGCTGCGCCCGCGCCCGAACCGGATCGCCGATCGAAGCGCGCTGGCGCTCGAGTGCCGCATTGACGAACGCGATGAACAGCGGATGGCCGCGGCGCGGATTCGAGGTGAATTCGGGGTGGAACTGGCAGCCAAAGAACCAGGGATGGCCGGCAAGCTCGACCATTTCGCACAAATCTCCGGCGGTGGCGCTCTTCGCCCGTGCGCCGACCGTCAGCCCGGCCGCCTCGAGGCGCGGCAGGTAATGGTTGTTGACCTCGTAGCGGTGCCGGTGGCGCTCAGCGACCGTCGTCGCGCCGTAGATCCGATGCGCGAGCGAGCCAGGCACCACGTCGCACGGCTGCGCGCCGAGACGCATCGTGCCGCCAAGATCGGACTGGTGATCGCGACGCTCGATCGAGCCGTCGCGATTCTGCCACTCGGTGATCAGCGCCACCACCGGGTGTGGCGTCGCGGGGTCGAACTCGGTGCTGTTCGCATGGGCGAGGCCCGCCTTGTGCCGCGCATATTCGATGACCGCCAGTTGCATGCCGAGGCAGATGCCGAGATAGGGAATCCCGTGCTCGCGCGCGTACCGAATCGCCTTGATCTTGCCCTCGACGCCGCGCTTGCCGAATCCACCCGGCACCAGAATTGCGTCCATCCCCTTGAGGCAATCGGTGCCGTCGCGCTCCACAATTTCGGAATCGACGTAATGAATGCCGACCTTGCTGCGGGTGTGGATGCCGGCGTGCGTCAGCGCTTCCGACAAAGATTTGTACGATTCGGTCAGGTCGACGTATTTGCCGACCATGGCAATTTTAACTTCGTGCAACGGATGCGACAGCGCGTCGACAAGATTGCGCCAGGTCGTCAGATCGGCGGGACGAGGGCTCAAGGAAAGCTTGCGGCAGACGATCTCGTCCAGCCCTTCGGCATGAAGCGCCGCCGGAATCTTGTAGATCGAATCGGTATCCAGCGCCGGAATCACCGCCTCGGGCGGCACATTGGTGAAGAGCGCGATCTTGCGCCGGTCGCCGTCGAGCAGCGGCCTGTCGGCGCGGCACAGCACGACATCGGGCTGGATACCGATCTCGCGCAGCTCCTTGACCGAGTGCTGCGTCGGTTTGGTTTTCATCTCGCCCGCGGTGGCGATGAACGGCACCAGCGTCAAATGGATGTAGCAAACGTTGTCGCGGCCGAGCGTGATGCCCATTTGCCGGATCGCTTCGAGAAACGGCAGCGATTCGATGTCGCCGACCGTCCCGCCGACTTCGACCACCGCGACTTCGGCCTCCGCGCCATTCCCCGCGGCGGCGTTGGCAATCCAGCTCTTGATCTCGTCGGTGATATGCGGAATCACCTGCACGGTGCCGCCGAGATAATCGCCGCGGCGCTCCTTGCGGATGACGCTTTCGTAGATCTGGCCGGTGGTGAAATTATTCCGCCTGCCCATCTTCACGTCGGTGAAGCGCTCATAATGACCGAGGTCCAGGTCCGTCTCGGCGCCGTCCTCGGTGACAAAGACTTCGCCGTGCTGGAACGGGCTCATCGTGCCCGGATCGACGTTGATGTACGGATCGAGCTTGAGATTGGTCACGCGGATACCGCGGGAAGCAAGGATCGCGGCGAGAGACGCGGCGGCGATGCCCTTCCCCAGAGAGGAAACGACGCCACCGGTCACGAAAACGAACTTGGTCATGGACGACAAGTCCTGGAAATTTCTATTTTACCGGAACACGTCTTCGGGCACAAACCGCGACCCGGTCCGCATTGTGCGGGCGCGCAGATTGACACCCTGCCCGCGTGTTCCGGATTCGTGCAGTTGAAAGCAGGCGGTTGAATGAATTCGGCCCTAGAGCGCGAGGCCGGCCGCGATACGCTCGCGCACCTTTGCGCGTCCGAGGAGCGCAAGCACTGCATCGAGCGCGGGCGTGGACGCCGTGCCGGCGACGAGGTAGCGCAGCGGCATCATGATTTGCGGCGGTTTGAGGCCGTGCCGCGCAGCAGCCTCCTTGAGCGCGGCTGCGATGGTGTCACGCTGCCACGGCATTGCAGCGAAGCGTTCATCGAGCTCAAGTAGCGCCGGACGAACAGCGTCACCGACGTGCTGCGCAATGCTTTCGGGCGTCACCGGCGGCGCGGCGTAGAAATAAGACGCGGCATTGGCCATCTCCACCAGCGTTCGGGAACGATCGCGCAGCAGTGCGCCCACTGCGGCAGGCTCCGGCCCCTGAGCGGTATCGAATCCGGCGCGGACCAGGAACGGCATGAGCCTGGTCCCCAGCTCCGCTTCCGGCAATCGCTTGAGATGCTCGTGATTGACCCACTGCAGCTTGTCGGCATCGAACCGCGCCGGCGCGGGATTGACGTGGGCGATGTCGAACCACATCACGAGTTCCTCGCGCGTGAAGATCTCGTCGTCGCCGTGCGCCCAACCGAGGCGAGCGAGGAAATTGACCATCGCTTCGGGCAGAAATCCTTCGTCCGAATAATGCATGACGCTGACGGCGCCATGACGCTTCGAGAGTTTCGTTCCATCCGCGCCCAAAACCGTCGGCAAGTGGCCGTAGACCGGAGGTTCGGCGCCAAGCGCGCGGATCATGTTGATCTGCCGCGGAGTGTTGTTGACGTGGTCATCGCCGCGAATCACATGCGTGATCTTCATGTCGAGATCGTCGACGACGACGCAAAAATTGTACGTAGGCGTGCCGTCGCTGCGGGCGATGATCAGGTCATCGAGCTCGGCATTGGCGAATTCAATGCGACCCTTCACCTGGTCGTCCCATGCGACGCTGCCCGAATGCGGATTCTTGAATCGTACGACCGGTCCGACACCCGGTGGCGGGTGTTGTCCCGCGTTGAGGTTTTCGGGCCGCCAACGGCCATCGTAGCGTGGCTTTTCTCCGCGCGCTGTCTGCGCAACACGCAGCGCGTCGAGCTCCAGGGGGGACATGTAGCAGTGATACGCCTGTCCCTGCGCGAGCATTTGCGCCAGGACTTCGCGATAACGGTCCATGCGCTGCATTTGGTAAAACGGACCTTCGTCGTAGTCCAACTCCAGCCACGCCATGCCATCGAGGATGGCCTGAATCGCTTCGGGCGTGGACCGTTCGACATCGGTATCCTCGATACGAAGGATGAATTGGCCCTTGTGCCGCCGGGCGAATGCCCACGCGAACAAGGCGGTCCGAGCACCGCCCAGATGCAGGAATCCGGTCGGGCTCGGTGCGAATCGGGTGCGAACGGGAAGAGAAACGCTGGACACGCGAACGGAACCTGCGAAAAGCGCGCATTGTACCGGACGCGAGTTTCGATGCCGTCGCTGGCGATGCCAGCCCGACGTGCTGCGTCTGGGTATCGGGCGAACCTAGACCGGTTGCCAGCGAAGATCGAGTGTCGTCGGTGTCGCCGGGTTGGTCGGTTCGACCTTCAATGACAGTGGCCCCGCGGTGTGGCCGTGTGGCCAGAAGCGCGCCACCCGCCGCGCCTCCGCTTCGTTGGCATTGACCGGAAAAGTATCGTAATTGCGTCCGCCCGGATGCACGACGTGATAGGTGCATCCGCCGATCGCGCGGCTGGCCCAGAGGTCGACCAGATCGAAAGTCAGGGGCGCCTGCACGCCGATGGTCGGATGCAGCGCGGACGACGGGCTCCAGGCACGGAAACGGACACCGGCGACGAACTCGCGCGCCACGCCGGTCGCGGTCAGCGGCAGCGTGCGCCCGTTGCAGGTCACGACATGCCTTTCCTCGGTCATGCCGCTCACCTTGATCTGCAATCGCTCGACCGACGAATCGACATAGCGTGCGGTGCCGGTTCCGGAAACCTCCTCGCCCAGCACATGCCAGGCCTCGATCGCCTGGCGAAGCTCGAGCCTTACGCCGTCGTACACGACTGTCCCGAAGCGCGGGAAGCGGAACTCGACGAAGGGCTCGAACCATTCATTCGCGAACGGATAACCGAATGCATTCAGCTCATCGACCACGTCGCGCATGTCCGCGGCGACGAAATGCGGCAGCAGCCACCGATCATGCAGAGCCGTCCCCCAAGGCACCAGCTTGCCGCGATAGGGCTCGCGCCAGAACCGCGCGATCAGCGCGCGCAGAAGGATCATCTGGACCGCGCTCATCTGCGCGTGTGGCGGCATTTCGAAGGCGCGAAATTCGAGTAGGCCGAGGCGCCCGGTTGGAGTGTCGGGCGAATAGAGCTTGTCGATCGAAAACTCGGAACGGTGCGTGTTGCCGGTAAGGTCGGTCAGCAAATGGCGCAGCGACCGGTCGACCAACCACGGCAGCGACTCGTCCTGCTTGAACTTGTGCTTGCGCGCCAGTTGTTGAAAGGCTATCTCCAGCTCGTACAGGCGGTCGTCTCGTGCCTCGTCGACTCGCGGCGCCTGGCTGGTCGGACCGATGAACATGCCAGAAAACAAATACGACAGCGCCGGATGGTTCTGCCAGTAGGTCACGAGGCTTTGCAGCAGATCGGGCCGTCGCAGCAGCGGGCTGTCGGCGGGCGTGGCGCCTCCGAGGGTGACGTGGTTGCCGCCGCCGGTGCCGCTATGGCGGCCGTCGAGCATGAATTTCTCGGTACCCAGACGGGATAGGCGCGCTTCCTCGTACAGCACGCTGGTCGTTGCCATCAGCTCGCGCCACGATGCGGCCGGATGAACGTTGACCTCGATGACTCCCGGGTCCGGCGTGACCCCGAGCACCCGCAAACGCGGATCGCGCGGCGGCACATAGCCTTCGATCGCCACCGGAATATGCATTTTGCTCGCGCTAAGCTCGATCAAGCCGAGCAGTGCGATGTATTCGTTGGCATGTTTGAGCGGCGGCATGAAGACATAAAGGTTGCCTTCGCGCACCTGCACCGTGAGCGCGGTCTTGATCACTTCGCGCGGTTCGTCGCCGCGTATCCGTCCAGGCGACGGCTTCTGAGACGCGCGCGCTGCGAACGCGGATCTGGGCGCGAACGGATCGAGCGGCGGCTCGAATTCGGCCTCTTCCGGCAGCACGTTGGGCAGCGATTCCAGCGGCAAACGCAGGCCGAGCGGCGAATCTCCCGCCACCGCGTAGAGTCGCTCGCGGCGAAGCGGCCAGGGACTCGTCTCCCAAACCACGCCCTCCCGGCGTTCATGCGAGTCCACCGCTGCTTTCAACGGCAACACGAATCCGGCCGGACGGTCCAGTCCGGCCAGCAGCAGACGCGCGAGCCGCGAGCGCTGTCCGGGATCGGAGAGATCGGCCTGGAGTGGATCGGCGTTCAAGGGCAGCGCAGCCTCGTCCTTGAGTAGCCTGGGTACATCCTCGTACGCGGTGAGCACCAGCGCGGAGGGCAATCCGAGCGCGACCGCGAGCGCATGGGTGAAATCCCGCGCCGCCGCCAGATCCGACTTTCCGGCACACCGGGTGTCGGCAATCAGCGTGTCGTCGCTCCACAAAGGTTCACCGTCGGTGCGCCAATACACTCCCAGCGCCCAGCGTGGCAAAGGCTCGCCGGGATACCACTTTCCCTGGCCGATGTGGATTAAACCGCCGCGGGCGAAGCGCGCTCTCAGTCGATGCAGAAGTGCTTCCGCGAGCTCACGTTTTTTCTTGCCGAGCGCGGCGATATTCCACTCCGCGCCTTCCATATCGTCGATCGACACGAACGTCGGCTCGCCGCCTTGGGTGAGCCGCACATCCTGCGCTTCGAGGTCGCGGTCGACTTGTTCGCCCAAGGCGTCGATCGCCGACCATTGCGCGCCGGAATAGGGCTTGGTGACCCGTGGATCCTCGTGCATGCGGGTCAAGCTCATCGCGACGTCGAATTTCGTGTTGGTGACATCGGTCGCGCCGATGACCGGCGCCGCGTTGCCTGGGTCCGCGGTGCACGCCAATGGAATGTGGCCCTCGCCGGCGAGCAGCCCGGAGGTCGGATCGAAGCCAACCCACCCCGCGCCGGGCAAATACACTTCGCCCCAAGCATGAAGGTCGGTGAAATCGTGCTCCGGTCCGGCGGGCCCATCGAGCGACTTGATATCGGCGACGAGCTGAATCAAATAGCCCGACGTGAAGCGCGCGGCGAGGCCCAGATGCCGCAAAATCTGCACCAGCAGCCAGCCGCTGTCGCGGCACGACCCGCACGCCTTTTCGAGCGTTTCGTCGGGAGGCTGGATTCCCGGCTCCATCCGGACCAGATAGCGGATTTCGCGTTGGAGTTGGTGATTCAGACGAACCAGCATCGGCACTGTTTGCTCGGTCGGGCTGATCGAAGCGCGAAAGTTCTTGAGCCAAAGCCCCAGGCGCGGCCCGAGCGGCGCGGTTTCCAGGAATGGAACCAATTCCTTCGCCAGCGCCGGCGCATACGTGAAAGGGAAGCTTTCGGCGTACGGCTCGACGAAAAAGTCGAATGGATTGATGACCGTCATGTCGGCGACGAGGTCGACGACGATTTCGAGCTTGCTGGTCCGCTCCGGAAATACGAGACGCGCCACCCAGTTACCGTAGGGATCCTGCTGCCAGTTCAGGAAATGGTGTGCCGGCTCGACCTGCAGCGAATAGCCGAGGATGGATGTCCGGCAATGCGGCGCAGGCCGCAGGCGGACCTCGTGCGGGGACACGTTGACGGGCCGATCGAAAGCGTAGGTCGTGCGATGTCGGAGCGCTACGCGGATCGCCATGCGGCGTTTCTCGGGTTCAGGTCAGCGGTGGTAGGAGACGGTCGCACGATGGATCTAACGGGCGCCACGATGGACGGGAATGGACCGGTTGTCAGGTCCAGTCGGGATTGGGCAGCTCGGCGAACACCCGCCGAAGACCCTCTCCCCATTGGGTGTGAACCATGCGAAAGTAGGGATCGGACTCCTCGATCCGCTTCTGCAGCTTCAGCTTCAACGAGTCCGTCTCATAGACCGCAAGGTCGATCGGAAGCCCCACCGAGATGTTCGAGCGCATGGTGGAATCGAACGAAACGATGGTGCACTTGGTGGCTTCCAGGAGACCGGTCGCGCGGGTGATGACCCGATCGATCACGGGCTTTCCATACTTGCTCTCGCCGATCTGGAAGTAACACGTATCCGGCGTCGCTTCGATGAAATTACCCTCGCTGTAAACCTCGAACAGGCGAGGCGGCTCGCCACGCAGTTGTCCGCCGACGATGAAATTGGCGTGAGAATCGATATTGTTCTGTAACAGATAGGGTCCGTCGCGGGTTTTTACCTCGCGCAGCGCGTCGCCGACCAGGCGCGCTACGTCGAACATCGACGTCGCGTTCCACAACTGCTGCTGATTGTCGCCGGAGCGTGCGCGCTGGTCCAGGATGTTAAGCGCGCTCTGAGTCATTGACAGGTTGCCGGACGAAAGCGTGACGATGATCCTGTCACCCTCGCGGGCGAAGACGCGCATCTTGGAAAATCGTCCCACCTGGTCGACGCCGGCGTTGGTGCGCGAGTCGGAGGCAAAAATCATCCCGGCATCGAGCGACATGGCAACGCAGTAGGTCATGAGCGGCGGGTGGCGTGCAGCTAAGCGGCGTGCAGGTGGGCAAAATGCAAATGAGCGGCGAAGCGGCGATTCTACCGGATCGGCGGGATAGACGTGAATTCGCATCCGCAAGCGCAGCCGTGCGCTGAGGTCCGCGCCGTTGTCTGAACGCGGGCTCGCGCACCCGGAACGGGTTGTTCTGCTTGAAACATTCAGTAGCTCGGCACCAGGAAATGGGTGTTTATCTCGGCGCCAAGCTCCGAGATGCTCTCCAGAAAATCCATGAGGTATTCGTGCAGCCCAAGCTTGATGATTTCGTCGGTCTTGCCATAATGAAGCTTGGCGTGCAATTCGTCGGCGACGCGCTCGATCTCCTTCGAGTTGTCGTCGCCCAGGACCTTGAGCGTTTCATGAATGAAGTTCATGCACGAATGGAGCGATCGTGGCATGTCTTCGCGCAGTATCAAGAGCTCCGCCACCCGTCGCGGCGTAATCACGTCACTGTAGATCTTTCGATATGACTCAAAGCCCGACACCGAGCGCAGCAGCGCGCTCCACTGGTAATAGTCGACCGCGCCGCCAACGTCGGCGGCCGACGGCAGCAAGGTGTGGTACTTGACGTCGAGTATGCGTGCGGTGTTGTCGGCGCGCTCGATGTGCGTGCCAAGACGGATGAAGTGGTAGGCCTCGTCGCGAAGCATCGTTCCGAAGGTCACGCCGCGAAAGAGGTGGGAGCGCATCTTGACCCACTCTAGAAACTCCGTTACTCCGAACGACTGGATGCGGTTGTAATCGTACGCGCGCATTTCCAGCCACGCGGAATTGAGGTCCTCGTACATCTCCGACGTGATCGCGCCGCGCACCGCGCGCGCCGACTCGCGCGCGGCGCGGAGGCAACAGTAGATCGACGAGGTATTGGACGCGTCGAGTATCATGAAACGGAGAACGTTTTCGGCAGAGAGCTGCTGAAAGCTGTCGTAGAATTTGCTGGCGAGCCCGGAAGTTATCAGTGGCACCGCCCAGGGTTCGGCCCACGCGAGGCCGGGCTCGATCAGCTCGTAGGGAAGGAGCGCCATCCGGTAGGTGACATCGAGCAGGCGCGCCGTGTTTTCAGCCCGCTCGATGTGACGGCCCATCCAGTACAACTCGTTGGCGGTGCGACAAAGCATCGAATTTTCCCCAGGCGGCGCTACCGCGCCATCACCCAGGTGTCCTTGGTGCCGCCGCCCTGCGACGAATTGACCACCAGCGAGCCTTCGCGCAGCGCGACGCGAGTCAGACCTCCAGGCACCAGGTTGACGGTTTTGCCCGAAAGCACATAGGGCCGAAGATCGATATGTCGCGGCGCCAGGCCCGACGCGGTGAACGTCGGGCAGGTCGACAGCGCGAGCGTCGGTTGGGCAATGTATTTATCCGGTTGTGCAACGATGCGGGCGCGAAACGCGTCACGCTCGGCGCTGCTGGCGGCCGGACCGACCAGCATGCCGTAGCCCCCGGCGCCGTGCACTTCCTTGACCACCAGCTCCGCGAGATGATCAAGGCAATAGCTCAAGTCTTCGGGCTTGTAGAGCAGGTAGGTCGGCACGTTGTTGAGTATCGGCTCCTCGGTCAGATAGAAACGGATCATCTCAGGCACGAACGGATAGATCGACTTGTCGTCGGCAACTCCGGTGCCGATCGCGTTGGCAAGCGTCACCTTGCCTGCCCGGTAAGCCGCAAACAATCCCGGCACGCCGAGCATCGAGTCCGACCTGAACGCGAGCGGATCCAGAAAATCGTCGTCCACCCTGCGGTACACAACATGCACGCGCTGCGGGCCTCGCGTCGTGTGCATGTAGACCGCATCGTTTTGCACGAAGAGATCCTGCCCCTCGACCAGCTCGACGCCCATCTGCTGGGCGAGAAACGCGTGCTCGAAATAGGCGGAGTTGTGCGCCCCCGGGGTCAGCACCGCCACCTCGGGCTGATCCTCGCCCGCCGGCGCGACGCCGCGCAGGTTTTCGAGCAACATGTCGGGGTAATGCTCGATCGGTCTGACCGCCTGGCGCGCGAACAGCTCGGGGAAGAGCCGCATCATCATCTTGCGGTTTTCGAGCATGTACGACACCCCGGAGGGCACGCGAAGGTTGTCCTCCAGAACGTAGTACTCGCCTTGCCCCACGCGCACCACGTCGACGCCCGCGATATGCGCGTAGATGCCGCCGGGCACGTCCATGCCCCGCATTTCGCGCCGGTACTGCGAGTTGCCGAGCACCCGTTCCGCAGGCATCACGCCGGCCTTCAAAATGCTTTGTTCGTGATAGATATCGTTCAGAAAAAGGTTGAGCGCTTTCACGCGCTGCTTCAGGCCCCGCTCGAGCAGCCGCCATTCCGCCGCGTGAATGATGCGCGGGACGATGTCGAACGGAATCAGTCGTTCGGTGCCGGCATCTTCGCCGTAAACCGCGAAGGTGATGCCGACCCGATGGAACGCACGCTCGGCTTCGTCACGTTTTTGGGCGATCTTCTCGACCGGGGTCCGGTCCAGCCACTCGGCAAATCCCTGGTAATGGGGGCGCACCGAGCCGTCGCTCGCACGCATCTCATCGTAATGGAGGCGGGACACTGAGGAAAATTGCTGAGTTTGAGAGTCTTTTAGCAAGACTTGAGCCATGAGGGTTTTTGCTTTTGCGTCTAGAAGCTTAGGAAAAGGGGACGATGGCCAGCCCGCCAGGATGGGCCGTTTCCGAGGGGTTTCCGCACTACATTGGCGCAGTTTTTGTCCTGGACAGTCATAGACAAAACGAGATATCTGTTTGACCCTCGCGTGAGCCGCGTGCTTAAATACTCACTCCTGTCTGGGTTCGCGCGGGCGGTTAGCTCAGAGGTAGAGCACTGCCTTCACACGGCAGGGGTCACTGGTTCGACACCAGTATCGCCCACCATGGAACCAAGGGGTTAC
>JADGRP010000177.1 GCA_017880805.1 Burkholderiales bacterium
ATCCGCGTCGTAAACCGCGAGGAGGTTGAGCGCGTCGCGGTCGAGCTCCGCGTCGGCGGCCGCGATGGCGGCGTCGAGACCCACGCCGGAAACGACCACCGCAACCTCGCGCATCGCGTCGAGCCGGCGGACCGCGTGCTCGATGAACCACTCCTGAATGTCAGCCATCATCCGCAGCGCGAAGTCGGTCGAGAGGATGCATGTGTTCTGGCCCGGATCCGCTTTGAGGATGTCGGCCTGCACCGTGCCTCGCACGCGCCGCAGAACGTCGCCGGGATCGAGCTCGGGGTGTTGGTCGATCGCGGTGTTCAGGAACATGGCCAGGATCGCGGGCGCCGGTCCGTTGATCGTCATCGAAACCGACGTCGACGGATCGATCAGGTCGAAGCCGGCGTAGAGCACCTTCATGTCGTCGAGCGTCGCGATCGACACGCCCGAGTTGCCGACCTTGCCGTAGATGTCGGGCCGACGATCCGGATCGTTGCCGTAGAGAGTGACCGAGTCGAACGCCGTGGAGAGGCGCTTGGCCGGCATGCCGTCGGCGAGCATGTGGAAGCGCTTGTTGGTGCGGAACGCGTCGCCCTCGCCGGCGAACATTCGCGTCGGTTCTTCGTTCTCGCGCTTGAACGCGAACACACCCGCGGTGTACGGAAACGAGCCCGGGACGTTTTCGGTGAGCTGCCAGCGCAGGATTTCGCCGTCGTCTTCGTATCGGGGCAGCGCGACCTTGGGAATGTGCGTGCCCGACAACGAGATCGTAGTCAACGCGCTGCGAATTTGCTTGCCGCGGATTTTGACGACGTACTCGTCGCCGGTATACGCGGACTTCGTCTGCGGCCACATCTCGAGGAGCTTCCGGGCGCGCGGGTCAAGACCCGCGTCGCGGTCGGCGATTAAACGGTCGATGGCTTCGACGTCGCCATCGTTCCTGGGCAGCCCTCCACCTACGTCATTCCCGCGAAACCGGGAATCCGGTGGCTTTACATCGGTCCCAACGCCACTGGGTCCCCGCTTTTGCGGGGACGACGGGTCTGATAGGTCGCTGGTCGGATCAGCCGTCGGCGCAGGTAACGCAGTCAGCATCGCCTTCGCGGCCCGCAACTGCTGCCGTTCCCGCGCAAACTTCGCCTGCTGCTTCGCCCATTCGTGATACCCGCGCAAGCTCTCGGCGATCTCCGCCAGATAGCGGACACGCGAGCCGGGCACGATCGCGTGCTGACGTGTCGAGTGTTTCGCCGTCACCGCCGGCAGCTTGCCGGCGCCGAGTTTCAAGCCCTGCTCGACAAGACGCGCCGCGAGCGCCTGATACAGCGCAGTAACGCCGTCGTCGTTGAAGCGCGCCGCGATCGTGCCGTAGACAGGCATTTCGTCCGGCGACTGTTTGAAAAGCTCGCGATTTCGCTGGTACTGTTTGCGCACGTCGCGCAATGCGTCGGCCGCGCCCTTGCGGTCGAACTTGTTGATGGCGACGAAGTCCGCGAAGTCGAGCATGTCGATTTTCTCGAGCTGACTTGCAGCGCCGAACTCGGGCGTCATCACGTAAAGCGACACGTCGACATGCGGCACAATCGCCGCGTCCCCCTGCCCGATTCCCGAAGTTTCGACCACGATCAGATCGAAGCCCGCGACTTTGCAGGCCGCAACCGCGTCGGGCAGCGCCTTGGAGATTTCACTTGCGGCATCGCGCGTTGCCAGCGAGCGCATGTAGATATTCGGGCTCTTGCCAGCGGAGTGGATCGCATTCATGCGGATGCGATCGCCGAGCAGCGCACCACCCGATTTTCGCCGCGACGGGTCGATCGAAATGACCGCGATTCGGAGCTTGTCGTCCTGGTCGAGGCGGAAGCGGCGGATGAGCTCGTCGGTCAGCGAGCTTTTTCCCGCGCCTCCCGTGCCCGTAATCCCCAGCACCGGCGCCTTCCTCGTTTCGGCAACGCGCAGCAATTCATCGCGCAGCTTCGCCGGCACGGAGCCCGCTTCGAGGCCGGTGATCATTCGTGCCAGCGCTTTGTCGGCCAGATACGCATTGCCGCCCTTGAGGGCAGCGAGATCCGTGGGCAAGTCGTGGCTAAGATCGACGTCGCAGGCGCTGACGATCTCGTTGATCATCCCCTGCAGTCCGAGGCGCTGGCCGTCTTCCGGCGAAAAAATGCGCGTCACGCCGTAGGCGTGCAGCTCTTCGATCTCGGAGGCGACAATCACGCCGCCACCGCCGCCGAACACCTTGATATTCGCTCCGCCGCGCTCGCGCAGCAGATCGAGCATGTACTTGAAGAACTCGACGTGCCCGCCCTGGTACGACGAGATGGCGATGCCGTGCGCGTCTTCCTGCAGCGCGCAAGTGACGATCTCCTCGACCGAACGGTTGTGACCGAGGTGGATCACCTCGCACCCGCTCGCCTGCAGGATCCGGCGCATGATGTTGATCGACGCGTCGTGGCCGTCGAACAGGCTCGCGGCCGTGACAAAGCGCACCTTGTGCAGCGGCTTGTAGACGAGCGGCTTGCGGGCGATGGCGCTATCGTTCATTGGCGACTCCCGGAACGCAGACAGTGCTCCGGGCAGCGCAAAGCTTACTCCTCGCAGCACGGATCAAGCGACAATATATTACGTTTACGTAAACGTCAACCAAGCCCCGGTTTGCCGGCGATGCTTTGCTCCATTTTGCCCACAGGCCCGCGCCCGGCATTGGCCGCCCGATGCGAACTTTCACCGGCCCCGAAGGTCCATTCCTTCTTACCTCCTTGTCGCTTTAAGGCTGCTCGAACAATCGGCGCCTCTTCTCCTAGGCCACACGCCCATGATCGCTCCCCTGCCGTTGATTCGCCGCGCATGCGCGGCCGTTGTTTTCGCGGCGTTGTGCTGCAACGCACACGCGGCGCTTCCGCCGGGCGTGAGCCCGGGGCCCTCGGTCGAGGGGATCACCGAATACGATTTCAGCAACGGTCTGCGGGTGCTGCTGTTTCCCGATGCATCGCAGGCCAAGACCACCGTCAACATTACCTATCTCGTCGGCTCCCGGATGGAAAATTACGGCGAGACCGGGATGGCGCATCTGCTCGAACATATGGTCTTCAAAGGCACCCCGTCGAGGGGCAACATCATGTCCGCGCTCGGTCAGCGCGGAATCGATTTCAACGGCACGACCTGGCTCGACCGTACCAATTACTTCGAGACCTTCCCCGCGTCCGACGAAAACCTGGACTTCGCGCTCGCGATGGAAGCCGACCGCATGGTCAACTCGTATGTCGCGCGGAAGGACCTCGATAGCGAGATGACGGTCGTTCGCAACGAGATGGAGCGCAACGAGAACAACGCGGTGCGAATGCTGATTCAGCGGACCACTGCGGCGGCATACGACTGGCACAGCTATGGCAAGGACACGATCGGCGCGCGCTCCGACGTCGAGCAGGTCGACATCGGGCGGTTGCAGGCGTTCTATCACCTTTATTATCAGCCCGACAACGCGGTGCTGGTCGTCGCCGGCGCCTTCGACCCGGACAAGGTGCTTTCGCTGGTCTCGAAATATTTCGGACCGATACCCAAGCCGACACGCGTGCTTCCGCGCCTTTACACCGAGGAGCCGGTGCAGGACGGCGAGCGGCAGGTGACGCTGCGCCGGGTCGGCAATACGCAGTGGCTGTCGGACCTTTATCACACGGTGCCCGCCGCGCATCCGGACTCTGTGGCGATCGAGGCCGCCGTCGGCGTCATGACCGTCACGCCGGGAGGCCGCCTGTATCAAGCGCTGGTGGAAACCAAGAAGGCGGCCAGCGTCGACGATTTTGTCTACAACGGTCACGATCCGGGCTTCGCGATGTTCCTGGTGAAGGTACCCGACCAGGATCCGATCGACAGCGCACGCGAGGTCATGTTGCGAACGGTCGAAGGCGTCAAGGCGCAGCCGATCACTGCCGCGGAGCTCGACCGCGTGCGGGCCAAGGCGCTCAAGGAGGTCGAGAACAGCATCAACAATCCGCAACGTCTCGGCATCGCACTTTCGCAGTCGATCGCCGAAGGCGACTGGCGGCTATTTTTCCTGCGCCGTGACCGCTGGCGGACGGTGACGCCGGCGGATCTCGATCGGGTCGCGACCGAATATTTCAAGCCGGCCAACCGCACCGTCGGCGCGTTCGTTCCCGATGCCAAGCCTGAGCGTTCGCCGGCGCCGCCGACGGTCGACATCGCGGCTATGGTCAAGGATTACAAAGGCGATGCCGCGGTTGCCGCCGGCGAAACCTTCGACGCGACGCCTGCCAATCTCGACGCTCGCGCGCAGCGCTTTACGCTCGCGAATGGCATGAAGGTCGCGCTGCTGCCGAAGAAGACGCGCGGCGAGACGGTGCAATTTGCGTTGCGCCTGCACTATGGTGACGAGAAGTCGATCTTCGGCCTTGAAGGCGAAGGCAATCTCGCCGGCGAAATGCTGATGCGCGGCACGACCCGGCACAGCCGCCAGGAAATCGAAGACACGCTCGATCGGCTGCGCGCGAAATTGTCGGTCGGCGGCAGCCAGACGAGCGCGTCGGCGCGCGGTCAAACCGTGCGCGCGAATCTCGCGCCGACCCTCGACTTGCTGGCGGAAATCATGCGCCAGCCGTCGTTCCCGCCGGCCGAACTGGAGACGCTCAAGCGCGAAGAGGTCGCAGCGCTCGAAGAAGGCCGATCCGATCCGCGCTCGATCGCCGTTCGCGCACTGGGCCGCTACGACAATCCATACCCCGCTGGCGACGGACGCTACACGCCGACCCTGGACGAAGCGATCAAGCAGTTTCAAACGCCCGGCGTCGATGCGCTGAAATCGTTTCATCAGCGCTTCTACGGCAGCGCGGCCGCGGAGATCGCCATCGTCGGCGATTTCGACGCGCCAAATGTCAAGGCGCAACTCGAGCGCCTGTTCGGAGAATGGAAAAGTCAATCGGCGTTCACGCGCGTCCCCGACCCGCTGGTCGCCAAGCGTGCCAACGCCATGCCGATCGAAACGCCGGACAAGGCCAACGCGTTTCTCACCGGCTCGACGACTTTCGCGCTCAACGATCGCGAT
>JADGRP010000021.1 GCA_017880805.1 Burkholderiales bacterium
ATCGGATGGGGTCACCAGATCCGCTCGTACGTCCTCGATCAATCGCGCATCAAGGATCTGCGAACCAATTACGAGGTTGGCAACACGCAGGCCGTTCTCGACGGCGGTCTCGACGACTTCATTGCCGCGAGTCTGAAGCAGGGAGTGTAGTGATGTCGAAAGACGATAATAAGAAAGAGCCGCCGGAGAGTCCGGAGCCGCCGGCGGACGAGAATCAGATCATCGCCGAGCGGCGCGGCAAGCTCAAGGCCTTGCGCGCGCAGGGAAACGCTTACCCGAACGATTTCCGCCGCGATGCGCTCGCCGCGGAGCTTCATCAAGCGCAGGACGCGAAAACCGCTGAGGAGCTCGAGTCGACGCCGACAAGCGTCGCGGTAGCGGGACGCATGCTGCTCAAGCGGGTGATGGGCAAGGCAAGCTTCGCGACGCTGCAAGACATGAGTGGCCGCATCCAACTTTACGTGACCAACGATCATACCGGGGCCGAGACGCACGACGCGTTCAAGCATTGGGACCTGGGCGACATCATTGGCGCTCGCGGAACACTGTTCAAGACCCGGACCGGGGAGCTGACCGTCAAGGTGACCGACCTGCGCTTGCTGTCGAAGGCGCTGCGGCCCTTGCCGGAAAAATTCCACGGTCTCACCGATCAGGAGCAGAAATATCGGCAGCGCTATGTCGACCTGATCACCAGCGCCGAGACGCGACGCGTGTTCGTCGCGCGATCGCAAATCGTGCAAGCGATGCGTGAATTCTTCGTTGCTCGCGGCTATCTCGAGGTGGAAACCCCGATGATGCATCCCATTCCGGGAGGCGCGGTGGCGCGGCCGTTCATCACCCATCACAATGCGCTGGACACCGAGCTGTATCTTCGCATCGCGCCCGAGCTCTATCTCAAGAAGCTGGTCGTGGGCGGGCTCGAAAAAGTGTTCGAGATCAACCGCAACTTTCGCAACGAAGGCATCTCGACGCGGCACAATCCCGAGTTCACGATGCTGGAGTTCTACGAGGCGTTTCAGGATTATCGTTATCTGATGGATCTCACCGAAGCACTGCTGCGCGAGGTCGCGTCCAAAGTGTGCGGCTCGGCTGTCGTTGAATATCAGGGCCAGCCGATCGATCTCGGTCGGCCGTTCGACCGGCTGACGATGGCAGAGGCGATCGCGAAATATAACCCGGGCCATTCTCTGCCCGAACTCGCCAGTCCCAAGTATCTAAAGGCTTCGCTGGCGTCCTTGGGCGTGGATGTTCTTCCGACCGACGGCGTGGGCATGCTGCAATTGAAGTTGTTCGAGGCAACGACCGAGAGCAAGCTAGTGCGGCCGACTTTCATCGTCGCGCATCCTACCGACGTCAGCCCGCTGGCCCGCGCCAGCGATGCCGATCCCGCGGTGACCGATCGCTTCGAGCTTTTCATCACCGGCCGCGAGATCGCCAACGGATTTTCCGAGCTGAACGACCCCGAGGACCAGGCCGCGCGCTTCATCGAGCAGGCAAAGGCGAAGGACGCAGGCGACGCCGAGGCAATGCACTACGACGCGGACTACATTCGTGCCCTCGAATACGGTCTGCCCCCGACCGCGGGCGAGGGCATCGGCATCGATCGTGTCGTGATGCTGTTGACCGACAGTCCCTCGATACGTGACGTCATCCTGTTTCCGCAGCTCAAGAAAGAAACCTGAATCATGCCGGTCGGATGCGCCGGCTTGACACACGCATGAGTAAACGTTACGAGTCGTTTCGGGAGTTCTACCCGTTTTATCTTTCCGAGCACGCGAATCCAACGTGTCGCCGCATGCATTTCTTCGGCACGACGCTGGTCGTTGCCTTTCTGGCCACGGCGCTTTTTACGCGCGACGCCTGGTGGCTTGCCGGTGCGCTGGTCGCCGGTTACGGCTTCGCGTGGATCGGGCACTACTTTTTCGAGCACAACCGGCCGGCGACATTCACCTACCCGCTTTACAGTTTCATCGGCGACTGGGTCATGTTCAAGGATTTGCTGACCGGCAGGATTCGATTCCGGGAGATGCCACCTCGCAGCCTTTGACATATACCCCGATAGGGTATAGGTTGGCACTATGGATACTGCCGTAATTGCTGCACCAGCCTCCGACGCCGAGCGCCGGCTCGACCTTGGCATCGGGGGAATGACTTGCGCTGCGTGCGCGGCTCGTATCGAGAAATCGCTCAATCGGATTCCGGGCGTCGCCGCCACGGTGAGCTTCGCGACTGAAAGCGCGGCGGCTCGATTCGATCCCGCGGTCGCCAACGCCGACGTGCTCATCGCTGCAGTCGAGCGTGCCGGCTATCACGCCTTCGTTCGGCGCGACTCCGAGCGCGAGAGAGGCGAAGACAGGGCACGCAAGGTCGCCGCATACAACGGGCTCAAGCGCGACCTGGTCATCGCTGCGGTGCTTACGCTGCCTCTCCTCGCGCAGATGCTGCCTATGCTGGCTGCGGGCGATTGGCGCGCCGCGCACACCGACGTGTTGCCGCGATGGCTTCAGTTCGCGCTTGCCACACCGGTTCAGCTTTGGGCGGGCCGCCGCTTTTATCTCGGAGCCTGGCACTCGCTGCGTGGCGGCGGCGCCAACATGGACGTGTTGATTGTCCTGGGGACGAGCATGGCCTGGATCTTCAGCAGCGTGGTCACCATGCTGGGATTACACGGACAGCACGTCTATTTCGAGGCCGGCGCGGCGGTGATCACGCTGGTGTTGCTCGGCAAGTTGCTGGAAGCGCGCGCCAGGGCAGGCACGTCGGCGGCGCTCAACAAATTGCTGACATTGCAGCCTAACATTGCTCATGTCGAGCGTGGCGGGCTGACGATCGATATTCCACTCGCCGAGGTAACGATCGGCGATCGGTACATCGTGCGCGCGGGCGAGAGCGTTCCGGTGGACGGCGTCGTGAAAAGCGGCAGCGCCGCGGTCGACGAGAGCATGCTGACCGGAGAAAGTCGCGCTGTTGCGAAAGCGGCTGGCAACCGGGTCTTTGCGGGCACGGTCAATCAGGATGGAATGCTTTCGTGCTCGGCAACAGCCACCGGCAGCGCGACCGTGCTTGCAGGCATTATCCGTCTGGTCGCCGAAGCGCAAGGCTCCAGAGCGCCGATCCAGCGGCTTGCCGACAAAGTCTCCGGCGTGTTCGTGCCGGTCGTACTCGGCATCGCGATGCTGACCTTCGCGCTCGGATGGTGGTTGAGCGGGGCGGCGGCGGAGGGTTTGATCAACGCCGTGGCGGTGCTGGTCATCGCCTGTCCCTGCGCGCTTGGTCTCGCCACGCCGACCGCGATCATGGTCGGCACTGGCCGGGGCGCGCAGTCGGGCGTGCTGATTCGCAATGCGACCGCACTCGAGAACGCCGGTCGCCTCGGTGCGCTGATTGTCGACAAGACCGGGACGCTCACGGAGGGCCAACCGGAAGTGACAGATGTGCTGGCGTTGAATGGCGCGACGCGCGAGCGGCTGCTGGGAGTCGCCGCGGCGCTGGAACAAGGCTCGATGCATCCGCTGGCGCAGGCAATCGTTGCGGCGGCTCGCAATGTCGCGCCGCTCACCGTCAGCGAGTTCATATCGGTCTCCGGCAAGGGCGCGCGCGGGCGGGTCGGTGTCGAGGCCGGAGAGGCGATGGTCGGTTCATTGAGTTTTCTTGCCGATAATGGTGTGACGCTGCCGGCCGAGCCCGCGGCGTCGTTCCAGCGCGCCGGCAAGACCGTCGTTGGTGTTGCGATTGGTGGCGCTGTGCTCGGGCTGATCGTGCTGGCCGATCGCGTCCGGCCGACGTCTGCGCGAGCGATTGCACGGCTCAAGGCGGCGCATATCGACGTCGTGATGATGACCGGAGATAACCTCGCGACGGCGCGCAAGGTTGCCGACGCGGTCGGCATTGAGGACATTCGTGCCGGGGCCATGCCCGCGGATAAGGTCGATGCCGTGCGCGCGTTCCAGGCCAGCGGCATCGTAACCGGCATGGTTGGCGATGGCGTCAACGATGCACCCGCGTTGGCGGCCGCGGACGTCAGTTTTGCCATCGGTGCCGGCGCGGATATTGCAGTCGAGGCGGCCGACATTACGCTGGTGCGCAGCGATCTCAACGCGGTTGCTGACGCGATCGAGCTTTCGCGGGCGACGCTCTCCAAGATTCGCCAGAATCTGTTTTTTGCCTTTGGCTATAACGTGCTCGGCATTCCGCTCGCGGCGGCCGGACTGCTGAGCCCGGTCATTGCAGGCGCAGCCATGGCGGCGAGCTCGGTTTCCGTCGTCACCAATGCGTTGCTGCTGAAGCGATGGCGGCCCCAGATTTGAGTTACGCAACAGGAGCGGCTTGTGGAAACCACTACTTTCAAAGTGCACGGTATGACCTGCAACGGATGCACTGCGAGTGTGACCCGCGTGCTGCAGGCGATTTCGGGCGTGGAACGGGCGACCGTCGCGCTCGATCCTGGCAGCGCCGAGGTTACGTTCGACCCGGCGCGCACGAATCTCGCGGCGCTCAAGTTGGCAGTCGAAGACGCCGGATATGACCTCGTCGAGTAAGGAATCCGGTGAGCAAAGTAAGCGCGCGAGGACGCCGACGCCGGCTCGTTCGCGGCATCCGCTCGTCAAGCGCCGCGACCACTCGGCGTTGTCGAAGCGCCTGAGCCGCATCGAAGGGCAGGTTCGCGGCATCGGCAAGATGATCGAGGAGGATCGCTACTGCATCGACATTCTGACCCAGGTCAGCGCCGTGCAGTCGGCGTTGGACGCGCTGGCGATGCAACTGCTCGAACATCACCTCCATGGATGCGTGCAACGCGCAGTGAAGTCCGGCGACGGGGAGCGCGCCATCGAAGAAGCGTTGGGCGTTATCCGTAAGTTTGCTCGCTAGACCGACAGCGAGACCCGACGAGGCCGCGCGGAGCGGTTTGACCGGGCGATCGATTACACGCCATAATTCAAATCCTTCGGGGTGTAGCGCAGTCCGGTAGCGCGCTTGCTTTGGGAGCAAGATGTCGGGAGTTCAAATCTCTCCACCCCGACCACCGACCGGATCGGTTCGATGCTGGACACTCCGCAACAGATGAGTGGAAAGTGAGTGAGATGTGCGTAGCCCGGGCGCCCGTAGCTCATTTGGATAGAGCACCGGCCTTCTAAGCCGGGGGTAACAGGTTCGAGTCCTGTCGGGCGTGCCAACTTCGCACGCATGCGGGACCGCGGTTTCAGTGGTGGCTGTAGCTCAGCTGGTAGAGTCCCGGATTGTGATTCCGGTTGTCGTGGGTTCGAGTCCCATCAGCCACCCCAATTCTGCAGTGTTTCCGCGAGTGTGCCTACTAACTTTGTAGAATAAAAATCCGGTTTGTAGAATATCTGGCGTCAATCTGCCGCGTGTCGCGCCTCGATGTGCGCCTGTCCTTCCGTGAAGTCACTGACCAAATCCAGTCCTGACCAACACTCGACCGTACAATCATTGTCCGATCAGACTTGAATCGCATTCCGTTGAACGGCTGCGTCCGACCCTGAGCCGCCGTTCGCGTCGCCCGAAAGCGGACTTTCACGGATCGCTGATAGACATCGAGACCAGCCGCAACGCATGCAGTCACGCTCGGCACCACCTCGCATGCGGTCCAAATCCGCCGCGCCGCCTGCATTCGAAGGCAGGCCGCGCAATAGCTCGCGTTTACCGTTAGTGTTGGCACAATTGATGTTCAGTTGCGACATATAGCTACTGGCTGAGCTGCCGACTGCGCAAATTTCGTCATTGCCCTTCGCCGAAATGGCCGCCGATCAGCGCAACGATGGCACCTAGTGCCTCCAACTCATCCGGGCCGTCGGTTTCGAGCACGACGCAGCTCCCCTTTCCCGCGGCCAGCATCATCACGCCCATGAGGCTCTTGGCGTTGACCGTACGCCCTCTGCGGGTCAGCGACACGTTGCACTGATACTTCGCGGCGAGCTGAGTAAGTTTCGCGCACGCGGGCGCGTCTAGTCCATGTTCGTTGACAATCTCAACCTCGCGTTGCGGCATATGCTGGCTCCTCTCGGATGATTTCTTTGCAGGTCGAAGAGTGAGGCGCGGCTCTCGGCGGGACACCACCGAACGTGGGCGTGCCGGACGATAGCACCAGCACCTGCGATACGCGCAAGGTACCGCTCGCAATGTTGTTGATCTTCGACCGGGCGCGTTAGGTCACGCCTCGCTCGAGCACATACCGCGGAATCGGCCCGCAGACGACCGTTGCGCGTCCGGCGTCCTGCTCTTCGCGTAGGTCGTCAGTACCTCCGTCTCCTTGGGGTCGATATGGGTGCGGCGGCGCCGTTTTTTGGTCCATCGGAGACAAATATCAAGTGGCACCATTTTAATGAAATTAGTCTTTTGTATGCATTTCATGCATTGTCGAGATGAGTGTGCTGGTGACCCTTGCTGTACTAGATGGAAATATGTATTTTGCGCTTCTCGGCAGGCAGTTCCTCCCGACGCCTGAATCCGCGACCCCATGCCGCTTCATTTCCGAGATCGATACGCTTCGCACGATGGTCGCTACCGCACTTGGTGCCGTTGGCCGTGTATTTGGCTTGATGGCCGGCGCGCACAGCCGCCGGCGACGCCCGGGCGCGGTGGTTGAGGTCGCCGGCCCAAACGGTCCGAGCTGAGGATTCACCAGTTGCGATCGAGCCAAAGAAGTTTTAGGATTTAGTTATTCTGCATCAAACGTCATTATTGATTGATAAAGCATGTTAACAGCTGCACAGCTCCGAGCCGCGCGCGCGTTGGTCGGAATGGACCAGCGTTCGCTGGCAGGAGCCTCAGGTCTGTCGCTCCCTACCATTCAAAGAATGGAGGCCAGCGAGGGCCTGATTCGGGGCAATGTGGATTCACTGATGAAACTCATCGCCGCGCTCGAGGCCGCCAACGTTGAACTCATCAGCGAAGGCGCCATTAGCGAGAAGGGTGGACGAGGGGTTCGACTGAAGTCGCGCTGATTTCTTGAACTGCGTAACGTGCGCCCCATAAGGCGAATAGGCAAACGAGGCATCGCTCCATGGCGGTAGAAGTAGTGTTGTGGTGCATTGCGGCACTCCTGGGAACGGCCATCTTGGCGGTTGCGGGCGTGCGACGGACCACGACGGCCATGCTGGTGTACATGGTCGCGCTAGTCGCCTCAACGGCTGCCTTGGGAACGGTCGGATGGGTTTTAGTGACCGACGCAGGATTGGCGCAAACGTTGCGCTTGCCCATCGGATTGCCTTGGCTAGGTGCACATTTCCGGCTCGACCCGCTGGCGGCGGCGTTTCTCACGGTCGTCAATTTGGGCGGCGCTACGGCAAGCCTCTATGGCCTCGGCGACGGACGGCACGAACGCCAGCCTGGTCGTGTACTGCCCTTCTTCCCCGCATTTCTCGCCGGCATGAATCTGGTCGTATTGGCCGACGATGCATTCACATTCCTGCTCACTTGGGAGTTCATGTCGCTAACGTCGTGGGCGCTCGTGATGGCGCACCACCAGCAGCGCGGCAACGCGCAAGCGGGATATATCTATCTGTTGATGGCGAGTCTCGGTACGCTTTCACTGCTGCTTAGTTTTGGTCTCTTGGCGGGTCCCGACGGCGGTTATGCGTTTGAGGCGATCCGCAATGCCCGCCCTTCCCCCAATACTGCCGCGGCAGTCCTCGCGCTGACCTTGCTTGGCGCCGGCTCAAAGGCTGGGCTTGTACCGCTGCACGTCTGGTTGCCGCTGGCTCATCCGGCTGCGCCGAGCCACGTGTCCGCTCTGATGAGCGGTGTCATGACCAAAGTCGCGGTGTACGGCTTCGTGCGAATTGTGTTCGACCTGATGGGGCCGTCCGTCTGGTGGTGGGGTGCCGTGGTATTACTTTTCGGCGGCGCCAGTGCCGTTCTGGGCGTGCTCCACGCGCTGATGGAACACGATCTCAAGCGCTTGCTCGCCTATCACACGGTCGAGAACATCGGCATCATCTTCATCGGGCTGGGTCTTGGGCTGGCTTTTCGTGCCAACGACATGGTAGGGCCCGCAGCGCTGGCGATGACCGCGGCCTTGTTTCACGTATTCAATCATTCGGTCTTCAAGAGCCTCCTCTTCTTTGGCTCCGGTGCGGTCCTCACCGCTACGGGTCAACGCGACATGGAGCGCCTGGGCGGACTCATCCATGGCATGCCCTTCACCGCCCTTGCCTTCCTCATCGGTTCGGCGGCAATCTCCGCACTGCCTCCATTCAATGGTTTCGTCTCCGAATGGCTGACATTCCAGGCGATTTTGTTGAGTCCCCAGCTTCCACAGTGGGGGCTGAAGTTCCTGGCACCAGCGATTGGCGCCGCATTGGCACTGTCGGCCGCGCTGGCCGCTGCGTGCTTCGTAAAGGCATTCGGAATAACCTTTCTCGGCCGACCCAGAACGGGTGACGCGCAGAACGCCAGGGAAGCGGATGCCTTTTCGCTTAGCGCGATGTTCGTGTTGGTCCTCCTGTGCCTCGTCGCGGGAATCCTGCCGGGTTATTTCATCGATGCGCTCGCTCCAGTTGTCCAAATCGTAGTGGGTGGGCATCTGCAGCAACAAACGGCGCTCAGGTGGCTCACGATCGTCCCGATCACCGAGGGCCGAAGCTCTTACAACGGCCTCTTGTTGTTCGTCCTTATCGCAGGCGCTGCCACCCTTGCATCCTATGTCATTCATCGCTGGGCGTCGCATGCCATTCGCCGGTCTGCCTCGTGGGACTGCGGATTCCCGGATGCAAGTCCTGCCACGCAATACACGGCCGGCAGCTTTGCGCAGCCAATTCGACGGGTATTCGGAACCCTGGTGTTTCAGGCTCGCGAGGAAATCCAGATGCCAGCACCTGGAGATCTGCGGCCGGCACGAATGCATGTCCATCTCCGAGATCGCGTGTGGGACACTTTCTACGCGCCCGTTGCCAGGTTTGTCGGCGTCACCGCTACTCACCTCAACAGGGTGCAGTACCTGACTCTGCGGGGCTACTTGACCCTGGTATCCGGTGCCTTGGTGGCGCTTCTAGCCATATTGGCGCTATGGCAGTAATGCTCGACGCACTCGTTCAGCTCGGCCAGTTGGTGTTGGTTCTGCTGCTGGCTCCTCTGCTCACCGGCTACGTGCGCAAGGTCAAGTCGCGCTTGCTGCGTCGCGAGGGCCCGCAGATCATCCAGCCCTATCGCGATCTGCTCAAGCTGCTTCGCAAGGAGGTCGTGCTGGCGGAGAACGCCTCCTGGCTCTTTCGTGTCGCGCCCTATGTGATCTTCGCGACGACATGGGTGGCAGCAG
>JADGRP010000178.1 GCA_017880805.1 Burkholderiales bacterium
GTCCGCGGTTATCGCGCGCTGGCCGGCGCAGATCTCGTCGACGCGTCTCTGTGGTACCCGCATGGCCTTTGCTACGCGATAGCGGGTGAGACCAAGGGGTTCGACCAAGTCCTTGAACAGCACCGTGCCGGGGTGCACGGGGGCAAGCCTCCGGCCAGTCGCGACGTCCGTACGCCTGAGTGACTCACGCTTGATGCTCATTGCCATCTCCTAGTCCAAAAGTATAGCGGTCATCTGCTGTCCGCGCAGCCGTACAATCGTCCTGCTGTGAATCGTCGAAAGTGATCCATGCCGGCCGACAACTCCGAACAGATTGCAGAATGGAATGGTGCGCTGGGCCAGCGATGGGCCGCCATGCGGCAGGAGATCGACCGCTTCGTGGTGCCCTTCGGTGACGCCGCGCTGAAGGCTGCGGCGCCGCAACCGGGAGAGCGCGTGATCGACGTCGGTTGCGGGTGCGGCGACACCTCGATCGAGCTTGCGCGGATGGTCGGCGCGGCTGGCGCGGTCCTCGGTATCGACGTGTCGCAGCCGATGCTGGCGGTTGCTCGCTCACGTGGCGCGCTGGCCGATGGCGCAGACCTCACTTTCCGCGAGGGCGATGCATCCGAGGCCGCGCTGCCGGCAAACACCGATTTGCTGTTCTCGCGCTTTGGCGTGATGTTTTTTAGCCAACCCTCTCCGGCCTTCAGCCATATGCGCAAATCGCTGCGCGCGGGTGGCCGCTGCCTGTTTGTCTGCTGGCGAACGCCGCGCGACAACCCGTGGGCGATGACGCCCCTCTCCGCCGCGCGCGCGGCGATGGGCGTCACGCCGGCGCCCGCCGATCCGAATGCGCCCGGACCATTTGCATTCGCCGACGAGGAAAGGCTGCGCGCCATTCTGTCCGGCGCCGGCTTCGGCGCGATCGACGTGCAGCGCTTCGACGTGGCGATCTCTCTGGGCGCGACGCCGCGCTCCGCAGCCGAGCGCGCGCTGCAGATCGGGCCGGTTTCCCGCCTGGTGCGCGAGGTCGGCGCCGAGCACGTGCCCATCATTCTCGATGCTGTCGAACGCGCTCTTGTCCCGCTTGCCGCGCCGGATGGCCACGTGAGCCTGAACGGCTCGACCTGGATCGTTTCGGCTAAGAATCCGACCTGACTTGCGCCGAGGAACCCATTATTCGTCATTCCCGCGAAAGCGTCAGTTCGTCATTCCCGCGAAAGCGGGAATCCAGCGTCTTTGGTACGAACGCCACTGGATCCCCGCTTTCGCGGGGATGACGCCCGTGTTGTTTGCGCATTCCCCAGCAGCAAACAAAAAAAGGGCGGCTCTCGCCGCCCTTCGTGCCTTTGCTCGCGTCTGCTAGTCGCGCTGCCCTGAGAACATAAGCAGCAGGTTAAGCAGGTTGACAAAGATGTTGAAGATGTCCAGAAACAGCGCCAGCGTCGCCATAATGTAGTTAGTCTGGCCGCCGCGGACGATCGCGCTCACGTCATAGAGCAGATAGAGCGAGAAAATAAATACAGCGATGGCCGAGATGGCGATCTGGAACGCCGGCACCTGGAAGAAAATATTGGCCACGGACGCGATAATCAGCAGGACCAGCCCGATGAACAGGAACTTACCCATAAAGCTGAAGTCACGCTTGGATACCGTCGCGATCGTAGCCATCACCAGAAATACCGCCGCAGTCATCCCACCCGCGATCGCGACCAGTTGCCCGCCGTTTCTTAAGCCCGCGGCATACTGAAGCATCGGCGCCAGCATGACGCCGGAGACGAAGGTGAAGCCGAAGACCCCCAGCACGCCCCAGCTACTATTGCGCAGCGCGGAGACGACGAACAGCATGCCGAACATCGCCCCGAACATCAGCAGCGGCGCCATGATCGGCGAAGCCTTGAACACTCCGGCAAAATTCATCGACATGCCGACATAGGCACCCGCAATGGTCGGCAGCATCGACAGCGCGAGCAGCCAGTAGGTATTGCGCAGAACCTTGCTCGAGTCGGTTCCGACCGTCGTATCGACGGCCTCGGGCCAACCGCGGAACGGTCCATTACCCGTAGGAACAGGTTTCAGTTGCGGTTCCATGTGTTTCCTCTCCAAGGCGACGAAAAACGTCGCATGGGGCTTAGACTAGCAGAAATCCGTGGAGTTTCAACGGTTCCAGTCGCCGGGTGGCGCCCAAGTGCCCGGTAAGCCCTATATGGGGGCAATGTTATTATTTTCGAGTCCGGGAGCCTGGCAGCGTTGCCGGGGCTAAAACCGGCGGGAATCGGGAAGGTTGGCAGAGTGGTCTAATGCACCGGTCTTGAAAACCGGCGTGCCGGCAACGGCGCCGTGAGTTCGAATCTCACACCTTCCGCCATCGCATCGTCATTTCAACTCGGCAAATGCAGGAATCGATGTCTTAGAGCTGCAACATCTCGACGAGCAACCCGGCCAGTTGCTCCATCTAAGGCTGTAGTTTTCCCGTTGCCCTCGGTAATGGCAGGAATCCGGCAACGTCCAGTCAATTGCACACTTCTTCCTAATCCCAAGGCGAGAGCCCATTCTGAGGATCACCGTCAGGAAACCGCAGCCCGTATGCCGGCCGGCTGGACGCAGGACTAGGCGCAACCTTCGATATTCACTCGATGCTCGCGATGTGCGCGCACTCAGGCGACGCAATCGCGTAGCGCGCCGTAATCACGCCGCGCGATCCGTCCTGCTCAGTTCGCGCCTGTCGGTTTGCTGCCGACTTCCTGACCTGGATCGCTACGAGCCTCCGGCGGTCGGCTCACTTGAAACATGGGGCCGCCGGCATAGGTGAAGTAGATCTTGCGCTGACTGTGGGCAATCAGGACCCTGTGTGCAAGAAGGAAGTCGGCGCCCAGCAGCATGGGCTGCAGCCCGACTTGCGTCCGCAGATTGCTGCCGGTCTGAGTATACGTCGTGCCCTTCCACAGGTCGGAGAAAGCGATCTTGGGGTTCTGGATTGTTTCTTCGCCGATAGTGAAGCTCTGAAAAGGACCGATCCAGGAATCGATCTGCTTTGCGCCCAGTCCTGAGCCCCTACCTACCGTAACGACGCCGGCCGTTTCCGGCGTAACGCCCAGCCGGGCGGCATCCGACGTGCTTAGCATCGAAATACCGGCGCCGGAATCGAGCAGCGCCCGGAACGGTTGGCCGTTGATCTGGACAGCCAGAACGACGTGTGGATGTACGTCATCGACCGCCTCGATCTCCACGTGGCCGGCACCGCTGGTCGCCCAGTATGCGAGCGACACGCCATCGCAATCCTTGAGCTGGAAAAGCCTGACCGCACCATGGGCCAAATCGAATTCGACATCCGCCCCGTGAAAGAAATCGTCGCCGAGAAGAAGGGCGACGTCGCCTCCCAGTTCTCGTTCGCCGGCGACGATCACCTGCCAATTCTTGTGCGTCGCTTCACCGATCTTGAACTCATCGAGATGCGCCATTTCGACCTCGGTTTCGCCGCCGATGCCAAAAAGTCGGAGACCCCTGGCCCGTCGCAGGGTCAGCCCCAACCGTACCGCCGCTGAGCGCAGGATGAAGCTCCGCTCCGCGCCGGTGTCCAGCACGATGCCGATCTTCTGGCCATTGATCGCGCCATCGACGATCAGCTTGTTATGTTCCAGCCGGATCGGCCATTCCGCGATGGTTATCAACTTGCAGTCGGACGGCGCGGCGATGCAGAGACCGCTCGCTATTGCGACGCCGATGAGGACCGATGCCGTCAGAAAGGAGCGCTTGATCAATTTGACGTTTCCCTGTTTCTTGCGCGCGCAGCTAGCAGCAGTATCGCATTAGTTGCACTATCTCCTGTAAGAAGCCGTCGCTCTTGGAGTATCGCGACAGAACAGCACCAGACCGCTCAAATCAAGAGATGCATCTGGCGCCGCACCGCTTGCTTTCATGACGTTGCGTGGGTCGACAAAGTCATACTGATGCGGCTTAGCAGCTCGACACCCGCCGCGGCAACGCCATTGCAAAAGCAACGAACACGACGATCCCCACCACACCGATCGCAGCCTCGACGTTGAGCAAACCCGCCGCGCCCCAGCGCGTGTGAGCCCAGCCATCGACCAGCGTCATGTACGCGATCGGCATGTTCGAGAGCGATGCGTACAGGTTGTATTTGGTCGCCGCCGCGCCGAGGCCGATCGTTTCGAGCACCACCGCCGTGAAACCGGCATAGGTCAGTCCCTGGATCAACGCGTACATCAGCGTGAACACCACGTACATCGCCTCGGTGCGCGGCGCGAGGGCCATCGCGACGGTGCACATCGCCATCAGCAGGCCGTAAAGCGCGTACGCCGTCTTGCGGTCCATTCGATCGCTGCCGTAACCACCGATTAGACAGCCGAGCGCGGACACGATGCCGCTAAAGACTCCCGTTGCCAGCGCCACGGTGTTCGCGCTGGCGTTCCAGTCATCGGCCACTGCCGACCACAGATTGGACGCGGCGCCGCTGCCGATGGGAAGAAAGCAGATGAGGAGCGCAAGAATGCCGGCCCGCGTCCGTGCCACCTGCCAGAGATCCTTTAATACTGCGGCCAGCGTGCGACCGTAGTGCCCTGTACGCGCCAGCCGCGGCGTCTCCGGCACGAACCACAGCGCCGCTCCGCACAGTGCGCACGCCACCGCGAGCACAGCGCCGGCCATCCACGGTTCCGGCAGTGTCTGCGCCAGCCAAAGCCCGGCGCCGCCGCCCAGCCCATTGCCGCCAAGGTTGCCTGCCTGGAACCAGCCGCTGGCGCGGCCCTGCAGTTCCGGCGACGTGTTGTAGACCATCAGGCTTTCCGTCGCCATCGCCAGAAACGTGGACGCCACATTCGAGACCAGCACCGCCGCGTACAACAGCGGCAGCGATCGCTCGTCGGCAGGGACTGCGCCCGTCACGAAAATGCCCAGCGCGCTCACGAGTCCCGCAAGCAGGTACCACGTCTTGCGCGAGAGCGTCGTGTCCGCCACCGGCGCCCACAGAAATTTCCAGGTCTGCGGGAGATAGCTGAACGCGACGAGCCCGGCTACCTCTTCAACGCTGACGCCGGCCTGCGTGAGTTGATAGCCGATCGCGACCGAGAGGTATCCGCCCATCGCTCCGAAAGGAACGATCAGGAACATGAATACGCTCGGGTGTGTTCGGCGCACGGGAGAGGTTGCGACGGATCAGGATCGCGCGAGCACGGAGAAGGCGCAGCGGTGCAGCCTATCAGGCAACGACCACGATTTCTTTCGTATTGCGGGTCACCGTTTTCGTTCCCATCGACTGACCACTCGCCAACCATAACGCGAATTCCGCAGCCGGCAACGCCTTGCTGTAAAAATAGCCTTGGGCGTGCTCGCACCAGATGCTGGCGAGAAATTGTGCCTGAGCTGCGGTTTCCACGCCCTCTGCAACGACCCGCAACCCAAGGCTATGGCCCATGCTCACGATGGCGCGCGCGATCGAGGCAGCATTGCTGCTTTCCGGCAAGTCATGCACAAACGACCGGTCGATCTTCAGCTGATCCAAAGGAAAGCTCCTGAGATAGCCGAGGTTGGAGTAACCCGTCCCGAAATCATCGATCGAGAGCGTCACTCCTAGCGCCTTCAGCGCGTGCAAGCAGTCGATCACCGATTGCGACTTGCCCATCACCATGGTTTCGGTGAGCTCGAGATCCAGGTAGCGGGCGTCCAGTCCCGTTTCGTCAAGAATCCTGGCAACCAGCTCCACCAAGCCCGCTTGGCGCAGTTGGATCGCCGAGAGGTTGACCGATACGGTGAGCGGTGGGAATCCGGCGTCCTGCCACGCCTTGTTCTGGGCACAGGCGGTCCTGAGCACCCATTCTCCAATAGGAATGATCATCCCTGTTTCCTCGGCCATTGCAATGAATTGCGCCGGCGGGATGAGCCCTTCGTCCGGGGGGCGCCAGCGGATCAAGGCCTCTATTCCGGTGGCTTCGCCGGTAGCCATCAGCACAAGGGGCTGGTAGTGAAGCTCGAATTGATCCAGCTGGAGTGCACGGCGCAACGCCCCTTCGAGCGCGAAGCGTTCGATCGCCTTGTTCTTCATTTCCGGCGCCGAAAACTGGAAGTTGTTGCAGCCCGCTTCCTTGGCGTGATACATCGCGGCATCGGCGTTCATCAGCAGCATTTCCGGGTCCTGGCCGTCTCCGGGATACAGGCTTACCCCGATGCTGGCCGTGACCGTGAACGCCCGCGTGCCGACCACAAAGGGCCGAGAAAATCGTTCCAGCGCCTTTCGTGAAATCGCGGTCGCGGCAATCCCCGCATTTTTCACGTCGTCCAGCAGCAGCACGAATTCATCGCCGCCGAGCCGCGCCACCGTATCGCCGCTACGCACAAGGGCTTTAAGTTCTTGCGCAATAACCCTGAGAAGCTCATCGCCGACAAGGTGGCCGAAAGCGTCATTGACGTGTTTAAAGTGGTCAAGATCGACAAAAATAACTGCTAATTCCGATTCCACGCGTCCGGCGTGATTGATCGCTTGCGTTATGCGGTCGTTGAGAAGATTGCGGTTCGGGAGATCGGTGAGGGCATCGTGCGTCGCGAGATATTCGATATGACTCTCGTGCACTTTGCGCTCGGTGATATTTTCGTGAGAGACGACAACGCGTATAGGGCCGTCGTCGGAGAATCGTGTTAGCGAGAGGCAAAACCAGCGCTGCTCCGAAGGCGCGTGGCAGGGGTACTCCAGTGCCGCGCTGTTCCGTTCCCCACTGATTACCGCGCGCAGCAATTCGCTCACTGCAGCCGCCTTCGCGTCGCCGCTTGCCGCCGCTTTGTCGCACACGTCGAAATAGTTGCTGCCCTCGGAGACCGCCGCTGGGACCGCGCCATTGGCTCTGGCAAATTCCCGCCATGCCCTGTTCACCGAGAGTATGCGACCCGATGCGTCGATCACCGCGATGGTGTTGGATAGCGCGTCAATCGTGGCGTGGGTAAAGCGCTCGGATTCCTGGAGCGAGGCGGCCGCCCGCCGTTGCCGCGAAAGCGCAATCAATGCTCCCGCCACGAAAAGAATGACGCATGCGGTGGCGAACGCGGCAAAGATGCGATAGTTGCGCGCGCGATCGCGAAATGGGGCCAAGGTCGCTTCCTCGGAAGTCGCCACCGCAACAATCAACGGATAGTGTGGCAAGGTGCGAAAGCTAACCAATCGCGGCGTGGCGTCCAGCCTGCCGGTGCTTGTGAAGTTTCCCGCCTCACTCTTGGCTTGTTCTGCCATCAGCGTGCTGCCGTGCATGTCCTCGCCGAACGAGCCGATTCCGCCGACTTGCCGCGCGCGGGTGATGCCGTCGAGACCAACCAGCGTGACCAAACCGCGCTCGCCGAGGTTGGCCTCCCGATAGAACTTTGTGAAGTAGGTCGGATCGACTGCGGCCAAGGCGACACCCCCGAACGATCCATCGGGTTTGTTGATGCGCCGAGTCACGTGGATCGCCCACTTGCCGGTCGCGCGTCCCAACGCCGGTTGGCTGATGAACAAGTCGTTGCGGTCCGCGTGCTGTTGAAACTTGAAATACTCGCGGTCCGCTACCGAGAAGGGCTTTGCATCATCGCGCCCTAGCACTCTTAGTCCGTGTTCATCGATTACGGCAATATCGGTGAAAATGCTTTCGTCGATCTCGCCGTCCGCCATTGCTTTGCGAACACTGAGGGCCAATCCTTGCTGCCCATACTGATACATGATGAAGTGCAGCGCTTGGTCGATACCCGCAAGCGTTCTGACAGTGTGCTCCTCCAGAGTCCGCGCGAGACTCGCGTTCTGCTTCGTCGCGGCCGCAATCGTCTCGGCATGCTCGAAATCGATGCGCTCGATCATCACCGCCCACACGGCAACGATCACGGCGCAGCCGAGCCCGACCAGCACGGAATTGACGCCGAACCGCTTGCCCATCAGACACGCTTTGGCGTGCAGTTCCTCCGATCCCCGGTCAGGGGGTTCGTGGGCAGCATCTGTTGGCAAATCAGCGCTACTTGACATCGCCATTTTGAGCTTTTCGTCAATTGCCTTTATGACGTGCGGTCCCTTGATTTGCGACCATTCGCGGCCAAAGCTGACGCTACGCAGCACGGGCGCGTACTGCGTCCCCGTTTCTTCGTAGTAAACGTCTTGTCCTGAGCAGCACAGGTCATTCACGCACGTTCTGTGCCATCAGCGGGATGTCTGCGTTGCAAGGGCCGCCGCTGGGATCCGCACTTATTCGCCAGACAACACAGATTTCGCTACCGCAATTTCAAGCGCGATGAGCCATCACGGAAGGTCGTCGAGCGCCTTCCGGGTTGCGGCGAGAAGCGCCTCCGCGCCGACGGGAGCGCCAGTCGCTCGCTTCATCCATAGATCCGGAGCGATGTTCCCCGCGGTGGCCATGCGCTCGAACTCCGGCCCGATGGCTCCTGACTTTTCCATCTGCTGCTCGATCTGGAAGGCGATCATGTAGCCGACGGGATAGTCGGGGAGGTAGAGCATCGAGTCGATCATGTGTGAGTAGACGGCGAGCAGCACCACGTCCTTCGTGCCGAATACGCCCGCGTAATAGCGGTTCCACACGTCTTTCGCGATGGCGATCGTGGCGACCTTCAGCTCGGCCGGTGACGCGTCGGGATGCTCGTACATCCAGTGCCAGACGCCTATGTCCACCAGTGCCACGCCGGAGATTTCGTAGCATGACCAGAAGTCGTTGAGCGTCTTCATCGCCCGCGTCTCTGCCGTGGGCTTCGAGAGGGCCAGCAGCTCGAGATCGTGTCCCTGGAAGACGAACGCCAGGGCCTCGGTGAACGCATTGTTCGGCACGCCCTGGAGAAGGGTGTGGTCGATCGTGTTCAGCGAGAACGTCTGCTCGACGTTGTGTCCCATCTCATGGACGGCGATGTTGAAGCCCTTGTAGTTCATCCCATCCTTCTCGACGCGCGTTCGCAGATGAGCCTTGTCGTCTCGCCGCTGCGCGCCCATGGCGTGGCCGGAACCCCGCGCGGGGTCGACCACGATGTTCGCGGCCAGCATCGAAGCCCTCTCCCGGGAGAAGCCGAGCTGCGCGAGCATGGCGGGGATGCCCTTCTGGTACGCCTCCGCCGTGGGGTATCTCTTGCGCACGATCTCGTCGAGTTGCGCCTCCGTATATTCGCCGCGCGCGCGGAATCCGTCGTACCAGATGTCGAACGGCTCGAGCTTCCGGCCGAGCCGCTTTTGCACGAGCTTCGCGACGCGCGGAACCTCAGCGGATGCGAGAACGTCTTCCAGCATTTTCTTGACGCGGGTTTCGGGGATCTGGCGGTCTTCCTCGAAGCGGCGCGCAATCAGCGTCGGCGCGGAAGGGGACCACGCGTCGACCTGCTGCTGTGCGCGGAACACGGCAAGGAGTTTGGCGTAGCGCGTGTCGGGCTCCGGTTCGTTGCCCGGCTTTTTTCCTGACGGAGCCGGGAGGTTGGAGTCCTTGTCCGTCGTGGCGCGCACTTCGTTGGTCACCGGATTCCAGTCGAGCTGCGGGTTGTCCACCACGGAATCGGGGATCGTTTGCGTCACGATCCGCTCCATCACCTTCATGATGGCGCGTTGCTTGGCCAGCCCGTTTTTCGGATCGGTGTAATCGGCCTTAATCTCGTCGCGTAGGTTCCAATGCGACAGCAGGCGAAGCTTCGGCGGAAACAGGCGCGTCCCGTTCGAATCCACGACGTGGTGCATCCAGATGTTGTACCCGGCGATGTACTGCGCGGCGTCGGCGTATGCCTTGGCGTTGGCGAGGTTCACCGCGGCGGGAATCCGCTTCGAGAATCTCTCCGCCAGGCGCGCTTCGGCCCACTCGCGGCGTGTCCAGGACTCGCCCTTTTCCGACCGTTCGTCGAGGGACGTGAGGGGGAAATTGAGCAGGATCACGAAAGCGAGCTTGTTGGCGAACAGGTCGTCGCTCACGTGAGCGCCGGGATCGTAGGCCGCGAGGGTCTCGTCGAAGGGCCGGATCGGTCCAATGTCCAGGTCCGACTGACGCCGGAAGTCGCGGCCAATCTCGTGCAGATACCCGTCGAGGGACTCGAACACGAACTCCATCCGTGCGAAGAGCGCGTCGCGCGCAACCGCGTCCCCCGCGTAATTCTCGCGAACGAACGAGGCGAGCGCCGCTGCGTCGCCGTCTCCCTTGCCGGCGTTGCCCGCCTCGTCTTGCCGCCAGAACTTCGCGACCTGCGCGAGCCCGCGCGCGATCCGCGCGCGCTCGGCTTCGCCGTACTTCGCGACCAGGTCCTGTTCGAGTGCGGTCATCGGATCGGTTCTCCCCGGGAATTGCGCGCATGCGAACGCCGGGAAGCAACCCAGCACTAGCACGAAAACGCATAGACGTGGAATGGACATGCGGCGGAGAATAGCAGCTTGCATCCAACGGACAAGCCCATGAAGACGAACAAACCCGCTGCAAAACCCGATCCCCAGCACGGCGCGCCTGCGGTCGATCCGAATCTCGGACATCATCCTCCCGCCCCGGCGGCGCCGGACCCGGCGCCGCCGCATTCCGGTGCCAAAGGTCAGGATCAGCCGCGCGTGCGTCCGCGAATCAGCGAACACGGCCGCGGACGAAGTCCGAAGTAACGAACCGTTCAGGAGCTGCTTGCGGCATCGCCGGCGAAAGTCGAGCGATTGCGGAGCCTTGGGTCGGCGTCGAAACGCCGGCGCCTTTGTGGACCTTCCGGAGCGCGACGGGGGAAATCGGCTTCGTGCGCTTCAGAGCAGCGGGACTACCTTGACCACTTCCTCAGGCGTCGTGAATCCCTGAGCGATTTTCATCGCGCCGGAAACACGCAGCGGCTTCATGCCTTCTTTGTAAGCGAGATCCCGGATCATGGCGTCGTCCGACGCCGAATGGATCAAATGCCGCAGCGGTGCCGTGAGCGTCATGATTTCGTATAAGCCTATCCGGCCGTAGTAACCGGTCATCCGGCACTCCAGGCAGCCCGCGGCGGTCTGCACTTGCTGCGGCAAATCCGCGACGAATGGCGCCGTCAGCATTCGCCACGTCTCCTCATCCGGCGGGTCGCCTGCCTTCTTGCAATGCGGACAGAGCGTACGCACCAGGCGTTGGGCCATGACTCCGATCACGGTCGAATTGATCAGGTACGGTGGAACGCCGAGATCGAGCAAGCGGGTGATCGCGGTTGGCGCATCGTTGGTGTGCAGCGACGAGAGCACCAGATGACCGGTAAGCGCCGCCTGTACCGCCATGTCGGCGGTGTCGCGGTCCCGGATCTCGCCCACCATGATGATGTCCGGGTCCTGACGCAAGAGCGTGCGCACGCCGCTGGCGAAGTCGACTCCGATCGCGGGCTGCACCTGCATCTGGTTGAATTCGGGTGCGATCATCTCGATCGGGTCCTCGATCGAGCAGACGTTGACCTCGGGCGTCGCAAGAATCTTCATCGTCGAGTACAGCGTCGTCGTCTTGCCCGAACCGGTCGGCCCGGTGACCAGGATGATGCCGTAAGGCTCCTTGATCATCTTTTCCCAGCGTTCGCGATCCTCGCCGGCGAAGCCAAGTTCCTCGAAGTCGCGCACCAGCACGTCGGGCGTAAAAATGCGCATCACCACTTTTTCGCCGAACGCCGTCGGCATGGTCGAGATCCGAAGCTCGATTTCCGTTCCATCGGGAGAGATGGTCTTGATGCGGCCGTCCTGCGGTCGCCGCTTTTCGACGATCTCCATCCGTGCCAGCAACTTGATGCGGCTGGTCATCGCGATCAGAACCGGATTCGGAATCACGTACACCTGATGCAGGACGCCGTCGATGCGAAACCGTACGACACCGGCGTCGCGCCGGGGCTCGATGTGTATGTCGGACGCGCGCTGCTCGAAGGCGTACTGCCACAGCCAGTCGACGATGTGGACGACGTGCTGATCGTTCGCGTCGAGCTGCCCGTGCTTGCCCAGCTCGACGAGCTGCTCGAAGTTGCGCGCCAGCGAGATGTCGCCCTTCGACGTCTCCTGGGCCTTTTTCATCGACCGGGCGAGATTGAAGAACTCGCCCAGGTAGCGTCGGATATCCTGCGGATTGGCGAACACGAACTTGATTCGCAGGCGGAGGATCTGCTCGAGCTCGTCCGCCCACGAGCGCACGAACGGCTCGCTCGTCGCCACCGTGAGGATGCCGCCGCCGACGTTGACCGGCAGAATGCGGTAGCGCTCCGCGTAAGCGTTGGACATGGTCGCGGTGACCGCGACCAGATCGATCTTCAGCGGATCGATGTGCTGATACGGAACGCCCAGCTTGCCGGCAAGCCATTCGACCAGCGCATCGAGCGTCAGCACTTTGCGCGGCGGCGCCAGCGCATGCCATTTCTGGTCGGCGATCAATTCGAGTGGAGTCTCGAAGCGCTGCGTGCGCGAGCGAGCGAGCTTTTCCGCGTCCGCCGCGGACACCAGCCCGTCGACCAGCATCAGCTTGAGAATGTCCTCCAACCGAAGTCGGCGGTCCGGCACCTTCGTGACACGCGTCTTAGCGCCCTCGGCGGCGGTAGCGCCAGGTGCGCTCGGCGTGTTTATCGGATTCGCGGCCATCCCGCTACTATAAACCGAAGCGGAGGCATGCGACAGCGTTGCTATACTGGCTTGCGCGCACTGCGTCCGTGATCCGGAAGGCCATTTTGCGCACGAAGAGCTGCCGATGACTACGCTTCATGCCGTCCTCGCCGACATCACGACCCTCGATGTCGACGCAATCGTCAACGCGGCCAACCAAACACTGCTGGGAGGAGGAGGCGTCGATGGCGCGATCCACCGTGCGGCAGGGCCCGATTTGCTCGCCGCATGCCGAGGACTTGGCGGGTGCGACACCGGCGATGCGAAAATCTCCGGCGGTTACCGCCTTGTCGCATCGCATGTCATTCACACCGTTGGACCGATATGGCATCACGGCGCCGACGGCGAGCCGGAACTGCTGGCGCGCTGCTATCGCCGTTCGCTCGAGCTCGCCGTCGCGCATCGGCTTACATCGATCGCGTTTCCTGCAATCAGCTGCGGCGCATATGGTTACCCGCTGCATCTTGCGGTACCGATCGCGGTCCACGCCGTGCGCAACTTCGATGCGCTCGATGCGCTCGAACGCGTGGTTTTCGCATGCGTGAGTCCCGAGGTGCACCACGCGTATGAGGCGGCACTGGGCGCGTCGCACTAGTGACCTTACTCCGCGTCGACGCCTTCTTCGCGTGACTCCCCAGGCGATTTTGGCACTGCCTCGGGAACTTGGAACACCTCGCGCAGATAGGCGACGTACGAGGGATCGTAATCCATCGCTTTCGACGGCTCGTCGCTGATCTTGGCCACGGGCTGCCCGTTGCATCGCGTCATCTTGATGACGATCTGCAACGGCTCGTACCCCACGTCATTGGTCAAGTTGGTGCCGATGCCAAAGGCGGTCTGACTGCGCCCCCTGAAATACTCGAACAGCCGCACCGCCAGCGGCACGTTGAGCGCGTCCGAAAACACCATGGTCTTGGTTCTCGGGTCGATACGCATCCTGGCGTAGTGCGCGATGAGCTTCTCGCCCCATTCGAAAGGATCGCCCGAGTCGTGGCGCACGCCGTCGAACAGCTTGCAAAAGAAAAGATCGAAGTCGCGCAGAAACGCTTCCATCCCGCACACGTCGGACAGCGCGATACCGAGGTCGCCTCGATACTCGCGCGCCCAGGTGTTGAACGCGAAGACCTGCGAATCGCGCAGCCTCGGCCCGACCGCCTGACATGCCTGCAGGTACTCGTGCGCCATCGTGCCTAGCGGCGTGAGTCCGTGCTCCAGCGCAAAGTAGACGTTGCTGGTGCCGACGAATTTCGAGCCGATGCCCTTCTTGAGCGCGAGTATCACTTCCTCCTGCCAGGCTCCGGAAAAGCGCCGACGCGTGCCGTAGTCGGCGACGCGAAACTCCGGGTCAGGGACGGCGTTGATTTGTTCGATCTTTGCGGTCAGACGCCGGCGTCCTTCGGCAAAATCCGGTCGCGGCTGCGTGTTGCGAAAGTAGACCTCGCTGACGATCGCCAGCACCGGTACTTCGAACAATATGGTGTGCAGCCAGGGCCCGATGATTGTAATCTCGATTTCGTTGGACGATGTCGCGGAGCGCCTGACGTCGACGAAGCGATCCTGCAGATGAAACAGGCCGAGCAGATCGACAAAGTCGCTCTTGAGAAAACGCCAGCCGCGTAAGTACTCGAGCTCGCGCCGGACAAAGCGCAAGCCGCAGAGGCCGGAAAGCTCGCGCTCGATCTCGGCAATATAAGGCGTCAGATCGACGTCGGGCGTGCGGCATTTGAACCGGTACTCGACCTGCGCTTCCGGGAAATGATGCAGCACGACCTGCATCATGGTGAACTTGTACAGGTCGGTGTCGAGCAGCGACTTAATGATCATTCGTGGTCACGCGCGGGATGCGTCCGTCGGCCGAAGGGACGCACATGTTACCCGGACAGGACGGCTCTCGGCCACCCGACCGCCCGTCTTCGGAACCGGGAGCCAGGCACGGTAGCAATGGACGGCGCCGTACGGGTAACATCGCCCCTACAACAAGGAGCCGGCCATGCTAGTGAACTGCGTCGCGTACCAGGAGGGCACCAAGCTCAGCGACATTCCGAAAGAAGAGATCAGCGCGTACGTCAAACGCCCCGACTGTTTCGTCTGGGTCGCGCTCAATCATCCTGAGCCGGCCGAGCTCGAGGAAATGCGCGAGGAGTTCGGCTTGCACGCGCTGGCCGTCGAAGACGCGCGCCACGGCCACCAGCGGCCGAAGATCGAAGAATATGGAGACTCCTTGTTCGTCGTGCTGCAGACGATCGAGCTTACCGATGGTGCGCTTCATGCCGGAGAAGTCGACATCTTCGTCGGCCCGAACTACATCCTCTCGGTTCGTTTGCACACTGAGCGCGGATTCTCCGACGTTCGCGCACGGTGCGAGCGCGAGCCGCATCTGCTCAAGCACGGTTCCGCGTACGTGTTGTACGCGCTGATGGACACCGTGGTCGATCGCTATTTTCCGATCCTCGACGCGTTGGAGTCCGAGCTCGAGAAGATCGAGGAGCAAATCTTCCTGCGCAACACCGCGCGCTCCAACATCGAAGCGCTCTACGCCTTGAAGGGGAGTCTGATGACCCTCAAGCACGCGGTCGATCCGCTCATGGAAGCGGTCAGCAAACTCTACGGCGGCCGGGTCCCGCAGATTTGTTCCGGCATGGGCGAATATTTCCGCGACGTGTTCGACCATCTGCAGCGGCTGCATGCGACGATCGAAGGCATTCGGGACATGCAGACCACCGCCATTCAGGTCAACCTCGGCATGATCAGCCTGAACGAGACCGAGGTCACCAAGAAGCTGGCCGCGTGGGCCGCCATTATCGGCGTGCCGACCATGATCGCGGGCATCTACGGGATGAATTTCAAGAACATGCCCGAGCTCGAGTGGGCGTGGGGCTATCCGGTCTCGGTCGCCATCATGGTCGTGATCGATATCTGGCTTTATTTTCAGTTCAAGAAGACCAAATGGCTTTAATGCGGGCTCCGAGAGGTTTTCAGTGGACGCTAGGCTTGTCGTTGCTCGCCACCGGCGTCACCGGTATGACGCGCTTGCCTGTCGGCGGCTGATGCCAGGTCGGCTGCAGCGTAACGTGGTCGATACCATAGCGCTGAGCGAGCAGGCGCTGCGCGGCGGCCAGCGTTTGCGGCCATGCGGCGGCATCGCGAACGCGCAGATGTGCCGAAAGCGCCGCGCGGTTGCTGGTCATGTACCAGACGTGCAGATCGTGGACCGCGGCAACGCCGGGTAGGCGCGTCAACGCGCGGCCAATGTCGTCGTATGAAAGATGCGCCGGCACGCCCTCCATCAGCACCTGGGTCGACGTTCGCAGCAGCATCCAGGTCGAACGCAGAATCAGCGCCGAAACGAACAAAGACAGAATCGGATCGATCGGCAGCCATCCCGTAGCGACGATCACGGCCCCGGCGACAACCGCCGCCACCGAGCCCAGCATGTCTCCCAGCACATGCAGCAGCGCCGCCCGGCTGTTGAGGCTGTCGTGCCCCGACAAGAGCCACGCGGACGCGATATTGACCACCAGCCCCGCCGCCGCCACGGCGACCACGATTCCGCCGACGACAGGGCTCGGCGCCAGCAGGCGCCGTGCGGCCTCGACCGCGATCCAGACGATGACTGCGAGCATGATCAGCGCGTTGATGAACGCGGCAAGCACTTCGGCGCGCGCATAGCCGTAGCTGGCGCGCCTGGAGGGAGGCCTTTGGGAAACGTGCTGGGCCAGCAGCGCGATCGCCAGCGCGGCACTGTCGGTGATCATGTGGCCGGCGTCGGACAGCAAGGCGAGCGACCCAGCCATCCACCCCGCCGCCGACTCGATGACCGCAAACCCCACCGTAAGCGCAAGCGCGATCCACAGCGCGCGGCGCTCACGCGATGCCGCCGTGCGCGCGCCGTGACGGTGGGGCCCAGGCGCGGCGTGATTATGGGCGCTCATTCCGTGTGGACTCCTGTTCGAGGCAGGCGGCGCGAGAAGCGGCCAAGCGGGTCAGACACGGCCGCGCAATGCTTCGCGCTACGTCGTCGAAAACAGGCCGTCCTGCGCATCGTCGCAGATTAAACCAAGCGCGGCCGCTTTCCAATCGCCGCGGGGAGGTGTGCCGCCCGGGGATGGCGCGGTCACATCTGGCGAAATCGATGCGCGAATGCGCGGCTTACCACCAGGGTCTCCGGACGAGCCTTGAGCTTGATCACCGTGCGGCCTCCCAGATCCCGGGTGGTCGCGGCGACGTGAGCGACGTTGACGATGGTGCCGCGGTGGATCTGCCAGAAGCGCTGAGGATCGAGCTGATCGCCCAGTTCGCGCAGCGACGTTCGGATCAAGGCCTCGCCGTCGGCAGTGAAGACGCTGGTGTATTTGTCGTTGGCCTGGAAATAGCTGACGTCGTCGACGGCGATCAGCCGTACCTGATTGCCGACGGAAGCACGAATCCACACCAGCCGCTCCGGCGCGCCGCCGGCAGCTCCCGCGAGTCCCGGAAGTTCTGGCAACATGCGCGCCAGCGCGTCGAGCGTGCTCTTCAGCTCGGCGGAGGCGGCGGGCGTTTTCAGCCGCTCGCGCAAACGGCGGATCGTTTCCACGAGCCGCTCGTCGGTGACCGGCTTGAGCAGGTAGTCGACCGCCGCATGCTCGAATGCCTCGAGCGCGTACTGGTCGTAGGCAGTTACGAACACGATATGCACGCCTTCCTCCGCGCGGCGCGCCACCTCCAGTCCGGTCAGGCCCGGCATGCGAATGTCGAGGAACAGGATGTCGGGATCATGCTCTTCGATGAGTCGCAACGCCTCTGCGCCGTTGGCCGCAATGCCGGCGACCTGCAGCTCGGGCCACGCCTTCGCGAGCTTTTCTGCCAGGTACGACGCGAGCCGAGGTTCGTCGTCGGCGATGATGGCGCGCGGCGCACCGTCGCGCGTCGTGCTCACGCCGGCTGCTCTTCCGTCAGCATCGGCAGCTCGATCGTAACCCTTGTCCCGGGCTGCCGGTCTTCAATGGCCAGCGTTGCGTGCGTGCCATGCATCGTCGACAGCCGCGCGCGGAGATTGGCGAGCCCGAGACCCGTCGAGCCGGCCGCACGGGTCGCGCGAACGCCGAGCCCGTTGTCGGTCACGGCAAGCAACAGCCTGTCGCCCTGACGCCGCGCGGTAACGCTGACTTCGCCGCCGGCGATCTTGGGCTCGAGACCGTGCTTGATGGCGTTCTCGACGACCGGCTGCAACAGCATCGGCGGCAACGGCAGGCCGCTAAGCTCGGGCGGCACATCGATCCGATACGACAGCCGCGAGCCCATGCGCAGCACGATGAGATCGAGATAGGCGCGCAGCAGCTCGACCTGCCGCCCCAGCGTCGCCTCGGCGCTGCCGGTGGCAGCGGCGGCCCGGCGCAGATAGTCGATCAAGCGCTCGATCATATGCTTGGCGGTTGCCGGCTCGGCGTCGATCAGGGTGATCACGTTGGCCAGGGTGTTGTACAGAAAATGCGGTTCGATCTGCGCTTCGAGTAGCTGGAGCTGCGCGACACGAGTCTGTTTTTCGGCGGCTTCGACGCGCGCCCGTTCGCGCTGGAACTCCATCTCCGCTGTTGCCTGCCGCTCGCGCGCAAAAAAGATAGTCGCGAGCGTTGCCGAGATGATCAGGCTCAACAACAGAATGGAAGTCGCGCCCTCAGGCGAGAGGACCGATGTCCAAAGCTGTGGCCAATCGAGCAGCGCGGAGCCGAGCGCGTAGCCGGCGAAAACGCCGATGATGGAAACAATTGAATAGTAGAACGCGCGCGCCGCGAACGAAGCGTCTTGCAGCCAGCGGCCGACCAGACGCCGGCCAAGCGCAAAACCGCCATGAATGAAAAACCCGATGCAGTTGGCCACGACCAGATTGACCCAGAGTACCCGCATCAAATGCACGTGAGGATCGAAAATGATCCAGAAGGCCGCGAACACGGCGGCGAATATCGTGTTCCAGATCAGCGTGTAGACGATGCCGCGCCCAGGGAATGGCTTGATGCGCCCGAAAAACGGAATCAGGTTCAGCGGATGGCCCGAATTCCCGCCGAGCTTTGAGTCGCACGCAGGGTTGGATCGATCGGCTGTCAGCATGGCAGTGCCCTTCGTTGAATCTCCATGTGCGGCGATACGCCGGCCCCGTTGGAGTTCCCAGTGTCCGGGCGACACGACAGCCCCGCAAGCAGGCGTGCGACGAACCGGCGGGCAGTGGTGTCGAAACGGCATCTGCCGGCGTCAGCAGCAACGCTACGGCGGTGCACGCGCAGGCCACCGCCGCAGGCGCCGCCCCGCGCCTGGTCAGTCGCGGGGCGGCGCGCCCTCGAACCGGATCGGACCCTGCAAAGCCGGCCACCTGCCCGTCCTGCCAACATAAAACGCGGCGATGGCCGCCATATCCCGCGCCGGATCGCCGCTCAGGTCCAGATAGCCTCCGACACCAACTTCCCGGCTCGGGTAGTCGATAAACGCCAGCGCAAGAGGGACCTTTGCCGCGAGTGCCAGGTGATAAAACCCCGAACGCCAGTGTTCGGCGCGCTGGCGGGTGCCCTCGGGCGCGAGCGCGAGCAAGAAGCGATCGTGGGCCGAGAATTCCTCGGCAAGCCGCGCGATGGATCCGGTCGGCTCGCTGCGATTGACTGCAATGCCGCCCCAGCCCCGGAATAGGCGCCCCAGCGGCGCGTGAAACAGCGAATCCTTGCCAACCCAATGTACGTCGAATTCGAGCGCCCATTTCGCCAACAATCCGATAATGAAATCCCAGTTCGACGTATGCGGGTAGAAAATGATGACCGCCTTCTCCGGTATCGGCCGCGCGACTACGACCCGCCAGCGGCAAAGCGCGAGCACGTTGACCGCAAGCCGCGCGCGCGGGCTCGCGCCGGCTGGATGTCCGTCGATGGCGGGCATGGGGGCGAACGGCAATGTGGGCAAGCTACGATGTTGGCAAGTGAGTGGCAAGTGACGAAGCGGCTTTCGAGTGTAGCAAACGAAGGCTGCGGGTCGACGGTAGAATAACGTCATGCCTCGCGCACTCATTACCGTTGCCGCCGATGCCATCGATGCATTGCTGCCACAGACGCAATGCCGACGCTGCGGCTACGAGAGCTGCCGCGCCTACGCTGAAGCGGTTGCCGCCGGCGACGCGCCGATCAATCGATGCCCTCCCGGCGGCGACGAAACGGTCGCCGCGCTTGCGGACTTGCTCGACACGCCGGCGCTTGCGATCGACGAAAGCTGCGGAGTCACGTCGCCGCTGGTCATCGCCCGCATCGATGAAGCGTCCTGCATCGGATGCACGCTTTGCATGCAGGCGTGTCCGACCGACGCGATCGTCGGCGCAGCGAAGCTGATGCACACCGTCATTTCCGATCGCTGTACCGGGTGCGAATTGTGCCTGCCTCCCTGCCCCGTCGATTGCATCGCGATGCTGCCTGCGGCACGCGTATGGAGTACCGCCGACGCCGAACGCGCACGCCAGCACTTCATGGCGCGCAATGCGCGCCTCGCGACCAGTTCACGCAAGCGCGAGCAGAACCTTGCGCCGCCCGACGCAACGCGACAGCGCCGGCGGGCTGCGGTCGATGCCGCATTGGCGCGCGCCCGGTCGCGGCGCGCGGCTCGTTCCGTCGCGGGCACGTGAGCGTGCAGTGAACGCATCGAAGCGCCTGGAGATTTACACCCGACTGCGGCGGCAGAATCCGAATCCGCGCAGCGAACTGCAATACCGGACCCCGTTCGAGTTATTGGTCGCCGTCGTGCTCTCGGCACAGGCGACCGACAAGAGCGTCAACCTCGCCACGGCCAAACTTTTTCCCGTGGCGAATACACCGAAAGCGATAGTCAAGCTCGGCGAAGCGCGGCTCATTCCGTACATTCAAACCATCGGATTGTTTCGCACCAAGGCGAAGAATGTCGTCGCGCTGTCCCGGCAATTGATCGCCGAGCACGCGGGCGATGTGCCTTCCGACCATGACGCGCTCACCAGGCTGCCGGGCGTCGGCCGCAAGACGGCCAACGTCGTCTTGAACGTCGCGTTCGGTCAGCCCACGATCGCCGTCGACACCCATATCTTCCGCGTCGCCAATCGCACCGGCCTGGCGCCGGGCAAGAACCCGGACGAGGTCGAGCGCAAGCTGGTCAAGTTCACGCCGGACGAATTCCGTCACGATGCGCATCACTGGCTGATTCTGCACGGGCGCTACACCTGTCAGGCGCGGCTTCCCCGCTGCTGGCAATGCACCATCGCCGACCTGTGCGAATTCCGTCACAAGAATCTCGTGCCGCCGTCACCCCCGAAAGGAGGTTGAACGCGCCTCGCGTGGTTGCACGCCGCAAATAAAAAAGGCGCCCGCAGGCGCCTTTTCCTTGTGAGTTCGGCGATCAGTGCTTGGTGACCAGCACCGCCGGCTGCGACGCGTAATACGCCGCGAGATTTTCGATTTCCTGCTTCGTCAGCTTGTCGACGAATCCGGCCATGATCGGATTCTTTCTCAAACCGGACTGGTAGTCGCGCAGCGCCTTGGCCAGATAGTCCGGATACTGGCCGCCGAGCTTGGGGTTGTCCGCAATCGGACTGTTGCCGTCCAGACCGTGGCAAGCCTGGCAGACCTGCTCAACCTTCGCGAGCGCTGCTTTGGGATCGGCGGCAGCGCACGTCGTCGCGAAACAGAATGCGCACGAGGCGAGCAGGAATTGTGTGGCGGCTCTCATCATCTGCCTCTTATTTGCTCGCGGTCTTGGGCGCCGCACCGGCGTAATAGGCGGCGAGGTCGGCAATGTCCTTGTCCGACAGCGACGTCGCGATGGCGCGCATCGACGGATGGCTGCGCGCCCCGCTCCTGTATTCCTGCAGCGCCTTGACGATGTAGGCCTCGTGCTGGCCGCCGAGCTTGGGCACCTTGTAGACCTCGGGAAACGCCGTGCGCCAGCCGGGTATGCCGTGACAGCCGATGCACATCTGGATCTTCTGCGAGCCGGCAGCCGCGTCTCCCGCAGGCGGGCTTCCTTGTGCAGAGGCAAGCATCGGGAACAAGAGCGCGGCAGCACCCAGGCTGAAATACATCGCAGGAGTCATGTTCCCGAACTTTCGTGGCGCTTCCGCGGCGTAACGCTGCGGGAAGCAAAGTCCGACATTTTACGGGCTCGCCGCGAGCGCGGTCAAACGCGCGATCGCTTCATCGCTCGAGCAGGTCGCGTTTCGCCCTGACCGACTTCCACTCGTCGGCGTCGGGCGGCGCAGGCTTGCGTTCGATAATGGGCTTCCAGAGTTTTGCCAGTTCGGCGTTCAGGCTCGTGAATGGCTTCTGATCGTCCGGAACGTCGTCCTCCGCGTAAATAGCTTCGACGGGGCACTCGGCAACGCAGAGCGTGCAATCGATGCATTCATCCGGATCGATGACCAGGAAATTGGGGCCTTCCCGGAAGCAGTCGACCGGGCAGACGTCAACGCAGTCGGTATACTTGCAGCGGATGCAGCTCTCTGTGACGACGTAGGTCATTGCCGCGAATCCCTTGGTGCGGAGTGTCAATTTTAGCAAATCGCGCACGGGGTCATCGGACAGATCGACTTGGCCGCTCCCCCATGCGCCACCATCGCCGCTTGCGCCGCGAGAATGTTTCCGCTAACGTAGCTCGAGGAGCCCGTTCCGGCCGTCTGCGACCCTAGCGCCGGCTCCCCCTTCAGCGAGGATCCATGAGCGAAAATATCAAGCACGTCACCGACGCCACCTTTGACAGCGATGTGCTGAAGGCAGGCACCCCGGTGCTCGTTGATTATTGGGCGGAATGGTGCGGGCCCTGCAAGATGATCGCTCCCATCCTCGAGGACGTGGCCAAGGACTACGCGGGCCGGCTCACCGTTGCCAAGATCGATATCGACTCCAACCCTGACGCCCCTGCCAAGTACGGCATTCGTGGCATCCCCACGCTGATCCTGTTCAAGGGCGGCCAGGTCGCGGCACAAAAGGTCGGGGCCCTGTCCAAATCGCAGTTGACGGCCTTTATTGACAGCCACCTTTGAACCCGTTAGGCTCCTAAGCCATTGAATTGCGTCCCGCGGCGCGTACCGCGCGCGTGACGTCTCATCAGCGCCGCTGAAGTTTTCCCCGGCGCTAACCTCCCAGATTGATTCGAGCGGCCTTTGCGCTGCGCCAGCTTCTCCCCCCGCGACCCGTCCACCTATGCATCTGTCCGACCTCAAGTCCAAACCCGTCACAGAACTCGTCGAAATCGCCAATACCAACGAAATCGACGGCGCCAACCGCTTGCGCAAGCACGACCTGATTTTCGCGCTGTTGAAGAACCAGGCAAAAAAAGGCGAAAGCATCTTCGGCGACGGAACGCTCGAAGTGCTGCCCGACGGATTCGGGTTTCTCCGTTCTCCCGATACCAGTTATCTCGCCGGCACCGACGACATCTATATCTCCCCGTCGCAGATCCGCCGCTTCAATCTTCACACCGGCGACACCATCGAAGGCGAGATCCGGACGCCCAAGGACGGCGAGCGTTATTTCGCGCTGGTCAAGGTCGACAAGGTCAACGGCGAGCCTCCGGAGAACGCCAAGAGCAAGATACTGTTCGAAAACCTGACGCCACTTTTTCCCGACGAGCCTTTGATCCTGGAGCGCGACATCAAGGCCGAGGAAAATATCACCGGCCGCATCATCGACATCGTCGCGCCGATCGGGAAGGGTCAGCGCGGGCTGCTGGTTTCCTCGCCCAAGTCCGGCAAGACGGTCATGCTGCAGCACGTGGCACATTCGATCGCCGCGAACTACCCGGACGTCGTTCTAATTGTGCTGCTGATCGATGAACGCCCCGAGGAGGTGACCGAAATGCAGCGCTCGGTCCGTGGCGAAGTCGTGTCGTCGACCTTCGACGAACCCGCCACCCGCCATGTGCAGGTCGCCGAGATGGTGATCGAAAAAGCCAAGCGGCTGGTCGAGCACAAGAAAGACGTCGTCATCCTGCTCGATTCGATTACCCGTCTGGCGCGCGCGTACAACACCGTCGTTCCCGCCTCGGGCAAAGTGCTTACCGGCGGCGTCGACGCCAATGCATTGCAACGGCCGAAGCGCTTCTTCGGTGCGGCCCGCAATATCGAGGAAGGCGGCTCGCTGACCATCATCGCGACCGCGCTGATCGATACTGGCTCCCGCATGGACGACGTGATCTACGAGGAATTCAAGGGCACCGGCAACATGGAAATCCATCTCGACCGGCGCATGGCCGAGAAGCGCACCTATCCGGCGATCAACGTCAACCGGTCGGGCACGAGAAAGGAAGAACTGCTGCTCAAGCAGGACGTGCTGCAAAAAGTCTGGGTGTTGCGCAAGCTCCTCTATCCGATGGATGACCTGGAGGCCACCGAATTCCTGGTCGACAAGGTGAAACAGACCAAGAACAATGCCGAATTCTTCGACTCCATGCGCAGAGGATAGCGTCCGCGCATTGCGGGTGTAGGCGGCAGCTTCTTCAGCTCCGCTCGGTGGGCACAATATCCTGGGTGGCTTGGCGTTCGCCCCAATGAATGTGCCCAAGTCCTTGAAAACGCACCTACCGGCCCCATTTCTCCTCCGTGGCACGCGATTGCATTGCACTGCAAAAAGCGCCATAATTATATGGTTTACAGTCTCCGGCCGAAACCAATCCCTGCGGGGCCACGTTTTCCGGCGAGTATCCGGCCTTGCGAAGAGCGTGCCGGTCAGTGAGGTGTTCCATGAAAACCAGCATTCATCCGCAATACAGCGAAATTCAGGTGACGTGCAGCTGCGGCAACACCTTCGCCACCCGTTCGACCGTCAACAAACCCCTGCACGTGGAAGTTTGTTCGGCGTGTCACCCTTTTTACACGGGCAAGCAGAAGATCGTCGACACCGCGGGACGCGTCGAGAAATTCCGGCAACGATACGCTTCCAAGACCGCCGCGCCCTCGGCGTGACGGGCCGGATCAGAATGATCGCGTAAAGGCAGCTTCGGCTGCCTTTTTCATTCCGGCCTTATTACGGCCCCCCGGATGCCCATCGCCGAAACCATTACCGAATCCCGCAATCCGGTCCAGCTTTCGCCCTCCGCGCCGTATCTAGCATTCAAGCAGGGCGGCCTGGTGTTGCTCTGTGTCGCGTGGATAGGGCTCGGCCTCTTCGGTCACGACCCGTGGAAACCCGACGACGCGACAAGCTTCGGCGTGACGCTGGAGATGCTCAAGCACGGCGACTGGATCGTGCCGCATCTGGCTGGAATCGCCCTTCCGGATCGCGCGCCGCTTTTCTACGCACTGGCGGCGGCTGCGGCAACGGCATTCGGCGGAGTCATGCCGATACATGACGCCGCGCGCATCGCGATTGCTTTCTGTCTCGCTCTGACGCTGTGGCTCCTGTCGCTTGCCGGACGCGAGCTCTACGGCCGAAGCTTCGGTTGGTGGCCGGTGCTGATTTTCATCGGCTGCATCGGCCTTTGGGATCGAGCGCACCAGCTCTCGCCCGACATCGGCGTGTTGGCGCCTTTCGCGCTCGCGCTCTACGCTCTGGCGCTGGCGCCTCGGCGGGCGGTCATCGGGGGAGCGCTGTTGGGCGTTGCCGTCGGCGTCGCATTCCTGTGCAAAGGCTCAGCCGCCGCGGCGCTTATCGGGATGACTGCCGTGCTGCTGCCGTTTTTCCCGTCCTGGCGAACGCGGCGCTATCCGGCAACGCTCGCCATCGCCCTGCTGGTGGCAGCGCCTATGGTGATTGCCTGGCCGCTGGCGTTGTACCTGCGCGACCCGGGCTGGCTCGCGCAGTGGCTCGAGACTCAGGATGTCGCACGCTACTTTGGCACGACCTGGGATTCGCCTCCGATGGAGCCGTTTTATTATCTCAAGAACCTGCCGTGGTTTGCATGGCCGGCGCTGCCGCTGGCACTGTGGACGCTGCGCGTTCGCTCGCGCGGTTACGGCGGCGGCTTGACGGGCGCGGGCGTCGGGCTGCCACTGACGATGATCGTCGTCGTGCTGGCGCTGATTTCCGCTGCTGCCGAGCCCCGTGCGACGCTTGCTCTGCCGCTGCTGCTGCCGATGTCGCTCCTCGCCGCAGCGGAGATCGATACGCTCAAGCGCGGGTACTCGGGCGCGCTCGACTGGTTTGGAATCCTGACGTTCGGCCTGCTGGGCATACTGCTCTGGGGGCTCTGGCTGGAATCGCTGCTTCACGGGCTGCCCGAATCGATGGCGCGCATTTTCAATGACACCCAGCCGGGTTACCGGCCGCCCTGGCAATTGCTTCCGGTGCTGCTGTCCGCGGTCCTGACGCTGCTCTGGCTTGCGCTGGTGAGGCCGGCGCGGCGTTCGAACCGCCGAGCGATGCTCAATTGGGCGGCAGGGATGACGCTGGTTTGGGGCATGTACATGACGATCTGGCTGCCCTACCTCGAATCGCGGCGCGGTTATCGGTCGGTCGCGGAATCGCTTGCGAATCATCTGCCGGCCGACACCTGTCTGGCCAGTCATAACCTCGGCGAGCCGCAACGGGCCCTGCTCGAATATTTTCTCAACGTGGTTACGGTGCGCGACGACTCGCAGGCTTCGAACCGTTGCGACGCTCTGCTGGTGCAGACAGCCCGCGACGAATCGGACACGCCGCCCGATTCGGCGTGGGACAAGGTGTGGGAAGGACGCCGGCGCGGCGACGACACCGAGCGCTTCCTGCTGTTTCGGCGCCCGACGGCGGCCCCGACAAAATGAAGTTCATCGACGAAGCGAACATCGAAGTGATCGCCGGCGACGGTGGCAACGGATCGGCATCGTTCCGCCGCGAAAAATACGTTCCGCGCGGTGGGCCCGACGGCGGCGATGGCGGGCGCGGCGGCAGCATCTGGGCCATCGCCGACCGCAACATCAATACGCTGATCGACTATCGCTATGCCCGCATCCACCGCGCCAAGCCGGGCGAAAGAGGGCGCGGCGCCGATCAGTACGGGCGCGGTTCCGAAGACATCGTGCTGCGCATGCCGGTCGGGACCTTGATCACTGTCGTCGAGACCGGTGAGCTCGTCGCCGATCTCGCGGCGCACGGCCAGAAAGCGCTGTTGGCGCAAGGCGGCAAAGGCGGCCTGGGCAACCTTCATTTCAAGTCGAGCACCAATCGCGCGCCGCGGCAATCGACCCCGGGTGAAGAAGGCGTGCAGCGCATGCTGCACCTCGAGCTCAAGGTGCTCGCAGATGTCGGTCTGCTTGGATTGCCGAACGCCGGCAAGTCGACGCTGATACGGGCGGTGTCTGCTGCGCGACCCAAGGTGGCGGACTACCCGTTCACAACATTGGCGCCGAATCTTGGCGTGGTTCGCGTGGACGAAAACCGGAGCTTCGTCGTCGCTGACATTCCCGGCCTGATCGACGGTGCTGCCGACGGCGCCGGCCTCGGTCATCAGTTCCTGCGCCATCTGCAGCGCACGCGTCTGCTGCTGCACGTGGTCGATATCGCGCCGCTCGACGGCACCAGCGATCCGGTTTCGGATGCGCGCGCCATCGTCAAGGAGCTCAAGCGCTACGACCAGGCGCTCTTCGACAAGACGCGTTGGCTGGTATTGAACAAGCTGGACCTCGTCGCGTCGGAAGAGCGCGAGCAACGCGTCACTGCGTTCGTCGAGGCGTATCGCTGGACCGGCCCGATGTTCGCCATTGCCGCGATCAACGGCGACGGCTGCCGCGAGCTGGTGTATGCGATCCAGGATTGGCTGGAAAAACATCCGGCGGAGATCGTGCCCGAATTGTCCGAATGAAACGATGAACGCGCCATCCGAAGCCTCCGCAACCTCCGTTGTGGCCGGCGCGCGCCGGCTGGTGATCAAGGTCGGCTCAAGCCTGGTCACCAACGAAGGCCGCGGAATCGACCACGCCGCCGTGGCGCGTTGGGCGGAACAAATCGCCGCGTTGAGCAAAGCGGGCCGGCAGATCGTGCTGGTGTCGTCCGGCGCCATCGCGGAGGGAATGCAGCGCCTCGGCTGGACGTCGCGCCCATCGGCCATTCACGAGCTGCAGGCTGCCGCAGCGGTGGGACAGATGGGCCTGGTGCAGGCGTACGAGACTGCGTTCTCGCGCTTCGGCTTTCATACCGCTCAGATCCTGCTGACGCACGACGACCTCGCGGACCGGCGCCGCTACCTGAATGCGCGTTCGACCCTGGTAACGCTGCTCGCGCTGTCGGTGATTCCGATCATCAACGAAAACGATACGGTGACCACCGACGAAATCAGGGTCGGCGATAACGATACGCTTGGCGCACTGGTCACCAATCTGATCGAGGCCGACGTGCTGGTGCTCCTCACCGACCAGCCGGGTCTGCACACCGGCGACCCGCGCAAGAATGCGGCAGCGACGCTCCTGCGACGCGGACGCGCGGGCGATGTTGCGCTCGAGGCGATGGCGGGCGGCGCGGGTTCACAACATGGACGCGGCGGCATGCTGACCAAGGTGCTGGCGGCAAAGCGCGCGGCGCGCAGCGGTGCATCGACGGTCATCGCTGACGGACGCGAACCGGACGTGCTGACCCGGCTTGCCGCAGGCGAAGCGATCGGCACCGAGCTCATCGCCGAAACGATGACCTTGGCTGCGCGCAAGCAATGGCTCGCCGATCACGTCCGCGTCGAAGGCCGGCTCACGCTCGATCCCGGAGCAGTGCGGGCTTTGACCCACGAAGGCAAGAGCCTGCTGCCGATCGGTGTCTCGGCCTGTCACGGCCGCTTCGAGCGCGGCGAGATCGTCGGCTGTTTCGATGGCGAGGGCCATGAGATTGCTCGCGGGCTGATCAATTACAGCGTGTCGGAAACGCAGCGTATCCTCGGCAAGCCTTCGTCTGAAATCGAATCGACGCTCGGCTACGTTGACGAGCGCGAACTGATCCACCGGGACAATCTGGTTTTGCTCTGAAGGATCTCAAGCAGATTGCGGCGAGTCGGGCTCGCCTTACCGGTGGGTGCCGTGCAGCTTGCTTGAGGCGGCATAGCCGCTGCGGCCGGGCCCCCGGAAGGCCGTTGTGCAGCCCGACCTGGGTGGCGCGGCGAAGCCTTTATCGCGCCTACACCTTGTTCGGCGGAATGGTATACGGAGACGGGACCACGGCATGCGCCCATCCGTAAAGACGCTCACGCCGCGTTTGCGGGCGGTGATGCAGATAACGCTCGAGCTCGGTCAAGCCCCGACGATAGACCTCGCGCTTGAAGTCGATCACGTTTTCAAGCGGAATCCAGTAGTCGTGCCAACGCCACGCATCGAACTCGGGATGATCGGTCGCTCGCAGTGACACGTCGGTGTCGCGACCGGTCAATCTGAGCAGATACCAGATCTGCTTCTGGCCGCGATAGCTGCCGCGCCACTCGCGTTTGATCCAATGCTGCGGCACCTCGTAGCGCAGCCAATCCCGCGTACGTCCGAGTATCTTGACGTGCGACGGGTCGAGTCCGACTTCTTCCTTCAATTCCCGATACATCGCCTCCTCGGGCGCCTCGCCGGCGTTGATGCCGCCTTGCGGAAACTGCCACGAGTGCTCTCGGATCCGCTTGCCCCAGAAGACCCGATCTTTTGAGTTGGCGACGACAATGGCGACGTTCGGGCGATAACCGTCCCGGTCAAGCATCGCGACACCTGTAATTCTGCGCGTTGGCTCAATTCTTGCACAGATCGAGACGCTTGCAAAGCGCCGCACCGCCGGCTGCATGCGCGCTGTGCGTTTCCAACTTGAATCATCATGGCGCGAATTGAGGCACCAATGCTCGCAGCAGTTCACGATCGCATAGGATCGCGGACACCGGCCGACGCACTTTCAAATAGCCGCGCATGAGCGCGGCGATTCTGCAAACGACGCGCCGCGGACTATCTCCGAGCAGTCGACCGACCGATTCCGCTGCGCCAGGTTCCGCTCGGGCACAATCCCGCGCTCGATCTACAGACGCCCAGTCAGCAACAAGATGATTAGGACGAGCACCACGACGCCGGCAATTCCGCTCGGTCCGTATCCCCAACTGCTGCTGTATCCCCACGTGGGAAGGGCACCGACGAGCGCCAGGATCAGGATAATAAGAAGGATGGTTCCGATGGACATGATTATTTCTCCTCGTTGTGTTTGGCGATTCGCAGGGCCGGCTCAACGGCGCGCGCGCATGCCTTTGGGTGCCGGAGACGAGCTGCCGGCATGATTCCACGACTGCTCATGCTCTGCAATCCGCGTGCCACCGCCCGCGGGCAAGGGGAGGCCCAGCTGCGTGGCGAGTGGACCCTCGGTCGCGCAATCGCCGCGCCTGGGTCGGAAGAACATGCCGGTAAGCCTTACCGCAGCGCTGCAATTCTTGCCGAGGCCGGGTCCGTTCATGCGCGTTATTCGGGCCCGGCACACGCCTGAAGACCCAGCCGCCGGTTTAGGAGCACGACCCCGAAAAACGTGCACCCGTGGAAGAACCCGACCGTTCCGATACCCGGTCGCCCCCCGAGCGACCAAGACGATCACGTTGCGCTGGTACGCTCCGTGCTCTGTTAGCGACAAGCCGCCACCAGGCGACACCGCAGTATGTTTGGAGAAGCCATGGACCAGGGGATGAGGCGATCGGCCAATTGCCTGCGGCACTTGCCGATCATTGCATTGGCGTTGGCCTTGCCAGCGTCCTCGATGACCAGTGATGTGGCGACAGAGGCGTCCGCACCAAGCGTCGCGCAACGCGCGTTGATCGAGGTGCACGACACCGCGGGCATCGGCTGGTGGTCGTCATCCGCGCTGGAAATCGGTCCTGCGCCCACAGTGATCAGGGCGACTAACGGATCCGCGGGCCGCTGGCGTCTGTGCCAGGCGGCTTTCGTCCAATCCGGTTGCCCGGCGTGGCGAGTGAGTAGTGGACCGTAACTAGAGCAGCGGCTTCTGGCGATTGACGCCCGCGTCGACGACCGCGAGCGCGCTCATGTTCACGATGCGTCGCACGGTCGCCGAGGCGGTGAGTATGTGCACCGGCTTGGCGACACCGAGAAGTATCGGTCCGAGCGTGAGTCCGCTGCCGGCCGCGACCTTGAGCAGGTTGAACGAAATGTTCGCGGCGTCGAGCGTCGGCATGATCAGAAGGTTGGCGTCTCCCTTGAGCCGTGAGTTCGGAAACACCGCCCGCCGCACTTCATCGGATAACGCCGCGTCTCCCTGCATTTCTCCTTCGACCTCGAGCTCGGGCTCCTGCGCGTTGATGAGCGCCAGCGCATGCTGCATTTTTCTCGCCTGCGGATCGTTGCTCGATCCGAAGCTGGAATGCGACAGCAGCGCGACTTTGGGAACGATGCCGAACCTTCGCACCTCGTCTGCGGCAAGCCGCGCGATTTCGGCGATCTGCTCCGCCGTGGGATCGCGGTTGACGTAGGTGTCGGCGATGAATATGGTGCGATCCGGCAAGAGCACCGCATTCATCGCGGCCCAGGTCTTGACGCCGGAGCGCAGGCCGATGACCTGATCGATGTAGTGACGGTGCGAGTCGTGGGGCCCGAAGGTGCCGCATAACATTCCGTCGGCGTCTCCCATATGAATCATCATCGCGCCGATCAGCGTCAGCCGCCGGCGCATCTCGATTTTGGCGAATTGCTGAGACACACCCCGGCGCTCGGCCAAGCGGTAGTATTCCGTCCAATAGGCGCGATATCGCGGATCGGATTCCGGGTTGATGATCTCTAAATCGACGCCGGCCTTGAGCCGCAAGCCGAACTGCGACAAGCGGCGCTCGACGACGGCGGGCCGCCCGACGAGTATCGGCTTGGCCAGGCCTTCGTCGACTACGACCTGAACCGCGCGCAGCACGCGCTCTTCCTCGCCCTCGGCGTAAACGATCCGCTTGGGCGATTTTTTTGCGGCCTGGAAGATGGGTTTCATCAGCAGGCCCGAGTGATAAACACGTTGCAGCAGGCGCTCGTGGTAGGCATCGAAATCGGCGATGGGCCGAGTTGCGACGCCCGAGTCCATCGCGGCCTTCGCGACTGCGGGCGCAATCATGACGATGAGCCGCGGATCGAACGGCTTCGGTATCAGGTATTCGGGCCCGAATTTCAAGTCCTGGTTGCCGCCATAGGCCGTGGCGACGATGTCGGACTGTTCCGCCATTGCGAGATCCGCGATCGCGCGCACCGCGGCAAGCTTCATCGCCTCATTGATCGTCGTCGCGCCCACGTCCAGCGCGCCGCGAAAAATGAACGGGAAGCACAGCACATTGTTGACCTGGTTCGGAAAGTCCGAGCGGCCGGTGGCGATGACCGCGTCGGGCCGCGCCGCCTTCGCGACATCGGGCATGATCTCGGGCTCGGGATTGGCCAGGGCGAGGATCAGCGGCTGCTTTGCCATCTCCTTGAGGAGCTCCGGCTTCAGCACCCGGCCGGCTGACAATCCCAGGAAAATGTCCGCGCCGGCAATGATGTCGCTCAATTTGCGCGCGTCGGTCTTTTGCGCGTAACGCGCCTTGTTGTCGTCCATCTCTTCTATGCGGCCCTGCCACACGACGCCGGCGATATCCGCGACCCAGATGTTTTCCTGCTTGATGCCAAGCCCCACCAGCAGATCGAGGCAGGCGAGCGCCGCCGCTCCGGCGCCCGAGCACACGAGCTTCACCGCGGCGAGTTCCTTGCCAACCACGCGCAATCCATTGACCACTGCCGCGCCGACGATGATCGCGGTGCCGTGCTGGTCGTCGTGGAACACCGGGATCTTCATCCGCTCGCGGCACTTGCGCTCGACGTAAAAGCACTCCGGCGCCTTGATGTCCTCGAGATTGATTCCGCCAAACGTCGGTTCGAGCGCGCAGATGATTTCGACGAGTCTCTCCGGATCGCGCTCGTCGACTTCGATGTCGAAGCAATCGATGCCGGCGAATTTCTTGAACAGCACCGCCTTGCCTTCCATGACCGGCTTGCTGGCCAGCGGACCGATCGCGCCTAAGCCCAGCACGGCGGTGCCGTTGGTGACGACGCCAATCAGATTGCCGCGCGCGGTGAGGTTGCGCGCCTCAGCGGGATCGCGGACGATTTCGTCGCACGCCGCGGCGACGCCGGGCGTATACGCGAGCGCAAGATCGCGCTGGTTCGTGAGTTGCTTGGTCGGGAGCAGCGAAATCTTGCCCGGCGGAAACTGCCGGTGATATTCGAGCGACGCCTCGCGAATATCCTTGTCCGCCATGGATTGCGTCCCTTCCTTTACGGTCGGCTCGATGTTAGTCCTCAGTGCTCGACGGCATTGGTGTAGTCAAGAAATTTCTCCGGCGACACGCGCAGCGCGGCGCCAGTCGGACAGGCGCGAACGCATGCGGCGCCGCCTGTGACGTCCTTGCACATGTCGCACTTGACCGCTTTCTTGACCATCGACTTGTCGTAGACCTTGGTCTCCTTGCCCGGCTCGTCGCCCAGCCCCCAGAGCAGCCACTGCCACAGGTTGGGCCGCTCCCGCCCCGGATCGAGCGGCGCCATCTGGATCACGCCGTAGGGGCAATTGCGCTCGCAATTGCCGCAGCCGATGCACGTGTCGCGGATGTAGACCTCGCCGTTGGGCGCGCGATTGATGGCATCGGGCGGGCAATCCTTCATGCAGTGAGGATGCTCGCAATGCCGGCATGACGTCGGCACATGGATTTGGGCGTAGGTCGGGCCCGCTTCGCGGTCGAGGCGCGAGGTTCCTTCGTGCACGTCGGCGCACGCTTTTTCGCAATTGTTGCAGCGTATGCACAGGCTTTCGTCGATCAGCAGGACATCTGTCGCCTCGCCGATGCCCTGCTTCATCAGGTACGTCGTGACGTTGCCCGAGTCGGCCTGGATTTCCATGGCCGCGTTGGCCTTGAGTCGCGACAGAAACTGCGTCTCGAGCTCCTCGCGAAGCGCGGGGTGGCGCGAGATCACGCGTTTGAACGCATCGCTTTCGAGCACGATGGCCTCGGTCGCGACGGCGGCGCGCACCGTCGCCATCCGCGGCGCATCGGTGAGGAGCGCCATTTCGCCGACGTAATTGCCCGCGGCAACGTAGGACAGCACTACCTCGTGCCCGCCGAACTTGCGTGAGACCGTGACCGAGCCGCGGCGTAGCAGATACAGCCCGTCGGCCGCCTGTCCTTCCTCGAACAGCGTGGCACCCGAGGCAAAGCCCTTCAACTCCGCGCCTGCCACCAGTGCATCGAAGTCCTCTTCGGGCAAGTCCTGCGACAGGTACGCGCGTATCGCGCGCCGCAGGAAAACGGCGTCGATGCCTTTGCGCACCGAATCGACCGAGGCGATCAGCTTGAGGATGGAGCGTCGCGGCGTCTCGATCAGTACGCATCCTGCGCCGGCTCTCACTGTCGCCGCGCGCCGGCGCCCGGAAATCAGGCCCAGCTCGCCGAAGAATGTTCCGGCGCCCAACCGGATCCACCGGCTTTGCTCGCCCTCGTCGCTGATCTCGATGAAGACTTCGCCTTCGACGATGGTGAAGAAGGTGTTCGTATAATCGTTGCGGCGAAACAGAATCTGCTCCGGCGCGGGCGTTCGTATATCGCTGTCGAGCAGAAATTCGCGAAGCTGCAGCGTCGTGATGCCGGCGAGCAGCGGCACATTGCGCTGGGTGATGGCCAGCGCCTGCGCCACGCTGGTGGCCTGCGCCCAGTTGGCGAACTTGGATTTGAGCAGCGGCTCGTCGGCGGGCTCGACATGATTGCCGAGGATCGACTCGACGACTTCGTAACCCTGGTTCATCGCCTGTTTGATCAGCGGGTAACCGCCGAGCGCTCCGACGATGTAGAGACCTTTGACGTTGGACTCGTAGGTCTCAGAAAGCTGCGGCACTGCGGCCAGGTCCTTGTTGGGGAAATTGACGCCGAAACTCTCGACCAGCTTGCGCGGCGGGATCGCTCCCAGGCGGGCGATCACGCGGTGACAACCGATATGTTCCAAACCGTTTGGCGTCTTGGCGGTGAA
>JADGRP010000179.1 GCA_017880805.1 Burkholderiales bacterium
GCGCGTTCGCTGCCTTCTCGAAAGGCAGGCGGACGTTTCGCCTCATGCCACGTTCGCCCGCGATCGGCCGAACGGAAAATGGTGGGTCCAAGGTGGCCGGTGCGAGCTGCGGCAAGCAGCGTCTTGCCGTCGCGCGGGTCGGCGACACAATGATGAACAACGTGGCCAAGAAAGTGCGGGCCGGTCAGGCGCCATTTGCGCCGCGTCGCATCGGCGCTTAGTTGCCATAGACCCTTGCGCGTTGCAATGAGCAGCGTCGCGCGCCGCCCCCGCGCCATGTCGAGCTTGGCCATGTCGGTCTCCCCACTTCCGGACTGCCGAAATTACGCCTTCGCCTCGGTTCCGGCAAGACACCGTCGCCAGAAATCGGCCTCGCGGACAATGAGATTTATCCGCTACAATCGATGCCCGTCAGTGGATGCCCGTCAGTGCCACGCCACGGCGCGCTCGCGCCATTGTTCCGGAGGAGAAACATGACCATCAAAGTAGGTGACCGGCTGCCCGCCGGAACCCTGAGCGAATTCATCGACATCGAAACGGAAGGCTGTAAGGTCGGGCCCAATCAGTTCCAGATCGACGCTCTTACCAAGGGCAAGAAGGTCGTGATATTCGGTTTGCCCGGCGCTTTCACGCCGACCTGCTCGGCGCAGCACGTGCCGAGCTACATCAAGCACTACAACGAGCTCAAAGCCAAGGGTGTCGACGACATACTCTGCCTGTCGGTCAACGACGCATTTGTGATGGGGGCGTGGGCCAAAGACCAGCACGCCACGGGCAAGGTGCGCATGATGGGCGACGGCAGCGCGGCCTACACCAAAGCGCTGGGGCTGGAGCTCGACCTGACTGCCAGAGGGATGGGCGTACGTTGCCAGCGCTTTTCCGCGCTCGTCGAGGACGGGGTCGTCAAGGCGCTGAACATCGAAGCGCCGGGCAAGTTCGAGGTTTCGGGCGCAGAGCCCATGCTCAAGCAGTTGGGTTAAGCAACTGGGCTGAACGCACGCGCTTGAAGTTGTGGTGCTCCGCGGCATTGCGGCGCCGCGGTTCTTATTCGCTGCGGCTGTTCCCGTGTCTGCTCATTTGCGACGCAGCCTGACGAGAATGCCGTCGAGCTGTTCGAGGCTCGAATACTCGATCACCAACCTGCCCGTGCCTTTGTTCGCCGCGTCGATGCGGACTCTTGCGCCGAGTGTCTCGGCAAGCTCTTCCTGAAGCCGCATCAGGTCCGCGTCGCGGCCAGAAGTTGTGGCGAGCGCCTTGCGACGCACGGGCGGTGCAAGAACGCTGCGCACCAGCCGTTCGGTGTCGCGCACCGACATTTGTTCGGCGACTACCTTGGCCGCCGCGGATACCTGCTTCGCTCCGGACAGTCCCAGCAGCGCGCGCGCGTGACCCATGTCGAGCTTTCCTGCGAGCAAGTATCCCTGCACCTGCTTGGGAAGCTGCGTCAGGCGAAGTAAATTACTGACTGCGCTGCGCGAGCGGCCCACCGCGGCGGCAGCGGCATCGTGGGTCAGTCGAAACTCGCCGATCAGACGCGCGATCCCCTGCGCCTCCTCGAGCGGATTGAGATCCTCGCGCTGGATATTTTCGATCAGCGACAGAGCCAGCGCCGCCTGATCCGGAACGCTGCGTACAAGCGCGGGCACTTCCTTCAATCCGGCGCGTTGCGCGGCGCGCCAGCGGCGTTCACCGGCGATGATTTCGAAACGCCCGCCATCGACCGGGCGCACGAGTATCGGCTGCATGATGCCCTGTGCCTTGATCGATTCCGCGAGCTCGGCAAGCGAGTGCTCATCCATGCGCGTGCGCGGTTGATACTTTCCGACGCCGATGCGGTCAACTGGAATCGAATGCAGCGATTCGCCGCCCGCGGTTTCGTCGGAACCGGCAAGCAACGCATCGAGTCCGCGACCGAGCCCCTTCAACTTAGCCATGGATCGCCCTTTCGGCGGAAGATGCGACGCTCTCGTCCCGCCGCAGCATTTCTCCCGCCAGCGCGAGATATGCCTGCGCGCCTTTGGACATCATGTCGAGTTGCAGCGCCGGGACACCGTGGCTGGGCGCTTCGGCGAGGCGGATATTGCGCGGTATCACCGTTCGATAAAGTTTTTCGCCGAAATGCTTTTGCAAATCCGCGGAAACGTTGAGCGCAAGCGTGTTGCGCGGGTCGTACATGGTTCGCAACAAGCCCTCGATCTCGAGACGTGGGTTGAGATGCGCGCGCACCTTTCGTATCGTTTGCACCAGATCGGATAGTCCTTCGAGCGCGTAGTACTCGCACTGCATCGGAATGAGCACGCTGTCGGCCGCGCACAAGCCATTCAAGGTCAAAAGCGATAGCGAGGGCGGGCAATCGAGCAGGATGAAATCGTAGTCGTCGATGACTACGGAGATCGCGGCTCGCATCTGCGAAAGCGCCTCCGCGAGCGCGCCCTTGAGCCTCATTTCGCGCTCAGGCAAATCGACCAGCTCCACCTCCGCGCCGGCAAGCTCGCGATTGGATGGCACCAGATCGAAGCCTCCCGACGGAGACCGCACCCGGACGTCGGCAATCTTTTTCTCTCCCAATAACACTTGATAGACCGTGTAAGTGAGTGCACGCTTATCGATTCCCGCTCCCATGGTGGCGTTGCCTTGGGGATCGAGATCGACCAGCAGCACACGGCGCTTCATCGCCACCAGGCTTGCAGCGAGATTGACGCTGGTCGTCGTCTTGCCAACGCCGCCCTTCTGATTGGCGACCGCGATGATCTTGCTCATGGCACGCGTGGCTCCATGATCACCAGATGCCGCTGCACGTCGAGGCCCGGAACGCGGACGGAGGGCACTTCCGCGACCAAAACGTCCGATGGCAACTGCTGCAGTTCCTCATGCGGATAGGCGCCTTTCATCGCGACAAGTCGGCCTCCGGGTGCGACCAGGCGCCGCGCGACCGTGGCGAACGTCGCCAGATCGGAAAAGGCGCGCGCGATGACGACGTCGAACAGAAGATAGGCCA
>JADGRP010000180.1 GCA_017880805.1 Burkholderiales bacterium
CGATTCCGCGCACTGAAGTCACCAAAAAGATCTGGGACTACATCAAGAAAAACAAGCTGCAGGACTCGATCAACAGGCGCCTGATCAACGCCGACGAGAAACTGAAACAGGTTTTCGGCGGCAAGAAGCAGGTGTCGATGTTCGAAATGACCAAGCTGGTCTCAAACCACCTCAAGTAATCCGCTTCGGTCGGCGCGCCGCCATTTTTTTGGTGCGCGCCTTTCGTCCCAACGGCCGGTCATCGCTTCGCAGTGACCGGCCGTATGGTTTTGCTTCCCCGGAAGTACCTGTCCCGAATTCCTGGAATTATCTCGAGCGCGCGGCTGTTTGCGCGCGGTACGAGGCGCGCGGTGGCCGTTGTCGCCGCCGACGCCGCCATAATCATTTTACCCTGCCAAGGAGATCGCGATGAACCGCAATGCCGCACGTGCGCTTGTCCTTTCGCTTCTCGTGTCGTGCCTCGCACTCGCGCAGGCGCCCGCGCCGACGCAACGGATTCGCGGCGACGTCGTATCCGTCGACGGCCTGAATCTCAAGGTCAAGGAGCGTAGCGGCGCATTGCTGGACATCAAGCTGGCGGAAACCTACGTCGTGACCGGCGTGGTCAAGGTCGGCATCGAGGCCATCGCTCCCAATGCGTTCGTCGGCACGGCGACCATGCAGCAAAGCGATGGGACGCTGAGCGCGCTGGAGGTACTTGTCTTCCCGGAATCGGGACGCGGCAGCGGCGAGGGCCACTACCCGTGGGATCTGCAGCCGGGCAGCATGATGACCAACGCCACCGTGGCGGAGGTTGTCGCCATGGGTCCATCGCGCCGGATGACCTTGCGCTACAAGGATGGCGAGAAAGTCATCGTGGTGCCCACCAGCGCGCCCATCGTGACCTTCGAGCCCGGCGACCGTGCCATGCTGAAGGCCGGCGCGCATGTCCTGCTCACTGCGACTCGCCTGGCGGACGGCGGCTTGACGGCAGCGCGGGTCGCCGTCGGCAAAGACGGGCTCGTGCCGCCCATGTAATCGCGCCGGGTCCGTGAACTCGCGGCTCAACCTGGCGTCGAACCGCTTTCCGCCCAACCGGAGCACTGCCATGGTTCGTACTCGCCCGTTCATGGTGCTTGTTTCATGCGCCCTGGTCCTTGCCGGCGGACTCGCTGATGCTCAGACGCCGGCGACGCGGATACGCGGCGACATCGTCTCCGTCAACGGCGCCGCGCTACAGATCAAGGCCGATGGCGGACAAACCGTCGCCGTCAAACTCGCCGACAAATACAGCGTAAGCGCCCGTTCGCGCGCCGATCCGTCGAAAATCGCTCAGGGCGCTTTTCTCGGCACCACAGCTGTCCCCGGACCTGACGGAACGCTTGTCGCGTCGGAAGTGCATATTTTCCCCGAATCGATGCGCGGAACCGGCGAAGGCCATCGCCCGATGGATGCCGCTTCCGGAAGCACCATGACCAATGCCACGGTGGCAACGGTTGGCGTTGGCCGACCGGCCGCAGGCCGCACCATGACCAACGCCACCGTCGTCGCGGTCGCGGGCGGCGATCAGGAGCGGCGGATGACACTGCGATACAGCGGCGGCGAGAAGATCGTTACGATTCCCAAGGACACGCCGATCGTCATGGTCGAGCCCGGCGATAAATCGATGCTGGTCGCGGGCGCGCATGTCGTCGTCTCGGGCGCGCAGCAGGGCGACGGATCGGTGCTTGTCGATCGCATTCAAGTGGGCAAGGGCGGCTTTGTCCCGCCGCTATAGCCCGGCGAGACTTTCCCCTACCTGTAGTCCCGAGCTGCTGAGCAGCGCCGAGCTACGAACCGGGTCGCGCAGGCCAGTTGTCCTCATCGACCAGGACGCGGATGACCCGGGTTCGCTTGCCTCCGCCGTAGCCCTCCATCTTGACGAGCACCGGATAGAGCTCGGCGAGCCTGGCGCGCGCGGCACCTTCGTCATCGAAGATCAGCGGCGCGCCGTCGGCCCCGCGCTCATCGTGCCAGAGGCCCTTGTCGTCCTCGACTTCGATCCGGAATTTCTGGTCCTTGGCCATACCCGTTTCCTCCGCAGTCGAGCCTTCGATACACTAGGGCGCAGCCGGCTTGTGGCCCCAGGAATCGCGCAATGTCACCGCGCGATTGAACACCGCCGCTCCCGGCCGCGAGTCACGGACGTCGGCGACGAAATAACCGTGGCGCTCGAACTGATAGCGCGTTTCCGGCGCAACCTCGGAGAGCGACGGCTCGATGTATGCGGCGACGACCTGCTTGCCTCGCGGGTTGAGATCGTCGAGATAGTTGCGCTCGGTAGCTTCCTCGATGACTATATCGTCGTCGACTTCCACGGCGAGCGACGGCGCCGATGTCGCGTCGACGAGGTCGCTGGGACGTCCAGGCTGCGGAGCCACGAACAGTCGGTCGTAGAGCCGGACCTCGGCGCGTCGCGCGTGCGGCACCGACAGCCAGTGAATGTTGCCTTTGACCTTGCGTGTCTCCGCGCCGGGCGTGCCGCTGCGGGTCTCCGGATCGTAGGTGCAGTGGACCGCGGTTACCTTGCCATTCTCGTCCTTGTCGGCGCCCACGCACTTGACCACGAAGGCATAACGCAGCCGCACCTCCTTGCCGGGCGAGAGACGAAAGTATCCTTTGGGCGGCTCTTCGTTGAAATCGTCGCGCTCTATCCAGAGCTCGCGCGAAAAGGGGACCGCACGCGTGCCCAGCTCCGGCTGCTGCGGATGGTTGGGCAAAAAGCACTCTTCTTCCGCGCCGGCGGGATAATTGTCGATGACCAGCTTGACCGGGTCCAGCACTGCTATACGGCGCTGAGCGCGCGTATTGAGATCGTCGCGCAGGCAGTCTTCCAGCACGCTCATGTCGATCCACTGATCGGCCTTGGAGACGCCGATGCGTTCCGCGAACAGTCGAATCGATTCCGGCGTGTAACCCCGCCTGCGAAGTCCCGCCAGCGTCGGCATGCGCGGGTCGTCCCATCCATCGACGTAGCCGCCTTCCACCAATTCGAGCAGCCTGCGTTTGCTCATCACCGTATACAGGAGATTGAGCCGCGCAAATTCATATTGCTGAGGAAGCGGACGCTGCAACAGTCCCGCTTCCGCGAGGCGCTCGATCACCCAGTCATACAGCGGTCGATGGTCCTGGAACTCGAGCGTGCAGATCGAATGCGTAATCCGCTCCAGCGCGTCGGAAATGCAATGCGTATAGTCGTAGAGCGGATAGACGCACCATTTGTCGCCGGTGCGGTGATGCGCGATGTGGCGGATGCGGTAGACCGCCGGGTCGCGCAAATTCATGTTCGGGCTCGCCAGATCGATCTTGAGTCTCAGCACGTGCGCGCCATCCGGGAACTCGCCCTCCTTCATGCGTCGAAAGAGATCGAGATTTTCCTCGGCCGAGCGCTCTCGAAACGGGCTGGCACGGCCCGATTCGGTGAGCGTGCCGCGCAAGTGACGCATTTCCTCCGGCGACGAGCTGTCGACGTAGGCCAAACCAGCCTTGATCAGGTGTCGCGCAAACTCATGCAGGCGATCGAAATAGTCAGACGCGTGATAGAGATGGGCCGCCCAGTCGAATCCAAGCCATTGCACCGCGGATTTGATCGAATCTTCGTATTCGACGTCTTCCTTGATGGGGTTGGTATCGTCAAATCGCAGGTGACAGACGCCGCCGTTTTCGCTGGCCAGGCCAAAGTTCAGACATATGGATTTCGCGTGGCCGATGTGCAGGTAGCCATTCGGCTCGGGCGGGAAACGGGTCACGACCCGGCCGGCATACTTGCCGGTGCGCAGATCCTCGGCAATGATCTGCCGAAGAAAATTCGACGACACTTGTGTGAAAGAATTTTGTGGCGCCGCAGCACTCATCGACTTTGTTCATGAACAAATGGACTAGGACAAGCATTCTAACCGGTGGCCTTGGACCCGTCATCGGCCGTTATGCCAGACGCATTGAGGACCCCGCGCGGAGGCCGCATGCAGCAAGGCTCGCGAGCCGATACCCGGTTTGGAACGCTGCTCGTTTTCCACAATATCTGTGGATAAAAGTGTGCATATCTTGTAAATTTATTGGCTAAGTGGCCCGCCGGGTAGGGATTTCATTGTCATGCCCAAATTTTTGCCGTCTTTTTCTGTTGATTTTTCATATAGTTGTAACGTTTCCACGCCACACGGGCAGTCGCGGTTCACTCGCCGACTTGCGCGCTCTCATGCCGTTTCTGCGCAAATCCGCAAAACGCGATGTCATGGACAAATCCTTTTCTGTCGCAGGAACGTCGACCCATCGCGCGCGGAAACATTGAAACGGACGAGATCGTGAATCCCGCAACCGTGCTGCCGGTGTCGCTGCTCGTCAGTTCCGCCCGGCTGCTCATTGAACGCCACCTCGGCCTCGCCTGGATCAGCGGCGAGATCTCGAACTTCACGCGCGCTGCGTCGGGACATTGCTATTTTGTGCTCAAGGACTCGCAGGCGCAGGTGCGTTGCGTGATTTTCCGACAACGCTCGCAACTCCTCGATGTCCTGCTCAGGGACGGGCTTTCGGTTGAAGTTCGCGCGACGCCGACGATTTACGAAGCGCGCGGTGAATTCCAGCTCACGGTCGAGGCGGTGCGTCTGGCAGGCCTGGGCGCGCTCTACGAGAAATTCGCCGCGCTCAAAGCGAGGCTCGATGCCGCCGGATGGTTCCATGCCGATCGCAAGCGCGCGCTGCCGACCTTTCCGCGCGCGGTCGGCATCGTAACCTCGCGGCACGCCGCGGCCCTGCGCGATGTCCTGACCACCTTGCTTCGCCGGTTGCCCGGCATGCCAGTCATCATTTATCCGACGCCGGTGCAGGGCTCCGTTGCGGCATCGAGCATCGCCTCTGCTATCGCGACCGCAAACGAGCGCGCTGAAGTCGATGTGCTGATCGTCTGCCGCGGCGGTGGCTCGATCGAGGATCTGTGGGCGTTCAATGAAGAGGCGGTCGCGCTGGCAATTTTTCAATCGCGCATTCCGATCGTAAGCGGCGTCGGCCACGAGACCGATTTCACGATTTGCGACTTCGTCGCAGATGTGCGCGCGCCGACGCCCACCGGCGCCGCGGCGCTGGTCGTTCCCGATCGTCTGGCACTGCGCGCGAGTGCCGGCGCCATCGGCGCGCGTTGGCGGAAAGCCGTCGAGCGCGCGCTGCAGATGCGCATGCAGCATCTTGATATGATTTCACGCCGGCTCGTGCATCCCGCGGAGCGCATCCTGCAGCGGCAGGAAAACCTCACCGCGCTGGCCTGGCGCATCGCTCGGGCGGGAGCCGCGGCGTACGAGCGGCCGCGGAGCGCATTGCTGCCGATCCGCAGGGACCTCGCGCGACTGTTCCGAACCGCTCCCAGGCAGAGCGCAACCGTTGCCGAAACGCGCGAGCGCTGGCGGCGTGCCGGCGGCGAGCGCATTGCCGCGCTTGCGCAACGCCTTGGCGCGCTCGAGCAAAGCGTGCGGCATCTCAATCCCCAAGCGGTGCTTGAGCGCGGTTACAGCATCGTTACCGGCGCGGACGGTACGATCGTGCACGATGCGGGCGCGGTCAGGATCGACGAAGCCATCGGCGTGCAATTCGCGCGCGGCGAGGCCGAGGCTCGAGTGACGCGTACAGCTTAAGCTTCGTCGGGATCGGGGTTGTCGATGGCTCCCGGGGCAGGCTTGCGCGCGATCGCGGCGTCGGGCGCCGCGGCGGTGAGGCGCGGCGTCGCGCACTCGACATCGGCGTTTTGCGCGCGGTGCCGCAGCGCGTGATCGATCAACACCAGCGCCAGCATCGCTTCCGCGATCGGTGTCGCGCGGATGCCCACACACGCGTCATGACGCCCATGGGTGTTGACGATGACCGGATTCCCGGCCTTGTCGACCGATCGGCGATCGAGTCGAATCGACGAAGTCGGTTTGACCGCGATCGATATCACCACGTCCTGGCCGGTGGAAATGCCGCCGAGAATGCCGCCCGCGTTGTTCGAAACAAAGCCCTGCGGCGTCATCTCGTCGGAGTGTTCGGTGCCGCGCTGCGCGACGCTCTCGAAGCCGGAGCCGATTTCGACGCCCTTGACGGCGTTGATGCCCATCATTGCATGCGCGATGTCGGCGTCGAGCTTGTCGGCAACCGGCTCGCCCCAACCAACCGGCACATTCTGCGCCACCACCGTGATGCGCGCGCCGCACGAGTCGCCGGCCTTGCGCAGCGCATCCATGAACGCTTCGAACTCGGCGACGATTTCGTCGTTGGCGGCGAAGAATGGATTGGCGTCGACATGCTCCCATCCTTTGAAAGGCACGCGATGCGGCCCGAGCTGCGTCAGATGGCCACGGATCACCACCGCGAAATGTTCGTGCAGCCATTTGCGTGCGATCGCACCCGCCGCGACGCGCACGGCGGTCTCGCGCGCCGACTGCCGCCCGCCTCCGCGATAGTCGCGAATCCCGTATTTCTGCCAGTAGGTATAGTCGGCGTGCCCCGGACGAAAGGTGCCGGCGATGGACGCGTAGTCCTTGCTTCGTGCGTCTTCGTTGCGGATGAGTAGTGCAATCGGCGTACCGGTGGTCCGCCCTTCGAACACGCCGGAGAGAATTTCCACCGTGTCCGATTCGCGCCGCTGCGTCACGTGGCGCGACGTTCCCGGCTTTCTGCGATCGAGGTCGCGCTGGATATCGGCGGCGTCGAGCGCGAGTCCCGGCGGACAGCCGTCGACCACGCAGCCGATGGCCGGGCCGTGCGACTCACCGAAGGACGTCACGCAGAACAGCTTGCCGAATGTGTTGCCGGACATGGTCGGATCCGTGAGCGTCCCGGGAAAGAGCGGGCGTCGCCTCCGCGAGATTGGCCGCAGTTTATCATCTGAGCGGGCCGGTCCCTTTCGACCTGAACCGCACGACACCTTTCAAACTTCGACATGCTGCATGACAAGAGCCAGAACATCGCCGCAGAATACGCGGCTCGAGCACTGGCCGGCGCGCGCTGCGTCGCGGTCCTGACCGGAGCGGGCATCTCCGCCGAATCGGGCGTGCCGACGTTTCGCGATGCGCAGACCGGTCTTTGGGCGCGATTCGATCCGCTGCAGCTTGCGACGCCCACCGCGTTTGCGAATCAACCCAAGCTCGTTTGGGACTGGTATGCGTGGCGCCGCGAACTCGTCGCGAGCGTGAAACCGAATCCGGCGCACGACGCACTCGTCGACATCGAGCGCCGCGTCCCGGTCTGTATGGTGATCACGCAGAACGTCGATGGTCTGCATCGGCGCGCCGGCAGCCGCAACGTGGTCGAATTGCACGGCAACATTGGCCGCGTCAAATGCTCGCGCGAAGGCACGGTGGTCGAACGCTGGGAAAGCGTTGCCGATGAAGTTCCGCGCTGCGCTGCTTGCGGCGCCCTGCTCCGTCCGGACGTGGTCTGGTTCGAGGAGACGCTGCCAGCCGATGGGCTCAACGCCGCCGAAGGCATGGCGCGTCGCTGCGATCTGATGCTCGTCGTCGGAACATCGGCCGAGGTCTACCCGGCGGCCGCGCTTCCATCCATCGCCAAGGCGTCCGGCGCGCTCGTCATCGAGATCAATCCCAACGTCACCGCGCTTTCTGCAACCGCGGATTACGCGCTTCGCGGCCCCGCCGGGAGCGTGTTGCCGGCATTGGTTCGCAAGGCGTGGCCGAACGCGCCGACCAGCCCGATCACACCGGGCGGTCGCCCGCGTCCGCCTCGGACTTGATCGGCGGTGACGCTGCGTTAAGCTGCCGCGAAAGTTGCCACGCCATCCATCCCAGCACCACGACGCCGACGACCAGCACCGCCCACAGGATGGCCCGCCGATATTGCCGCGGTGGCTTCGCCTGGTCGAGGCGACCAAGCGGCGCCGCGACGCCGGGATGTGCGACGGCGATCGCGCGGAGCGCCTCCGGACCGTTGCCGTATCCCGGCACCAGCGTGGTGACCGGCAGCGCGCTCGACGTCGCGGTAGCGTTACCGTATGCGATGAGAAACGGCCCGGTCCCCCGCGCGGCGAACACTATTTCCTGTGGAATCCACCCCGCGCGCATGCGCGGCTGACCGCGACCCAGTCCGCCGGATTTCGGATCGATCCGAAGCAGCCAGTAGCGATACGTGGCGGGCACGACCGCGAGGGGCGGCGCGCTGATTTCGCCGGCGTCCTGGCGAAGCCGGTAGGCCACCAGTGACGTGACCGGACGCCATGGCTCGTCCGGTGTCGCTCGAGCCGCAAGCTGTGCCGGCACCACCGAATTGAGCTCAGGCAACTCGATCGCGACACGGTCGACCGGCAATGCTCCGCCGAGATCGAACTGGTATTCGTTTTCCTTGTCGGCAACCACCGAGCCCAGCGCTTCGGTCCACTGTCGCGCAGTTTCCACTAGGCGGTCGCTGAACTCGGCGCGAACCGCATCGAGTTGCAGCGGCGCCTGCGCCGGCGGCCATGAAATGCGCAGATATCTTGCCGGCGCTTGCCGAAGTTCGACGCGATCGAGCAGTAGGTGCCGGCCTTCGTATTCGAGGTCGAGCAGCGGAGCATCGCCGACGAGCGTTCGCCATTGATTCAGGTCGTCGCTGGTCTCGACGCGGATGCGCGTATTCATCCCGCCCGATTTCGGAGTCCACGCCAGGACGATCGCAGAAATTTGCTCGCGGGCGCCGGTCGCGTCGACCAAATAGCCGGCGAGACGCTGTGCCGGCACGGGCTGTCCTTCCTTGGTGGTCAGGTTCACCGAGGTATTGCCCGCGCTCCGATTGATTGTCAGTGAGAGGCCGCTCAAGTCCCCGCCCTGCTCATCGACCCGCAGCGGAAAGAGCGCCA
>JADGRP010000002.1 GCA_017880805.1 Burkholderiales bacterium
GCACTCAGGATCCTGTCCGCCTCCTTTTTGCACAGCGCGGCATACTCCTTGGGCGAGACAGGGTCGTACATCACCCCATCGGCGTAAGCGGGCATCGGATAGTCAGGCGAGGCATGGAAGGCCGTCAGCTTCGCGCCAAGCGCGCGCGCCAGCTCGATCGCGTGAGTGACTGCCTTGGCCGAAAGCCGTGAACCATCCGTGGCGACGAGAATGTTCCGATACATGGCGTATCTCCTGTGCGTAGCGTGCCGCTTATTCTATCCGAGACGATGTTGGTGCCACGTTTTGTCAGGTGCATCAGCCATGCGACAATTGATCGGATGTCCATCGAAATCGCCGACCCGAGGTCTTTTCCCGCAGTGAGCGGCACCACGCAGCAGCCGCTGATCCACCTCGCCGAGGCAAGCCTCACGGCGTTGAGCGCATCGCGTGCCGATGAAATCGACCGAACGCTTGTCAGCGCGCTCGTTGGGCATTTGCAGGCGGACGACGGACTGTGGCTCGCGGAACTTTTCCCCGCGGCGCCCTCGCCGGCCGTCGCGCGCCATCTATGGCGGAGGCTGATCGATGCGTGGCGCGAGGCGTCGGCGCCCGCAGAAGGCGATCGGGTCGTCGCGACGCTGTTTGCACTGCCCGTGGTCATCGTTGCCGGCGCAACGCCGAGCGCTCCGGAGCCGGTCGCGAGCGCGCTGGCCGCTGTGCTTGCAGGGGTACTCAATGACGCCGAGCGAGTGACGGCCATGCTGCGCGAGCATCGCGCGCTCGGCGGCAACCTGAGCTTCGCGCTCGCTGCACCGCTGGTAACCGCCGACGCGCTCGATATTCCGCGCCTCCCGACGCTGCTTGCATGGCAGAAACTATCGCCAGGCGCCGGCTCGGTTGCACGCGAGTTGCATCCAACGCCGATGGCGATTCATCCCAATCAGGAAAGCGTGCACCTGCGTTTCCTGGTCGGAACCGCGATCGGCGCATCCGCCGTGGGTCTATTCGGCGATCGCACAGGAGGCGAATGGCTCATGCCGCTGGCGCAGGAATTGTCGCGCCAACTCACGGCTACCGGCGTCACGGCGCTGGCGCTGCCGCGCCCGCCGCAGGCTCCGCTGCTTGCGCTTCAGCATGGGCGTGCCGCCCAGCGCGAGGTCGGTGCTCAGATTTTTGCGAGCAACGCGATTCGGCGTTTTCGCGCAGGCGTCGGCGAGCCGTCCGCGGTGATCAGCGCGCATCGATGCGCGGCGGCGCCCGGAGGCGGCGAGCTGAGGCTTTCGCTGTCGAGTCCGTTCGATCCGCGCCAGGCCGAGGGCTTCCGCTGCCCATTGTTTCCATCGGACTGTGCCGGAGACGTCGCGACGATGTTGCTCGACCTCCTGCATGACTGTCGCGTGACCGACGTCCGGGTCGTCGCCGGCACGCAGCCGGACCGGGATCCGGGCACGGGCCTGACGCTGCTGTTCAAGGCCGACGCCATTCCGGATGGCGAAACCATCGTCTTCCATTGAGGGCTGACCCATGCGCAAATTGACGAGCGCGACCGATCCGGCCGAAAGCGGGCGCATCACTCTCGACGAAGCCCCCGAGTGATGTTTCTACGGCCCGGAGGGTGAGGAACCTGACACGTGGGCGACGGGTCAGGGACTAATCAGGCTCGCGGCGCCGAACCTTGCCGACGCCGCTGATGTCTTTTTCGAGCTTTGGATTGCCGAGATACTCCACCAATCCTGCGCCGGAGATTTCGACGGTGAGAGACGTCTTGGCGTTGACGTAAGCCTTGCCTGCGCCGCTGACATGCACCTCCGCGCGGTCGCTTTCCAGATCCAGCGCCGCGTACGATCCCGCGCCCGACAAGTCCACCGCCTGAGCGCCGACCTTGCCGGAAAGCTCGACCTTGGTGGCGCCGGATCCGTCCAGGCGCAGCCGGGACGCCTGAAGGTCCCTTATCCTGACCGTCGACGCGCCCGCAAAGTCGAGCCGCAGCTCATCGGCACGAAGGCCGTCGGCGGCGAGCTTGATGGCTCCCGCGGTTTCCACGCCGTTGAGCTTGATGAAATTCACGGTGACACGCGGTGTCTGCTTGAGGCCGGACCAGTGCATCCAGTCCGACCATTGCCGCTCCTGGGCGAAGTCGATGATCAGGGTCCCATCGCGAACCACGGTGCGCATCCTGGGAAGCAGCTGGGCCGGCGCCTCGATGGTTGCGCCCTCGGTAGTGCCCTGACGCAGGCGGACCTCGGCGACGCCATCGACCTCGATTCGGTTGAAGCCGGTCACGACGCGCGTTTCCCGCTGCGACTCCCCGAATGCGGGGGCGCGCCTGGTCATCGCCAGCGACGCGACCGCGGCCAGAAGGGCAATGACGACGCCGACGATCAAAATAACGAATATCTTCATGGCAGATTCCGCGGCAGACCCAAGGTCATTGGATGCGGCGGCGGCCCTCCCTGGATTCGTTTCCGGCCCTGCATTGCCTTCAGGCAACCGTGAGGTCGCGTCGATAGCGCTCGGCGTTCTCGACGTAGTGGTCGGCGATCCATCGCATACGAGCGACCTCGTCAGGGGTGAGGGTTCGAACCACCTTGCCCGGCGAACCGACCACCAGCGACCGGTCGGGAATCGTCTTGCCTTCGGGAATGAGGGTATTGGCTCCGATCAGGCATTCCTTGCCGATCACCGCGTTGTTCAGAATCACCGCCTTGATGCCGACAAGCGAACCCTCGCCGATGATGCAGCCGTGCAGCATCGCAAGATGGCCGACGCTGACAGACGCTCCTACGCGCAGCGGCACTCCCTCATCGGTGTGGAGCACCGAGCCGTCCTGGATGTTGCAGCGCGGTCCCAGGACAATTTCTTCGTTGTCGCCGCGTATGACCACGTTGAACCACACCGACACCAGTTGCTCGAGGATGACGCCGCCGACAACGACAGCGTTGGGCGCGATGTAATGGCCGCTGCCGCGCAATTGGACCTGTCGAGCGCCCAGGTTGTAGATCATGGACGTGAGCTTCGGAAGCAAAGACCCGATGATACGGCAGGGCAGGGGCCGGTGGCGTGGCCGCTATAATGCCGGCTCGATCACTGCTTACTGTTTTTCGATGAATCTCGATCGCGTACCCGCCGGCAGCGACGTTCCCAACGATTGCAACGTGATCATCGAGATCCCGATGCGAGGCGATCCGATCAAGTATGAAGTCGACAAGGAGACCGGGGCGTTATTCGTCGACCGCTTCATGTCCACCGCCATGCACTATCCGTGCAACTATGGCTACATCCCGCGCACGCTCTCCGACGACGGCGATCCATCGGACGTCCTGGTGCTCTCGCCGATGCCGCTCATCACCGGCGTGGTCGTCCGCTGCCGGCCGATCGGCATGCTGAAAATGGAAGACGAGGCGGGGGGAGACGCCAAGATCCTCGCCGTGCCGACGGACAAACTCACGGGGCTGTACCGGGCGATCCAGTCGCCGCGCGACCTCCCGGAGATCACCACGCGGCAGATCGCGCACTTTTTCGAGCATTACAAGGATCTCGAGCCGGGCAAGTGGGTTCGGGTTTCGACCTGGGTCGGGGCCGAGGAGGCCAAGGCCGAAATCCGTGCCAGCGTCGTGCGCTATCAGGCCGCACAATCTGCGGTCAGACCCTAGCTGGCGTCGACAAGGCGGGTGCCGGCGACGCGATCGTGCAGGAACTGCCGATCGGCATTCAGCAGCACCCACGCGTAGTTGACGGCGAGCAGCGCCAGCGCCCAGCGGTCATGTCCCTGCGGCCGCAGCGCCGCGTAGGCGGCGATGGCAAGCGCGGGACCGATCCACCATGCGGCATAGCGCAGGGCGGCCCTGGACAAGCTGATGCGGGCCCCTGCAGCCGATTCCATGGCGATGTGCCAGGTTTTCATGGGCAATGTCCGCCGCCCACCGGTCCAGCCCCAGACGCAATAGGCCCCAAGCACCAAGAACAGAGAACCAAACGAAATCGCTTGGGCCCCGGGCTTGAGGAGCGGTAGCGCGCGCTCGTCGGCCGGCAACGAGGGTGCGGCGCCCAGCACCGGCAGCAGCGCAAATCCGACGACTAGAGCGAGGGCGGCCAGCAGCAGGGTCTCGTACAGGGACGCGGCGAGACGCCGTCCGACGCCGGCACGCTTGTTCACGCCCGCCGCAGGAGGGCGAGCATCGTGAAGCAGGAGTCCACCCGCCGAGGCTGACTAATGCGGCGCCGGCGAAGCGGCCGGCATCGCCTTGGCAGCAGCAGGGCCACCCGCGGGCGGGACTGGGCGCGTCGCCAGCTCCTGCCGCTTTTCCGGCGGTAGCTGCTGATATTCCTGCCACTTCTGGCGGACTGCCTGGCGTTGCTCGGGCGGCATTTGCCTCAAGGTTTTGAATTGTTCCCTGGCTACCCGGCGTTGGTCCGGCGTCAGGTGAGCCCAGGCGCCCATTTGCTCCTGTATGCGTTGCTGCTGCGCCGGCGGCATCGTCGGATAGCGCTTGGCGATGCCCAGCCACTTCTGCTTTCGCAGGACATCGAGCTTGTCCCATTCCGGGGCGAGTGGAGCGAGCACTTGCTTGTCGTTCGCCGAGAGCTCGGTCCAGGCCGGTGAGCGCGCAATCAGGGGCCCGGGTGCCGCAGGGCCGCTGAAAACACTCGTCGCGAAAACCAGGCCGAGAAGCAGCAGGCGTGAGGTCAGGGTTGGGGTTGCTGCAGCCAATTCTGGAATCCCCGGTCCAGATACGCTTCGATCGGCAGCTCCGAGGTCAGAAGCGCGGCGTCGGTTTCTTCGATATCGCGCTGAACCTGCGCGTTCTGCCAGCTTTGGAAAAAGACGAATCCGCCGCCAATGAGCAGAATGCCGATCCACAGCCGAGCGTTAGCAAAGAACGGCCTGCCGCCGCCGTGCGACCTGCCCCGACCGTCAGCCAGCGCAAGCTCGGACGAGCGCTGCGGCTCCGCCGCCGCAGCCAATGCCGCCTGGCGCGCAAGTTGCAGCTTGTACGCCGTCCCGGCCTTCAACTGGGCGGTACCTACGTCCAGGTAAGCCGTTATTTTTTTTGCGGTTTCGGTCTGATTCATAGCGATATCCCTTTGGCCTTGAGCATTTCGGCCAACGCATGGACTGCGCGCGAGCAGTGCGTTTTCACACTGCCCTCAGAGCAGCCCATTGCGGCTGCGGCTTCCGCCACACCGAGTTCCTCCCAGTAACGCAACAGAAAGGCTTCGCGTTGACGCGCCGGCAACCGGGCCAGAGCCTGTTCGATGAGTCCGACCGTCTGGCCCTGCTCGACTTGGCGGGCGGGGTCTGCAGTGGCGTTCGAGTCTGATTTTGCCGGCAAAGTTTCAAGCAGGTCGAAATCGTCGTCTTTACTTTCCTTTTGGCCAAAGGACGAGAACAGGGTTGTCCATGCAGATCGTACCTTCTGTCGGCGGAAATGATCGTGAATCGTGTTCTGCAAGATGCGCTGAAACAGCATCGGCAGTTCGGCAACGGGCTTGCCGGCATATTTTTCGGTAAGTTTCAGCATCGCGTCCTGCACGACGTCGAGGGCGGAATCCTCATCTCGGACCGCAAACATCGCCTGCTTGAAGGCACGCCGTTCTACTTCAGCCAAAAACGCAGAGATTTCTTGATGTGAAGCCAGTTGCGTCTCGATAAACGTGGGGATTCGGTGAATTATAAGCACAAGCAGGCGGGCGACGCCTGTCCGCTCGGTTGTGTGCCGCAACAGAGATTGACGAAAACCATCCAAAACGCTACTGTTGAAGCGCTGGCGGGCAGTCCGCTGGCAGAAGCACTGCAACATCGGTCGTTCGCGTTCCATCCGCCGGCGCCACAAGTGCCCGTGGAAAACCCTGGAGAATGCGGCCGGCCGTGACCCACTCGCGGCTTTCTACCCGATCCAAGCCCGTTCGGACGCGACCACCCGTACCGCGTCCCGCAGTCTGCAGAGGTCCGGTTGCCCTGGGATCCAAGCCCGGCATCCAGGACCATGTTCACTCGCATTCGCCGAAAGGGAAGCTCATGCAGCTCACGGGCGCAGAAATCGTCATCCGTTGCCTCCAGGAAGAGGGCGTCGAGTACGTCTTCGGTTATCCGGGCGGGGCCGTGCTCAACATCTATGACGAGCTGTTCAAGCAGGAGAAGGTCAAGCACGTTCTGGTCCGCCACGAGCAGGGAGCGGTGCACGCCGCGGACGGCTATTCGCGATCGTCGCACAAAGTCGGCGTGGCTTTGGTGACGTCGGGCCCCGGCGTGACCAACGCGGTTACCGGCATCGCCACAGCCTATATGGATTCCGTGCCGATGGTCGTCATCAGCGGTCAGGTCCCGACCCATGCGATCGGCCAGGACGCCTTCCAGGAATGCGACACGGTGGGCATCACTCGCCCGTGCGTCAAACACAATTTTCTGGTCAAGGACGTCAAGGATGTAGCGCTGACCATCAAGAAAGCGTTCTATCTCGCCGCCACCGGCCGACCCGGGCCGGTGCTGGTCGACATACCCAAAGACGTAACGCAGGCGATAGCCGAGTTTTCCTACCCGAAGACGGTTTCGCTGCGTTCCTACAACCCGGTGACCAAGGGCCATTCCGGCCAGATCCGGAAGGCGGTGCAGCTTCTACTCGACGCCAGGCGGCCCATGGTCTACGCCGGCGGCGGCGTCATACTCAACAATGCGTCTTCGCAGCTCACACGGCTGGTGCGCCTGCTCGGCTTCCCGTGCACCAACACGCTGATGGGCCTGGGCGCGTTTCCCGGCACCGATCCGCAGTTTACCGGCATGCTGGGCATGCACGGCACCTACGAATCGAACATGGCGATGCAGAACTGCGACGTGCTGCTCGCGGTAGGTGCGCGTTTCGACGATCGCGTGATCGGCAATCCGGCGAGCTTCTTTCGCAGCGACCGCCGTATCATCCACATCGACATCGACCCCTCGTCGATTTCGAAGCGGGTCAAGGTCGACGTGCCGATCGTGGGCTATGTGTCCGAGGTGCTCGACGAGATGCTCAAGCTCATCGAGTCGTCCAATGTCCGGCCGGACCCGGCCGCGCTCAAGGTCTGGTGGGGCGAGATCAAGGAGTGGCAGCGCAAGGATTGCCTGAAGTACGACAAGAAGAGCGCATTGATCAAGCCGCAGTTCGTGGTCGAGAAGCTCTACGAGCTCACCGGAGGCGACGCGTTCATCACTTCGGACGTCGGCCAGCATCAGATGTGGGCGGCGCAGTATTACAAGTTCGACAAGCCGCGGCGGTGGATCAATTCAGGCGGCCTGGGCACGATGGGCTTCGGTCTTCCGGCCGCGATGGGTGTGCAGATGGTCAATCCGGGCGCGACGGTCGCCTGCGTTACGGGCGAAGCGTCGATCCAGATGTGCATTCAGGAGCTGTCGACCTGCAAGCAGTATCACCTGCCGATCAAGATCGTGAACCTGAACAACCGTTACATGGGCATGGTCCGGCAGTGGCAGGAGTTTTTCTACGGCAACCGCTACGCCGAATCGTACATGGATGCACTGCCTGACTTCGTGAAGCTGTCCGAGGCGTATGGCCACGTCGGCATGAAGATCGAAAAACCGGGCGACGTCGAGTCGGCGCTGAAGGACGCGCTGAAACAAAAAGAGCGGCTGGTGTTCATGGACTTCATCACCGATCAGACCGAGAACGTGTTTCCGATGATTCCGGGCGGCAAGGGCCTCACGGAAATGATCCTGGCCGAAGAGCTGTGAGGCGGCCGCGATGAGGCATATTCTTTCGATTCTGGTCGAAAACGAGGCGGGCGCGCTGTCCCGCATCTCCGGGTTGTTTTCGGCGCGCGGCTATAACATCGAGTCGCTGACGGTGGCGCCGACCGAAGACGCGACCATGTCGCGGATGACGATCGTGACCGTCGGCTCCGATGACGTAGTCGAGCAGATCACCAAGCAGTTGAACAAGCTGGTCGAAGTCGTCAAGGTGATCGATCTCACCGACGGTAATCACATCGAGCGCGAATTGATGCTGGTCAAGGTGCGCGCGGCGGGCAAGGATCGCGAGGAGATGAAGCGACTTGCGGATATTTTCCGCGGCAACATTCTCGACGTGACCGACAAGAGCTACACGATCGAGCTGACCGGAACGGGGTCCAAGCTCGACGCGTTTCTGCAGGCGATGGAGCCGGGCGTGATCCTGGAGACGGTGCGCACCGGTGCGTCGGGGATCGGCCGCGGCGAGCGCATTCTCCGGGTCTGATCCGCTAAGAAGGTAAATGAGGGGAAACGAAGATGATGAAGGTTTATTACGACAAGGATGCCGATCTGTCGCTGATCAAGGGCAAGAAGGTGACCATCGTCGGCTACGGCTCGCAGGGTCACGCGCATGCGCAGAACCTCAACGATTCCGGCATCAAGGTCACCGTTGGCTTGCGCAAGGGCGGCGCCTCGTGGGATAAGGCGAAAAAAGCCGGCCTCAAAGTCGCCGAAGTCAGCGAAGCGGTCAAAGGTGCCGACTTCGTGATGATGCTGATGCCCGACGAGGATATCGCTGCGGTCTACCGCAATGAGATCGAGCCCAACATTCGCAAGGGTGCGACGCTCGCGTTTGCGCACGGCTTCAACATCCACTACGGCCAGGTGCAGCCGCGTGCCGACATCGACGTGGTGATGATCGCGCCCAAGGCGCCGGGGCACACGGTGCGCTCCACCTACGTGCAGGGCGGAGGAACGCCGATGCTGATCGCGATCCATCAGGATGCGAGTCGCAAGGCGCGCGATCTTGCGCTGTCGTACGCCGCGGCGATCGGTGGCGCGCGCGCCGGCGTGATCGAGACATCGTTCAAGGAAGAAACCGAAACGGACCTGTTCGGCGAGCAGGCAGTGTTGTGCGGCGGATGTGTCGAGCTGGTCAAGGCCGGATTCGAGACGCTGGTCGAAGCGGGATACGCGCCGGAGATGGCATACTTCGAATGCCTGCACGAGCTGAAGCTGATTGTCGACCTGATGTACGAAGGCGGCATCGGCAACATGAATTATTCGATCTCGAACAATGCCGAGTACGGGGAATACGTGACCGGGCCGAAGATCATCACCGGCGACACCAAGCGCGCCATGCGCGCGGCACTGGACCGGATCCAGAGCGGCGAGTACGCCAAGGATTTCATCCTCGAGAACCGCGCCGGTGCGCCGACGCTGCTGTCGAAGAGACGCATGACGACCGAACACCCGATCGAGCAGGTCGGCGCTAAGCTCCGCGAGATGATGCCGTGGATAAAAAAGAACAAGCTTGTCGATCAGACACGGAATTAATTGCTTCTGCCGAGCACAGCACTGTGCACACCGATTTATCTGCGCATCGCCACGTGTTTCCCGGAGGAAATATGCGTAACTTGCATCGCCAGCGCGGTTGGCTTGGGCTCATCGGTTTGCTGCTCGCGCTGGTGATCGTCGCGATCCTCGCGCAGAAAGTGCTGAAGACGTACGGGCTGATGCCGGGTGCGGAGCCCCAAACCAAGACGGCCGGGCCGCGCGGGCCAGGCGGCGCAAGTCAGGCCCCACTGGACGCAACCGAGGCAACACCGACGCCTACCGCCGCCATGGAGCGCGCTCGCGGGCTGGAAAGTGCCGTCCAGCAGCAGGCGAAGGACTTGAACAAGCGCATGGACGACGAAGTGAAGTAGTAGACTGATTCTGGCCTCTCGCGATGAATCACCGGTATCCGCATCCGATCATTGCCCGTGAAGGCTGGCTGTTCGTCGCGATATCGTCGGGAGCAGCACTGGCATTGTCGCTCGCCGGTTGGTGGCTGGCGGCGTTACCCGTATGGTTCGTCGTCGTGTTCATCGTGCAGTTCTTCCGCGATCCTCCGCGTGTGGTTCCATCGCAGCCTGACGCGGTGTTGTCGCCCGCGGACGGACGCGTCGTGGTGGTCGAAAAGGCACGCGACCCTTATCTCGACCGCGACGCACTGAAGATCAGTGTCTTCATGAACGTCTTCAATGTGCATTCCAACCGCAGCCCGGTCAACGGCACCGTGCGCAACAAGTGGTATCACGCGGGAAGTTTTCTCAACGCGGCGCTGGCCAAGGCGTCGCTCGAGAACGAACGCAATGCGCTTCACATCGCGACCGCGAACGGAGTCGACGTCACGTGCGTGCAGATCGCGGGACTGATCGCGCGGCGCATCCTTTGCTACGTCGGACCTGGCGACACTCTAGCGCGCGGACAGCGCTATGGATTTATCCGGTTCGGCTCGCGTGTTGATATCTACCTGCCGCCTACGGCGAGGCCAAGAGTTGCGGTGGGCGACATGGCGAAGGCCACTTCGACGATCATTGCCGAAATCGCATAGGGCTCCGCGGCGCGACGTTGTATTGCCTCACCTGCCCTGCTAGGCTAGTCAATTGAGTCAGAAATTCGCTCGATAGTTCGCGGTCTTATTGATCAACACGCGGCCGTCATGCTGCGTTACTCGGCCCCACCGTACCAAAGGGTACGCTTTCGACCTCGCGCCTTGCCTGACGACCGTTTTCATCCGCTCCTTTATCTTCGGAACTTCTGACTCAGTACACTACGCATGGTGGATTTCAAGCAGGAGCGCGCGCTGGCCAAGAACCGGATTCGTCGGCGCGGCATTTACCTGCTGCCGAATCTGTTCACGACCGCGGCGCTGTTCGCCGGTTTTTACGCGATCGTGCAGGCGATGAACGGGCGATTCGATCAGTCCGCGGTTGCGATCTTCGTCGCCATGGTGCTCGACGGTCTCGACGGCCGCGTCGCGCGCCTCACCAAGACTCAGAGCGCGTTCGGCGCGGAGTACGACAGCCTCTCCGACATGGTTTCGTTTGGCGCCGCGCCTGCCCTCGTCGTCTACGAGTGGGCGCTGCGCGGCATGGGCAAGCTGGGCTGGATCGCCGCGTTCATCTACGTCGCCGGCGCAGCGCTTCGGCTCGCGCGCTTCAACACCATGCTCGAGGTTGCCGACAAACGCTATTTCCAGGGATTGCCGAGCCCCTCCGCGGCGGCGCTGGTCGCCGGTTTTGTCTGGATCATCGACGATTACGCCATCGACCCCGAAACCGTCCGCTGGGCTGCCTGGGCGGTCACGTTGTTCGCGGGCCTGACGATGGTCAGCAATCTCAAGTACTACAGCTTCAAAACGATCAACCTTCGTCGGAGCGTCCCGTTCGCGGTCGTGATCCTGATCGTACTGTTCATTGTGCTTGTTAGTTACCAGCCGTCGGTGGTGCCCTTTGCCGGCTTCGTGGTGTACGCGATTTCCGGTTATATCTGGTCGGCGTGGCTTGTGCTGAAGCGGCGTCGCGGCTGAGGTAACCATGGATCGTGGGCCGATGCGTTGCACGCCGCCGCAAATCCCGTTATAGTGAATCGATGAGCAGCTTGCGCGACTTCCTTTCGCGACTTTCTCCGATCGCTATTCCTGGCGATCTGCTGCTACTGCTGCGCCCCGCGCGCAGATAACTCATACCCCTTTCTTGCAGTCGCTTTCGCCCGCCAAATGCCGGCGGGGAAAGCCTTCTACGATTTGCATCGTGCGGGAGCCGACCATGCCAGACCACTTGATCATATTCGACACAACCTTGCGCGATGGAGAGCAGAGCCCGGGCGCGTCGATGACCGCCGAAGAGAAAATGCGGATCGCCAAGCAACTCGAGCGACTGATGGTCGATGTGATCGAAGCGGGCTTCCCCGCGTCGTCGAACGGGGATTTCGCGGCGGTCAGTGCCATCGCCAAGGCGATCAAGAACTGCACGGTATGCGCGCTCGCCCGTGCCAACGAGAAGGATGTTCGCCGCGCCGGCGATGCGCTCA
>JADGRP010000181.1 GCA_017880805.1 Burkholderiales bacterium
GTCGGCCGCGAGCGCGAGCTGGTCGAGATCAAGCGGTTGCTGCCGCAAGCCCGGCTGTTGACTCTCGTCGGTATGGGCGGAATCGGCAAGACTCGCCTCGCGCAGCAGGCTGCGGCGGAAGTCGCGGCCGCCTATCGCGACGGTGTGTGGCTGGTGGAGCTTGGGTCGATCACCGATCCTTCGTTGGTGCCGACGGCGGTAGCCCAGGTGTTTGGCGTCCGGGAGCGGACCGCTACGCCGCTGACGGAAACGCTGTGCGCCCATCTCAAGTCGAGCCAGCTTTTGCTGATACTGGACAACTGCGAGCACCTGCTCGATGGATGTGCAACGCTGGCTGTCACCCTGCTCCGAATGGCCGCGGACACGACGATCATCGCGACCAGTCGCGAAGCGCTGCACGTCGACGGTGAGCAGATGTATGCACTGCAGCCACTCTCGCTGCCTGCCGCATCGGCCGACGAAACAGCCATCAGACGCTCCGAGGCGGTACAACTATTCGTCGAGCGCGCGCAGCGCCAGTTGCCGGATTTCCAATTGACGGCAGCGCGCGCCACTGCTGTCGCCGAACTGTGCGTTCACCTCGATGGCATCCCTCTGGCGCTGGAACTGGCCGCCGCGCGCGTGAGTTCACTCTCGGTCGAGCAGATCAACGCACGGATCGACGATCGATTCAGGCTGCTCACTGGCGGATCGCACGCGGCACAGCCGCGCCAACATACGCTTCGCGCTACGCTCGACTGGAGCTACGACCTTCTCACGGAAGACGAGCGCACGGCGCTGCGCCGCTTCTCGATCTTCCCCGGAAGTTTCACGCTGGAGGCAGCTTCGTCGGTGGCATCGGATCACTCCGTCGACGAGTTCGTGGTGATCGACTTGCTTTCGCAACTCGTCGCGTGCTCGCTGGTCGTCGCCGACACGAACGATGCCGGCGCGCGGTACCGGCTGCTCGAGACCACTCGAGCCTACGCGATGGGGATTCTTGCCGGAGCCGATGAGACCGAGGCGGTCAAGCGCCGGCACGCACAATACTTCCGCGTCCTGTTCGAGCGCGCGCCCGACGCGTGGTTGCGCCTAAGCGACGTCGACTGGCATGCCATGTACGCGGCGGAACTGGATAACGTTCGCGCAGCGCTCGACTGGGAATTGAGTGCCGAAGGCGACGCTGGAGCCGCGATTGCACTTGCCGGTGCCTCCGGGCCGCTGTGGGCAGAGCGTTTGGGCGAAGGCCGGCAGCGGCTCGAGCAGGCGATTGCCCACGTCGGCCCCGAGACTCCAGAGGCCGACCAGGCGCGGACGTGGCTCTGGCTCGGCTTGCTGCGGACGGTTGCGGAGCCGAGTCGCGCCGTGGCTGCCCTGCAGCGGGCCATCGAGTTGTACCGTCGACTCGGCGACGGGCCGGGACTCGGCTATTCGCTAGGGCGGTTGGGTTCGACGCTGGCGCGATCCGGTCGCCTCGAAGAGGCGGCGGCGGTTCTGGCGGAAGCGTTCCCGATGCTGGAGCACGCGGACCTGCCCAAGCCGCTCGGCAGGTACTTCGAAGCCATCGGCTTCCTGAATCGGCGGACAGGCGATCTGGAGAGTGCGCGCATGCACTTCGAGAAAGCCCTGTCGCTCTACCGAAGAGTGGGCGCTGATGCGGCAGCGCTCGGCATGCTGCTCAACCTCGCAGACACAACATGGGCGCTCGGCGATCTCGATGCCGCCCTCTCCGCTACTGCCGAGACAGTCGCACGTCTGCGCAAGTCGCCGCTGGTACCCACGGAAATACTCGGGGCCTGCCTCTCCAATCTCGCTGGCGTCCACACAGAACGCGGTGAGCTCGCCGAGGCGCTTGTGGCCGCGCGCGAGGGCCTGCCACTGCTCGCGGAAGCCGGGCACGCCTGGAGCGTGCTGGATCACCTCGCGTTACGGGCGGCACTGGCCGGCAAGGTAGTGAGCGCGGCCCTTCTCGCTGGCTATGCGGATTCGGCGTTCGCGGCAAAGGGGTCGTCACGCGAACCCAACGAAGCGCGCGCACGCGACCGAATTCAGTCGCGACTGCGCGAAACCTTCCCGCCGGTTGAACTTGAGCGCCTGTTTGCCGACGGGGCAAAGATGCCCGAGGGTGAGGCCTGCCGGATGGCGCTGGAGGATTAGCAGCACCGCGACGAAATCAGGTCCGTGGACGGTGAACACTCGCTCCGTGGCGTTGCGCAATGTCTGCGAACGCCTGCTTGTGGCCGAAATCGGCCGTTTGATTCAATCCGAGCACACCTGGTCGAGGCGCGATGCGAGCCGCGCCGAAGTAAAGGGTTTTTGGCGACCCAAAATGAAAACGGCCCGCCGATTGGCGAGCCGTTCATGCTGGTTGCGGGGACTCAATTTGGGACGAATGACGGGAGGTGGATTGCGCTGCTTGAATAGGCCAGGGCGACCGACCGGAGGCTATTGCGCGGCGGACGACGCGCCCATGGGCCGTCCCGCTGAGCGTCGGGTTGGGCGCCTTCGGAAAATGGCTGCGTCAAATCACGGATTTGGACGCACTCACCCTTCTTGCGGATGCACTCGGCCGCAACGATCACATTCCGATAGTCGTGAGCCAGTCCTTCATGCTGATATGTAAGACGTGGAAGCATACCGTTGCCGGCAATAAGCGCGCGCATCGGATTAGCTGTCGAATGTCAGGACGCTTCTACCGCTTGGCATGCAGCCCACGCACTTCATCAATCATCGTTCCCGCGAACGCGGGGACGACGGCTGAGCAGAACTCATGCATTGCAGAAACAACGTGTTGGTGCTTCACAATTGGCCGAGGTCCAGCCCGCAGGCCATTGTGACGCTTCGCGTTGGCCAACAAGCCCAGCGCCTCGGCTTGATCCGGCACCGCAAAGGTCCTTCGGACATATCGCTCAATATCTGGCGGCAGCACGGGGACATCTGACGAAATGAATCAGACCGCACGACTGAAGACCACGCCCTTGTCGCAATCGCCTGCTTCGCACATGTCCCTCAACGCGCTGTATTGTTCGCGCCCTGTCACTTTCAGACCCTTGCTTGGAATACTGAGCCAGCTGAAATCGGATAGTGGATTGAGGAACTCGTCAAGAGTGACCCCCGCCACACGGCTTAGGTGATGCGGGATGAATTCGACAACCAGTCGTTCGGCGCCGGCGAGGATCTTCGGCATGCCGAGGAACGCAAAGTATTCCGAACCTTCGATATCCATGAACACCAGGTCAAAGTCGTGCCGGTCGAGAAGATCGTCCAGCCGCATTCCGCGAACCGACGTGACCTTCGGGTGATCGTGAAAGTAGATTGCGTCCGGCATCTTCGGCATTCGCTTCGACATTCCGCTGTTGTACGTATTCAAGACGAATTGGACCATTTCATCTCGGTCGTTCGCGGCGCAATTGTGCGCCGTGACGTTGGCGCATTCGTTCAGGAGCAAGTTCTGCCTTAGGAATTCAAAGGTATTGGGGTTGGCCTCGATCGCGACCAATTCCCGACAAAGCTTCGAAAGAGGCACGGCAATCGTGCCGATATGCGCGCCGACCACGAGAATCCGGGAGTCACGGTGAATGAATTGTCGCGCCTGCTCAATCTCGTCGAGTCCATACTCACCGGTTTCGACAAGGCTCTTGGTGATAATCTCGTCATCCGGATCGACGCAGAAGCGCCCCTGCCTGGTGTCAACGACAAGACCTCTTATCTTCCCGCGAAGCGATGGCTTGAGATAACCCATGATGGAATGGCTTTCGCATGGACCGGCTGCCGTGGTCCCGTTGGCGTGATTCTCGATTTCCTGGAATCGTACACCCGCGGGAACGAGCGATCGGACTGACCAGTAGGCTGAGTCAGGTTTGGCCGAGCGCGGCGACGTTGCGCGGCGCGACGCCGAATGGGAATTCGCCGGGCCGGCGAATCGGGCGAAAGCTAAGGGATCTTTCACACCATCGAAGCACTCTGAGTGTGATGCGACGCAGCGGATTGGGAGAACCATATGCAACAAGCTTGGCTCGGAATTCTGCTGTTGGCTTCCCTGACGGTGAATGCGCAATCCAGTACGCGGTTCACGCTGGTCTGCCACCCTGACCGCGGGGGGATCGCGCTGGACACCTATCTATACGTTGACCCAGACAATTCCACGGTGAATGGCGACCCCGCGACCATAACGGACGGCGAAATCACGTGGCGCAGGGAAAACTCGGGATCCGAGTTTCGATATAGCGTGAATCGCAAAACAGGCGCGATGAGCATCCTTGGGTTCAACATCAAGACCGGCAAGGCACTTCCCGAGGACAATGGCACGTGCATCAGCGCAACTGAGCACAATTGATCGCGGATTGCCTATTCCCCCAATATATTGTTCGCGCGGTGCCGGAATGCGAGTCGATGCGATTCGTCTCAGCGAAGGCCTTTGCTCCCCTA
>JADGRP010000182.1 GCA_017880805.1 Burkholderiales bacterium
AGCGCCAAGTCCGATCCGGTGCTGCAAACGCAGCCGGACGAAAATTACGCGCGCGAAGTCATGCAGCTTTTTTCCATCGGCACCGTCATGCTCAACACCAATGGCACCGTGCAGTTGGGAATCGATGGCTTGCCGATTCCGACCTACAGCGAAGACACGGTCAAGGGCTTTGCCCTGGCTCTGTCAGGCTGGACCTACGCCGCCCAGGACCAGACCAAGCCGTGGGTCTGGCTGTATCCCGACATCTGGGACCCCGATCCGGCCATCAGGACCGCCAAGGCATGCCCGGCGTGGACGAACGCGATGGAGCCGTGGTTGACAAACTACAGCTCTGCGGACGGGACGCGGACCATAGTCGGCCCGGCGCACGACACCGGGGTCAAGCAGTTGCTGGTCTATCCGGGCGCAGTGTTCAGCACGCTGCCCGCCAATCAATCGCCGCTGACCGATCTCAACAACGTCATCGACAACATCTTCAACCATCCCAATGTGGGTCCGTTCCTGGCGAAGCATCTGATTCAGCGCCTGGTGACGTCGAACCCCAGTCCACAATACATCCAGCGGGTGGCGCTGAAATTCAACAATAACGGCAGCGGTGTTCGCGGCGACATGAAAGCGGTCGTCAGCGCAATCCTGCTCGACAGCGAGGCGCGCAGCCTGACCGTGGCCAGCCAGCCATCCTTCGGAAAGCTGACCGAGCCGGTGGTTCGCTTCGTGCAGCTGCATCGCGCGTTCAACGCGAAACGTGCCAACGGCTATTACGACTTCTGGGATTTCGGCGCGCCGTCGGCGCTCGGCCAGAGCCCGCTGCATGCTCCGTCGGTATTCAATTTCTATCATCCGGACTTCACGCCGGCAGGTCCGCTTCAGGTGACGAATCTTGTCGGTCCGGAGTTTGAAATCACCAACGCGTCGTCAGTCGCGGGATTTTCCGATTTCAGCAAATGGGGAATCATCAACGGCTTCGATCACTACAACACGGATCCCGGTCACAGAGTATTGCCGGACTACAGCTATTACCTCGGGATTGCCGGAACACCGCAGGCGCTGATCGACGAGCTGGACATCGTGCTCTGCGCGGGAGGCATGAATCCAACGTACAAGGCGCAGGTCGTGGCGTCCGTGGCCAAGGTCCCGGCAAATCAACCACTGGAGCGCCTCAACATGGCGCTCTGGCTGATCATCAATTCACCTGACTATTCGGTGCAGAAGTAGGGGATGGTGATGCGACATTTCGACATCCGGAAAATGAAGCGCCGGCAGTTCCTGAAGCTCCTCGGGGGGATCACGGCGGCGCCGCTGATGAGCCAGCTCAGCGAGCTCGCTTATGGCGCGGGGCCATTCAACGACTATCGGGCGCTCGTCTGCGTATTCCTGTTCGGCGGCAATGACTCGCACAACATGATCGTGCCGCTGGATGGGCGATATGCGACGTACGCAGCCAATCGCGGTCCGCTCGCCCTTCCGTTGGCCAATCTGCAGGCCAACGCGGTCACGGACTCGGTCCAGGGCAGTTTCGGCCTGCATCCGCGAATGACGCAGACACGCGCCCTGTTCAACTCAGGCAAGGCGGCGGTGCTCTCCAACGTCGGCGTGCTGCTGCGCCCGACCACGAAGGCCGACTACACGAGCAAGAACCAATTGCCGCCCCAGCTTTTTTCGCACTCCGACATGCAGGATCACTGGGAGACGAGCTACCCGCAAGCGCCTGTCAACGATGGCTGGGGCGGGCGTCTGGCCGATCTAATCTTTACCGCCAACACGGGGCAGCTTTCGGTGTCCATTTCCACGGCCAGCTCAGGCGTGTTTCTGAAGGGCAACACGGCCGTCGCGCATCAAATCGGTACGTACAACGCGGCTTCGCCAGGGACGCCGATCGTGCAGCGCATTCGTGCCTGGCGCGATTGGGATACCAATGGCGCGAACCCGCAGGCGGTCTACGGCAACGGCATCACCATGGCACGCGCCAACAAACTGGAAGACCAGTTCGGCGATGTGGCCACGCGCTCGGTGGATATCAACGACCTCATTCTGAATGCCCTTTACACGGGCCCCGACCAGAACGGCAACTACACGCAAAAAACGACGATCAACACGGTCTTCCCGACCGGCAATCCGCTCGGCGCGCAGCTTCGCTCGGTGGCCATGATGATTGCCGCGCGCCAGGCGCTGGGTGTCAAGCGCCAGATCTTCTTCGTGTCGGTCGGCGGCAGCTTCGACAATCACAGCGACCAGTTCGACGCGAGCGGCAGCGCCATTCAGCCTCCTACGGACGCTCCGCTGATCCTGTATGGAAAACATGCCGATTCGCTTGGGCAGCTCGATGCCGGTCTCAAGGCCTTCTATGACGCGACGGTTGAGCTTGGCGTCCGGAGCAACGTGACAACGTTCACGGAATCCGACTTCGGTCGCACGCTCACCTCCAATGGCAAGGGCTCGGATCATGGCTGGGGCTCGCATCATCTGGTGATGGGCGGGGCGACAAACGGCGGCAAGATCTTCGGGACGTTTCACAACATGCAGGTCGGCGCCGGCAATCCGGCAGACGCAGGGCAAGGGCGGCTGATACCTTCGTACTCGGTCGATCAGTATGCAGCGACCTTGTCCAAGTGGATGGGGGCGAATGCGGGCGACCTGAATACCGTGTTTCCCAACCTGCACAATTTCCCCGTGACGGACCTGGGGTTCCTGACCTAGGAACGGTTGCTGCCGTCCCGAAAGCAAGTACATTTCGGCGTCCACGCAGTCTGCGCCTGCGCCGATGTTCCAACGCCGCCAGACGGCGTTCACCCTTCCCGTAATCTCAAGATAGAAATCGCTTTGCTCCGGCGGGAATAAACGCGACCGGCATCGAGTAACGTCAATAGGCGACAAGATCGCTCAAGGGGACGCATATCGGGCTGCCCGCATTTTCCATGTTCACCTAGGAGATTGACATGCTTCGCAATTTTCGACCCTGGCTGGTCCGAGCGGCATTCGGCGCGCTGGCCTTCGCATTCGCTTTCGGTGCCGCGGCTGCCGGATCCAAGGCTTACGTCGGCAACTTCAAGGACAACACCGTCAGCGTCATCGACACCGGCACGGGGGCAGTGATCGCCACGGTTCCGGTCGTGGCCGGACCGCACGGTATGGGTGTCACGCCGGACGGCCGTACCGTTTACGTCAGCGGCGAAGACTCGTCGGACGTCAGCGTGATCGACACCGCAACCGATCGCGTCACCGGCACGATCAACGTCGGCAAGACACCGCACGGCATGGCGATGGCGCCGGATGGGCGGCTGCTGCTGGTCGGCATCTACGGCGAGGACAAAGTCGCCTTTGTCGACACCGCGACGCAACAGGTCGTTGCGTCGGTGCCGGTAGCCAAGCCGCACACGATTTCGATCCGGCCGGACGGCAGGTTTGCATACGTTTCATCGCAGGAGCCGGGTAAGTTTGCGCTCATGGTCGTCGACCTCGCCACGCACATGGTCGTCCGCACCTTGCCGCTGGAAAAGACCCCGCGGGATCTCGAATTCGGCTACGACGGCAAGGCGCTGTATTTCACGATGGCCGGCGTCAACGCCGTTCAGGTGCTCGACCCTGCATCGGACAAGATCGTTGCCGAGATCCCGACCGGCGCCTCGCCGCACATCGCGAACTTCTTCCGCGGTGCGCCCGCCGGCACGGTGGTCGTGCAGGGACCGGGCGAGCTCACGCTTTTCAATCCGGCAACGAATGCAGTGCTCCGCTCGATCGCGGTTGGCAAACAGCCGCATTGGGTCGCCGCGACCGGCGACGGCAAGAGCGCTTACGTGACCAATGAAGGCTCGAACGACGTGACCGTTGTCGATCTGACGACCGGTCAAACCAAAGCGATTCACGTGGGTAACGCGCCGCGCAAGGTTGTCGTTCAGCGAGCAGCGCCTAATACCGCGGCCGCCGGCGCAAGAATCTCCATCGCCAACTTTGCTTTTGCGCCGCCGGAAATTACGGTCGTCGCCGGTCAGAGCGTCACCTGGGCCAACGACGACGGTGCGCCGCACGGGCTCATGTACAAAGATGGCGCCAAAGGCACAGACCTGTTGCTGCCTGGGAAAAGCTTCAGCCGGACCTTCGACAAGCCTGGCACGTACGACTATGCGTGCTCGGTGCATCCTTACATGATGGGAAAGGTGATAGTGAGCGCCAGATGAGCTGAATTTCCGAGGGCGGAACAGCGCCCATCTCGCCCTCGTAGAAGTCGAGTCCTGCCGCAGCGCGCGCCGCGCGCGAGAATCGTCGATCGGTTTCGAGATAGAATCGAAGCAGTTTATCCGCCAAGGCGATTCGGGATGGGGCGATGACAGCGGCACAGCTATTCGTCAAGTGTCTGGAGAACGAAGGTGTCGAATTCATCTTCGGCGTGCCGGGCGAAGAGAATATCGACATCATGGACGCGCTGCTCGAAAGTCCGATCGCATTCGTCACCACGCATCACGAGCAGGGCGCGGCTTTCATGGCCGACGTCTACGGACGGCTGACCGGCAGGGCGGGCGTGTGCATGTCGACCCTCGGCCCGGGCGCAACCAATCTGATTACCGGCGTCGCGGACGCCAACATGGACCGCGCGCCGATCGTCGCCATCGCCGGCCAGGGCGCCACCACGCGCCTGCACAAGGAAAGTCATCAGATTCTCGATCTGGTGAACATGTTTCATCCGATCACCAAGTATGTGGCGCAAATTCTCGAGCCGGAAATCGTTCCGGAGATCGTCCGCAAGGCATTCAAGGTCGCCCAGACCGAGAAACCGGGAGCAGCGTTCATCGACTTCCCGGAAAACATCGCGGAAATGAACGTCGACAAGACGCCGATCAAGGTGCAAACCGCGTACACGTCGATCGCTCCCGACCGCAAGCTCGATCAGGCCGCGGCGATCATCTCCAAAGCGAAATTTCCGGTGATCCTCGCCGGCAATGGCGTGATCCGGCAGAACGCGGCGGAATCGCTGGTGACCTTTGCCGAGGTCCTGCGCATCCCGGTGGCCAACACCTTCATGGCCAAGGGTGTCATGCCATTCAACAACGATCTCTCGCTGGGCACGATCGGATTGAAGGCGCGCGACCTGCCCTGGTTCGCCTTTGAAAAGGCCGATGTCGTGATTTGCGTCGGCTACGACATGGTCGAGTATCACCCGGAAATGTGGAATCCGGACGGTGACAAGATCATTGTCCACATCGACGCCATGCCGGCCGAAGTCGACGCGCGCTACATCCTCGCGGTGGGAGTGCTGGGAGACATTGCGCTAACGCTCAGAGCGATCGCGCTCCGCGCGACGCCGCAGAAGAGCGCCCCGTTCCAGGCCGTGCGCACGGCGATCATCGACGATCGTTCGGCGTACGCCCACGACGACGGCTTTCCCGTCAAGCCGCAGAAAATTGTCTGGGACCTCCGCGAAGTCCTGGATCCGGACGACATCGTCATCTCGGACGTAGGCGCGCACAAGATGTGGATGTCTCGCATGTACCGCGCGGAGCGCCCCAACACCTGCATCATCTCCAACGGTTTCGCGTCGATGGGCATCGCCCTTCCGGGAGCGATCGCCGCCAAGCTCGCGTATCCCGATCGCAAAATCGTCGCAGTCACGGGTGACGGCGGGTTCATGATGAATTCGCAGGAGATCGAAACCGCGTTGCGCATGAAGACGTCCATCGTGGTGCTCATCTGGACCGATTCCGAATACGGGCTTATCACCTGGCACCAGTTGCGGCATTTCGGGCGGCCGAGCCACATCGGTTTCAAGAATCCCGATTTCGTGAAGTACGCCGAAAGCTTCGGAGCCAAAGGCTACCGCATCGCCAAATGCGCCGATCTCGTCCCAACGCTCAGGCACGCGCTTGCCGACGACACCGTGTCGATCATCGATTGTCCGGTCGATTACTCGGAAAACATGAAGCTCACCCAGCGGCTCAAGGATCTGAAATCGCCGCTGTGATGTCGGCAGAGAAGAGGCTTTTCACTGGAATCCGCTCATGAAAATCACGGCCGCGCCGCTCTACGCGATGCAGACGAACATGCGGCTTGATTCGCGCGGATGCAAGCTGATCGTGCGGCGCGCACGTGGAGCGGCGGGAAATTGATATGGAGCTCAATCACCTTCAATCGTTCATCGCCGTCGCCAAGCTTGGCCATCTGACGCGCGCTGCCGAGACCCTGCACTTGAGCCAACCCGCGCTGTCGGGACAGATCAAGGCGCTCGAGGAAAACCTGGGCGTGACGCTGTTCGAGCGCTCCTCGTCGGGAATGTCGCTCACCACGTCGGGACGACGGTTGCTCGAGGACGCGCAACGGGTCATCGACGCGGTGGAGCAGCTCAAGCACGCTGCGCAACGTCTTCGTGGCCTGACGACCGGCACCATCAAGCTCGGTACGGTGCTGGAGCCTTCCACACTGCAATTGGGCGAGATGCTTGCTCTCGCCTTCGAGCGTCATCCGCAACTCGAGCTCGAGCTGCACCAGGTTCTGTCCAGCGACGCGCTCGTCGGCGTGCGCAACGGCACCCTCGACGCGAGTTTCTACTTCGGGCACCAGCCTGCATCGGATCTGGACGCTGTCGCGCTGCGTGAGATTACCTACCGCGTCACCTTTCCCATTGCTTGGGCCGACGAGCTCATGACTGCACCGTGGGAAGTTGTTGCTGAGCGGCCGTGGATCATTACGCCCGAGCACAGCTCCCACCGAGCACTGGTCATGGAACTTTTCCACGATCGTTCTGCGCTGCCGGCAAGACTCGTCGAGGCGGATACCGAACCCGTGATTATCAACCTGGTCGAATCGCAGGTCGGCGTGAGCCTGGTGCGCGAAGAGCTTGCTTCGGCATCCGCCAAAGCCGGGCGCGTTGCTATCTGGCCGGGAGCAAGCGCGACCACGAAGCTCTGGCTCGTCCATGACGCCAAACGTAGCACCGATCCGCTGTTGCAGGCGCTGTTGGAGGTGCTCTACGCGATCTGGCCGGGCTCGGAGAAAGTCAAAGCGATTGCGCCGGACGGCATGTAGAGCCCACGCATTCCGCATGTGGTAGGCGATACCAAGCGGGACTCGCGCCCGCCGGGCATGCCGGTTCATCCTACAACGGCTTAGGACTCCGGCTGATTGTCTCCGAGTAGGTGCAGAAGTAGCCTTGCTACCGTGACCTGATCGCGCGCGAGGTCCGTCCGGTCACCGCAGTTTTCCGCTCGCGCCCCGCGATACCGCTTTTTAACGAAGGAACTGGAGTGAACCATGAACAAGGATCAGATCAAGGGCCGTGTCGAAGAGGCCAAGGGCAAAGTCAAGGAAATCGCCGGCAAGGCCGTAGGCAACGCGCGAGTCGAAGCCGAGGGTGGTATTGAGCAGATCGCCGGCAAGGTCCAAAAAACGTACGGCGACGCAAAGAACGAGGCCGGAAAGTCACGCTAGGCTGGGTGCCGTCCCTTCGGCGGACGGCAATTTTGAGAGCCGCCATCGATCGTTAGGGGACCGGAAAGGCCGAACGACGAAATGGCCTGGCTTCCATCGGGGTTGAGTGAGCGTGCCGCGCGGCTCAGCATCCGTGCGCGTTTGCTGCTGCTCGTGCTGGCGCTGGGATTGCCTTTTCTTGCTTATATCGGCATCGATGCCGCGGACGAGGGCCGCGCCGATCGCGAGCTTGCCAAGGAACGAAGCCTCGCGGTCGCCCGCGTCGTCGCGGCGCGGCTCGACGACTATGTCGGCGACATCAATCAGTTGCTCGCCACGTTATCGCACGTTGTGGTGATCGCACCCGAACATGCGTCCGACAACGATGCATTGCTCCGCGAAATGCAGCGCGACCTCCCGTCTTACATCAACAACGTTGCGATGTGGACCTTGAGCGGCGCCAACGTCGGATCTCTCGAACCGCAAGGACGGGTCAAGGGCCTCAGCGTTGCCGACCGGCACTATTTCAACGAAGCCATTTCGAGTCGAAAGCTCTCGGTCGAAGCGCCAATCGTTTCCCGGAGCACCGGCGAGCTCGTTGCCACTTTTGCGCGGCCCGTGGTGCGCGGCGACATGGTCTTGGGCGTCGTGTCGGCGTCGACCAAGCTCAAGCACGTGCAAGGCTTTCTGGATCGCGAGGGCAGCCTGCCCAAGGACTCGGTCATTACGGTCATCGACCCGCAGGGCATCATCCTCGCCCGCTCAGCCGAGACCGAAAAGTGGATCGGCAAGGATGTCTCGGCGCAGCCGGCGATCACCACCAGCTTGCAGCAGGGCGAGGGTCTGGCCGAAGGTGCTGCGGTGGACACGGTCGCTCGCCTGTATGGCTACACCACCGCGCGCAATGTTCCATGGCTGGTATACGTGGGCATCCCGCACGAATCGGCACTGGCGCCGACATGGTCGAATTTCTATCGAAATCTGAAGCTGGGCGGCTCGATGCTGATCATCGGGGTGCTCGTGGCTTTGTGGATCGGCAAAAAAATTGCGTTGCCGATGCGGCAGCTTGCGTCCGATGCCACTGCGCTGGGCGCCGGCGACCTCGGCCATCGGAGCAGCGTCTCGACCGGCGGCGAAGCAGCGTTGCTTGCACAGACGCTCAACAGCATGGCGGAGAGCTTGCAGCAGCGCTCGCATGCGCTCGAACAAAGCGAACAGCGACTGCGCCTGATCGCAGACCATATGCCCGCGCTCATTTCCTATGTCGACCGCGACGAGCGCTTCCGCTTCACCAATGCGTTCTACAGCGACGTCTACGGCGTCGAGGCATCGCAGATCGTCGGCAAGTCCATGCGCGAGTTGATGGGGGAAGACCTCTACGCCGAAATCAAGCCCAAGATCGACGAAGCGCTGCAGGGCCTGCCCATCATGTACGAGCTGCGGCAGACCGTTAACGGCGTGACGCGGGATCTGGCCATGATCTACTTCCCGGATTACGGCGAACGCGAGGAGGTCGCGGGCTTCTACGTCATGGGTCTGGATGTCACTGCGCGGACAGCGGCGGAATCGTCGCTCCGTAAAAGCGAGCAGCGACTGCGCGCGATCGCCGACAATCTGCCGGTGCTGATCTCGGTCATCGATCGCGACGAGACCTATCGATTCTGCAATGCGACCTATCGCGACTGGCTCGGTGTGGATCCCGCATCGATCGTCGGCTGCCGGCTCAAGGACGTTTCCGGCCTCGCCGAATACACCGTCATCAAGCCGTTCGTGACACGCGCCCTTGCGGGGGAATCGGTGACCTTCGAGCACACGGGAATGATGGGTACGTCGGCGCGGCATATGCTGGTCACCTATCTTCCACTTCGCAGCGATAGAAATGCGGAAAAGAGCTCGGATACCGAAGGTTTTTACGTGCTGATAGAGGATCTCACCCAGCGCAAGACGCTCGAGGACCAGCTTTCGCACATGGCGCAGTACGACCAACTGACGGGATTGCCGAACCGATACCTGTTGCACGACCGTTTGCATCTGGCGTATCAGCGAACCGCGCGTGAGAGCAAGCAACTCGCGGTGCTGTATCTGGACGTGGACGACTTCAAGTCGATCAACGACGCGCTCGGCCATGCCGCCGGCGACGCACTCCTCAAGCAGTTCGGCGAGCGGCTGAAGGTGCAGGTGCGCGCCAGCGACACCGTAGCGCGGGTCGGAGGCGATGAGTTTGTCGTATTGATGGAAGGACTCTTTTCGCTCGATGATCTGCGCAATGTCGCCGGCAAGATCATCGAGGCGATGCAGCCGCCGTTCGCTTTGTCGGACCGCTCGGTCCACGTTTCCGCAAGCATCGGCGTCGCCACGTCACCGCCATCGACCACTTGGGAAGAGGTCCTGCACGCGGCCGATTCCGCGATGTACCAAGCCAAGGCCGCCGGCAAGGGAGGATTTGTGATCATTGCGGCGGACCGTGGCACCGGACCTTCCGCCGCTAACGATTGATCGTGGCCGGGCGCACCCGGCTCGGCGTTGCACGGCATGAAGAAGCAGCGCCGGCGGTTCCGGCATCGGCTAACAGGAATGCGGCTACTCCGGCATCCGGTGACCGCGCGGAATCATGAGTCGCGCGGGCGCGGACGGCGCCGCGGGCAGTGGGCGATACAGCGCATAGAATTGGCGCACCAGCTTGACGTATTCCTGGGTCTCCGGAAAGGGTGGAATGCTTCGCTTGTAACGCCACACCGCCTGTTCGCCGGCGTTGAACGCCGCCAGCGCGAGGCCGAGATCATTGGTAAAGAGCGCCAGGAGATCGTGGAGATAGCGCGTGCCGACCGAAAGGTTGATGGCTGGATCGAGTAGTTTTTGCTGCACCGACCGCACTTTGTCCGCTACGACGCCGTAACGAGCTGCGGTATCCGCCGTGATCTGCATGAGCCCCAGCGCGCCCTTGGGCGATACAGCGGCGGGCTCGAACGCGGATTCGACGGCGATCACCGCCTTGACCAGCGCGGGGTCGAGGCGGTTCAACTTTGCGTTTCGCTCGATCAGCGGCGCGAATTTCGCGACATTCGGATGCCCTGTCACGTATTGATACATGCGCGAGCGCGAGAAGTCTTCGCCCGCAGGAGGTGCGGCGGCGTTGGCTCGGGCGGCAGCGTCCAGATTGGTCTCGCCTTTGTAGAAGAGTTGATAGCGCTCGTCGAGTCTTTCGGTCGCGAAGTGCGCGGCACCCTGTTCGTCGAGGTAGCCCCAGAGGTCCGCGCAGGCGCTTCCCGCGATTACCATTAACGCGCCCGCGGTCAGACACGCAATCAGCGACCCGCTGCGCTGCGGCGACTTACGGCCGCTCGGACGTGGGTGCCTTACGTTGACCGTGCAACCGACAAATCCGGCGTGCGACTCGGACTGATTAGGCATGGAACCTCGCGGGGCAGGGCTGCGACTAACCCATCGGGACATTATTCCACGCTACTATCGCAACTTCACCATGAAGAGCACTCTTCGCAGCCTGCCCGCTCTGATGCTGGGCCTCTCCTTGGGCATCCCGCTCGCACTGGCGCAAGCACCGGCGCGAACCGATGCGCAGGACGGGAGGGACATCGTCGTACAGGTGAGGAAAGACGGGGCAACCATCATCGTCGATGTCGAAATGGTGGTACAGGCATCGCCGCTGGCAACATGGGATGTGTTGACCGACTACGATCACATGGCGCAATTCGTCGCCAACGTGCACTCGAGCAGGATCACGAATCGAAATGGCAACACGCTTGTCGTCGCCCAGAAGAGCAGCACTTCGTTCGGACTTTTGAATTTCTCATTCGACAACGTGCGGGAAGTCGAGCTGGTCCCGCACAGCGAAATCCGCTCGAAGCTGATCAGCGGTGATATGAAAGCTTCGGCATTCACGACCCGGCTCGTTAGCGATGGCGGCGGCGTAACACGCGTCATCAATCACGGCGAATTCGTGCCCACGATGTGGGTGCCGCCGGTGATCGGAACCGCTTTCCTGGCAGCGGAGACCCGACGGCAGTTTATCGAGCTGCGAAACGAAATCGCGCGTCGAATCGTAGCGCTCAGGGCCGCCGTCCCGGCAGTTCAATGATAGTCGCAAGCGTTTCGCGATCTGGAGTCCTGCGCGACAACCGCCTGTTGCGGCGCACAAACGCACTTTTGCCGACTGCGGTACGGCTGAACCCGCGCTGAACGAACCGGGGTGTAGCTGCTCGGTCACATCCGCGTCATACTGAAAGCCTAGCTTCCACCGACATCTCATTCATTCATGACGCCCTATCTGTCGATCGAAGCGCTGACCGTGTCCTATGGCGCGACGCGCGTGCTCGACCAGGTGTCCTTAAGCGTGCAGCGTGGCGAGATGATCGCGCTGCTCGGAAGCTCCGGCTGCGGCAAGACGACCTTGCTGCGCTCGATTGCCGGCTTCGTGATGCCGGACTCGGGAGCGATACGCGTCGCCGGCAAGGAGATCACCCGCCTTCCGCCCGAGGCGCGCGAAACGGCGATGATGTTTCAGTCATACGCCTTGTGGCCGCACATGAGCGTCGCGGACAACATCGGTTACGGCTTGCGCATGCGCAACTGGAAGAAGGATGCGATTGCCGCACGTGTGGCCGAGATGCTCAAGCTGCTGCAGCTCGATGGATTCGGTCCGCGCCCGGTGACGCAGCTTTCGGGCGGCCAGCGTCAGCGCGTCGCCCTGGGCCGCGCGCTTGCGGTCGATCCGCACCTGCTGCTGCTCGATGAGCCGATGTCGAATCTCGATTACAAGGTGCGTATCGAGCTGCGGCATGAGCTCCGCGCGCTGCAACAGCGGATCGGAATCACCGCGGTGTATGTGACGCACGACCGTGAGGAAGCGTTGACGCTGGCCGACCGCATTGCGGTGATCGACGCCGGGCGCATCGTGCAAATCGGCGCGCCTGAGGAAATCTTTCACCGCCCGACGTCGGCCTTTGTCGCCGGATTCATGGGCGCCGACAATGCGCTCGACGTGACGCGCGCCGGAGACGGTGCGCTCGCGGCCATCGGGCCCGACTCCGCGCCCGATCAGCGCATTCGCGTCCATTTTCGCAGCGACGCGGCGCGGCTTGCGCCTGCCAATGCCACGGACGCGCCAGGCAGCGCCACGAATGCGCACGCATTGGGCGATCTGGTGTTGACCGGTGTCGTGGCGCAGTCGGTGTACGTCGGGCAGGGCTTTCGGTATCGGGTGCGCACCGACGATGCCGATATCTGGGTTCACGCGTCAGAGCGCGTTGCGGAAGGGACGCCGACCTGTGTCGTCGTTCCGCGCGACGCGCTGCTGCTTTTTCCCACCAATCAACCACGTAGTCCCTAGGAGGCTGATATGAAGTTTCGCATGCTAGTAACCGCCGCCGCGCTCGCATTTGCCGGCGCGTTTGGAGGTGAAACGGGCGCCCAGACGCTCAACGTCGTCAGCGCCGGCGACCAGAACATGGTCGATTACGTCAACAATTACCTGGCGCCGAAGTTCGAGGCGATGAACCCCGGCGTGAAGGTGCGTGCGGTGGGAACCGGGCCGGGAGATTCCGGATCGCAGAAAATCTACGAAAAGCTATCGGCGCAGCAGAAAGCAAACGTTGCCGATTGGGATATCGACGTGGCGGTCGTTCATCAGCGTGGTGCCGCGACGATGGTCGGCGACAAGCTGTTGTTGCTCTACCGTAACGACATCGGCGCCGGCAAGCTGGTCACGCGCGACACGGCGAAGAATGCTCTTGGCGCGAACGTCGACGGCTATGTGCTGCCGATGTTTCACAGCCAGATCGCGTTTGCGTACAACCCCGAGCTGATCAAGGCGCCGCCGAAATCGTTCGGAGAGCTGACCGAATGGGTCAAGAAGAATCCAAAGCAGTTCGGCTACAACGGTGTCAAGGGCGGCATGTCGGGCGTGGGCTTCGTGATGGGCTGGGTGGAAGCGAACACCGGCACGGCCGATAAGCTGGAGAAGGGACCTTACGACGGCAGCCAGAAGGCGGGGATCGACAAGGCGCTCGGCGGCCTCAAGGATTTCAATCAGTACGTGGTGATGACCCCTGGCAATGCGGGCACGCTGGACATGCTCAATCGCGGCGAGATCGCCATCGGCCCGGTCTGGGTCGACATGTTCTATACCTGGCAGGCGGACGGGCGAATGAGCCCGAAGATGAAGCTTTCGCTGCCTTCGCCCGGATTGCCCGGGCAGCCGATGTACTACGTAATCCCGGCCAAGGCGGCGCACGCTGCGCTCGCCAAGAAATTCATCGAGCTCGCGGAAAGCCCTGAAGTGCAGGCCGAAGGTATTGTCAAGCAATTCAACTGGTATCCGGGCATCGATCCGCAGTACGTGCAGTCGAAGATGGACTCGGCGAGCTGGAACAAGCTCTTCACCGACATTTCGCCGTCCGATCTGTCGAAATACGGCCGCCCGTTCCCGCTGTCGGAATACTTCACCGATATCGTCGAGGGCTACGAGCGGGTCGTGATCAAGTAGGCGGTATCGCTTGGAAGTCGATTGACGCCGGACGTAGCGCTCGTCATCCCCGCGAAAGCGGGGTTCCATTTTGGGTGCACTCAAAACCTAATGGATTCCCGCTCAGTTACCAAAATGAGCGGGAACGACGAACTTGTGTGAGCGCCGCTCCGAAAAATGTCTGAGTCAAGTCCACCAGGTTCCCCCAAACGGGAGCGATGAGGTCAGTTGAGCGTACCGATTCAATGAGGAATGGCCGCTGGGTCGGGCTCGCATTGCTTGCCCCGGCGCTTGCGGTCATTCTCGTTTTCTTTGTCGCGCCGCTCGCGATGTCCGCCATCGTTGCGTTCCGCCGCAAGGACGGCGGATTCACTCTCGAACACTTCGCGAAGTCGTTCGATCTCTACACCACCGATTTGCTTTTCACGCTGGTGATCGTTCTTGGTTCGACCGTACTGATCGGACTCGTCGCGATCGCCATCGCGGGTTACCTCACGCTTGGTGAACATCCTCGCGCGGTGGCGATCCTGCGCTGGCTTTATCGCTGGCCGCTGTTCATTCCGTTCGTGGTGGCAGGCCAGGTGATGCGCACCTTCCTCGCCAAGAACGGCATGCTCAACCATGTGCTGATCGGAACCGGACTGATCGAGCCTTTATCGGCGCAGAGCTTGCTCGACTGGCGGGGCATCGTCGTCGCCTTCGTCTGGAAGCAGGCGCCGTTCGTGACGCTGCTCCTGGCCGGCGCCATGGCCTCGATCGAGCCACAGCATATCGAAGCCGCCCGAAATTTGGGCGCGCGGCGTTTGCGGGTGCTGATCGACATCATCCTGCCGCAGGTGCGCGGCACGCTGCTGGTCGGTCTGGTGCTGTCGTTCGTGACCATGCTGTCGGTGCTGTCGGTGCCGCTGATGATCAATCCCAATTCGCCGACGATGGTGACGGTGGACGTCGCCTACCGCATCAACACCTTTGGCGATTACGCGGTGGCGAACGCGTTATGCCTGTTGTCGCTGGTGCTCGCCGCCGGCGGTGCGTGGTTCTATCTGCATCATGCCGTCGAAAAGGTGAAAGTCGCATGACGGCGCTCAGTCTTCCGGTGCTGCCGCCGCTACGAAGCGTGCTGCGCGCTGTCGTGCTGGCATTGTTCGCGTTCGCGATTTTCGGTCCGCTGCTGAATCTGCTGCTGTGGGCATTCGCCGAGAAATGGTACTTCCCGAACAAGCTTCCGTTGGAATACGGTCTCACGTTCTGGTATCGCGTATTCCAGCCGCGCGGCAACGCACTCGCGTCGCTCGGCACCAGTGTCTGGATCGCGTTCCTGACGGTTGTCCTTTCGCTCGCGGTCGCCGTGCCTGCAGGCTACGCGTTGGGACGACTCAAGCTTCCGTGGCGCAGCGCGATCCTTCTCCTGTTCCTGCTGCCGCAGGCGGTGCCGAATCTGCCGGTGTACGTGAACATCGCACAGGTGTTCTATCAGATCGGTCTCAACGGAACGGTTCTTGGAGTGGTGCTCGTGCATGCGTCGCACGGCTTGGTGCTGGCGGTATGGATCGCATCGGCCGCGTTCGCCTCGGTCGACGTTTCGCTCGAGGAAGCGGCGCGCAATCTCGGCGCATCGCCGTGGAGCTGCTTTCGAACGGTGACACTACCGCTCGCGGCGCCAGGGCTGATCGCCAGCGCAATATTCGTTTTCCTCGAGTCCCTCGACGAATTTACCGGCACCTATTTCGTCGGCGTACCGGACGTCACGACCCTCCCGCTCCTGATGTTCAACGCCAGCATGGGCGGCAACTATCAGATCGCGTCGATCACCGCGCTGCTCCTGCTGATCCCGTCGATCGGCTTCATGCTGGTGGTCGAGCGCTTTCTCAAGGCGGATGTGCTGGCGATGGTGGGGCGGTAGCGAAGCCGCCATCGCCAATGGACTGCCTCGAGCGGCCGCGACTCAAGGCAGCGTGTATGCCGTCTTGACGATCGTAAAGAATTCGCGCGCATAGCGCCCTTGCTCGCGCGGCCCATAGCTCGACCCTTTGCGCCCACCGAAGGGCACGTGATAGTCGACGCCAGCCGTCGGCAGATTGACCATGATCATGCCGGCCTGGCTTTCGCGCTTGAAGTGCGACGCGTGCTTGAGCGACGTGGTCACGATCCCCGCCGAGAGCCCGAAGTCGGTGTCGTTGGCTACCGCGAGTGCCTCGGCGTAATCCTTGACCCGGATCACGCTGGCAACCGGGCCGAATATCTCCTCGCGCGAAGTCCGCATGGCATTGGTCGCCTCGGTCAGCAGCGCCGGGGCGAGATAGTGACCCTGCTTGGCGCGCTGGAGCAATTCGCCGCCATAAGCGAGTTTCGCGCCTTCGCGCTGGCCGATGCCGATGTAGTCCAGGTTCTGCTTGAGTTGCGTCTCGTCGACGACCGGGCCGATGTCCGTGCCTTGCGCCAACGCGTCATCGACCTTGAGTGAACCGAGCCGCTCGCTGAGCGCAGCCACAAACCGGTCGTGGATATTCGCGCCGACGATCAGCCGCGACGACGCGGTGCAGCGCTGCCCCGTCGAAAAGAACGCGCCGTTGACCGCGCAGTTCACCGCCACCGCGAGGTCGGCGTCGTCGAGCACGACCAGTGGATTCTTGCCACCCATTTCAAGCTGCAGCTTGGCCATGCGCGCGATCGCCTTGGCCGCAATTGCGCGGCCGGTCGCGACCGAGCCGGTAAAGCTGATGGCGTCGACGCGCGGGTCGTTAATCATCGTCTCGCCGACGACGCTGCCGCGGCCCATGACAAGATTGAAGACTCCCGCCGGTACGCCCGCCTTGACGATGATTTCGGACAGCGCCCATGCCGACCCCGGCACCAGTTCCGCGGGCTTGAACACCACGCAGTTGCCGTAGCACAGCGCGGGCGCGATCTTCCACGCCGGAATCGCTGCCGGAAAATTCCACGGCGTGATGATGCCGACAACGCCCAACGGTTCGCGCGTGATCTCGACATCGACGCCGGGGCGGATCGACTGGATCTTTTCCCCGGCAAGCCGCAGCGCCTCGCCGCCGAAGAACTTGAAGATCTGTCCTGCGCGCACGACTTCGCCGATGCCTTCGGGAAGCGTCTTGCCTTCTTCGCGCGAAAGCAGTCGCCCGAGCTCGTCCTTGCGAGCGAGGATCGCATTGCCGACAGCGTCGAGCAGGTTCGCTCGATCCTGCACCGAGGACATCGACCACGCCGGAAATGCGGCCCGCGCGGCGGCAATCGCGGTGTCGGCCTGCGCCTTGTCGGCTCTGGCGTATTCGCCGATGACGTCGCTCAAGTCCGACGGATTGATGTTCCGGGCGGTCTCGGCACCAACCACCCATTCGCCGCCGATGAAGTTGCGGTGTACCTCGCTCATGGTCTTTTGGTCCTCAATGCGTGCGCAACAAATTGCGCGCAGCCAGATTGCGCATCAGCTCGCCGGCGCCAAACGTCCATGGCGGTGCGACATCGCTCGTCGTCACGCGGTTTTCGAGCGCGCCGAAGCGTGCGGCGCTGATGACAACCCGGTCGTCGTGCATGTGTGTGAAGCCCATGCCCGGCGCTCCACGATCCTCGACCGGCGCGAACATCGTGCCCAGAAATAGCATGAACCCGTCCGGGTACTGGTGGTTCGAGCCGGTCGCCTGCTCGACCAGTTCGGCGGGATCGCGGCTGATCTTCGCCATCGAGCTCTTGCCCTGGAGATGAAAGCCGTCCGCGCCGTGAATGTCGAGGACGATCTCGGCGCGGCGGACGTCGTCGAGCGTGAAGCCGTCATCGAAAAGGCGTATGAACGGACCGATGGCGCACGACGCGTTGTTGTCCTTGGCCTTGCCGAGCAGGAGCGCGCTGCGGCCTTCGAAGTCGCGCAGGTTCACGTCGTTGCCCAGCGTCGCGCCCCGGATCCTGGCGCGCGAATCGACCGCCAGCACGATCTCCGGCTCTGGATTGTTCCACGTCGATTTCGGATGCACACCGATCAGCGCGCCATGGCCCACGGCCGCCATCGGTTGCGTCTTGGTAAAGATCTCGGCGTCGGGGCCGATGCCGACCTCGAGATACTGCGACCATGCGCCTTGCTCGACCAGCACCTGCTTGATGCGCGCCGCCTCTTCCGAGCCGGGCCGCACCGAGGCGAGATTGTCGCCGAGAATACCGGCGAGCCGGGCGCGAATCGACTCGGCGCGGCTCGCGTCGCCGCGCGCCTGCTCCTCGATGACGCGCTCGAGCGTGCTTGCGACAAAGGTGACGCCGGCGGCCTTGATCGCCTGCAGGTCGCACGGGGCGAGCAATCGCGGCTTGGCGTCATCGAAATCGGGACGGCTGTTCGAAAGCAGGGCGTCGATCGATCCTATCGCCCGGCTCGTGGGCGCGAGAGCGCGTACCGCGGCGGCGGCATCGCCCTGCTCCAGAAACATGCTGACGGTCGGGCAGATGGCCGCAAGGTCGATGACCGTACCGTCAGGCCGAACGGTAATGGGCGAAGGACCCGCGAGATTGCCCGGGACCCAGGCACGGCCGAGCAGCGTGGCCGATCTCCAGTCGGAGGGCAGGGCGGGCAGCGCGGTGGTCGGGGGAGTCATGCGCAAATGTTTCGGTAGCGAATCGGTTGCTTCAGCTCGGTGGAACGGCGTAGCCGGCGACCAACCGACGGTACGGTCTTCTGCCCACTCTCATTGCAAGTTTACCCCTGTTCACGACGCCGCCGTCGGGTGTAGGCTGTTGTCGAGCATTGCGAAAGTGCGCGACACGGGAAATTCTTTAGGTCGTCATTCCCGCTCATTTTGATGACCCAGCGGGAATCCATTGGTTGTCGACGGGCGCAAAATGGATCCCCGCTTTCGCGGGGATGACGCCATTTTTGTGGAAACTGTCGCCCATGTCAGGGACCCTCAGTAAATAATGACTGCAGCGTAGCGCGCCCATAGCCGCATCTCAACAGGACATCCACGCCCCATGAATGCCGCGATCCACTTGTCCGACGATCACACGCCGCAACCCATCCCTCCGCTGGATGGTGACGACGACGATGATGACGACAAGATCAAGCCGGGCTCGGGGGGTGGAAACATCGATCCCGACGATGACGAGGGCTTCTCGGACGATGATGAGGACGATGACGACGAAGATGAAACGATGTGGTCCGGCAGCGACGTCGAGTCGCGGGTTGTGAAATGATCCACGATGAGTGACCGTTCTGTGCTATAGTTCGCCTCGCGCGGCGCTCTGCAATTAACGAGCGCCAGACGCAGGGCTGCCGGCCTCCACCTCAGGTTCGCTCCGAGTGGATCTCAGTGGACAGAGGCGGCCCGATCATCGGCTTCTAATCTCTCGCTCAAGGCAATTCCTCCGAGCGGCAGTCTCCGGTTAGAGAAGATGTGTTTGCAGTTCTCGACCCGGTTGCGGCCGTTTGCGCGCGCCTGGACGATTGATCTCGGCTAAGCACGCCGGGCGATTTCGCGCCAGCGATCCGCACTTCCGCCATTCCGGAATTCTGGGCACAGGTCGCCACTTTGGCGCCGCCTGCTTTTTGCCCGTGCCCGTTCCGCGCCTTCATCGGCGCTCGCGGGTTGTGCGCATGACGATGGGATCTCCAATGAATTTCGAAGGACTAAAACTCGTTCCGGAACTGCTGCGCGCGCTCGCCGATTGCGGCTACACCGAACCCACGCCGATCCAGGCGCAAACCATTCCTCCGCTGCTAGCCGGCCTCGACGTGATCGGCTCGGCGCAGACCGGCACAGGCAAAACCGCCGCCTTCGTGCTGCCCGCGCTGCAACGGCTGGCCGCGATGGCGCCAGGCATTCCGCCCGCGCATCGCGCGACGGGCCGCCCGCGCGTGCTGGTGCTGGCGCCGACGCGCGAGCTTGCGCAGCAAGTGGCCACCCAGGCAGTCGAATACGGGCGGTACATGAAACTGAAGACGGTGTGCATCTACGGCGGCGCACCGTACCCGGTGCAGAACCGCGAGCTCGCGCGCGGCGTCGACATTCTCGTCGCGACCCCTGGCCGGCTGATCGACCATCTGGAGCGCGGCCGCGTCGATTTATCTCAGCTGGAAATGCTGGTGCTCGACGAAGCCGACCGCATGCTGGACATGGGATTCATCGACGACGTCGAGTTGATCGCCGCGCGCACGCCCAAGACACGCCAGACAGTGCTCTTTTCGGCAACATTCGACGCCGCGATCGCGCGCCTCGCCGGAAAGCTGTTGCGCGACCCGGTGCGCATCGAAGCCGACCCCGACAAGGCGCCGCCGCCCGCGATCGAGCAGCGAGTGCATTTCACCGACGATCACGCGCACAAGCATCGCGTCCTCGACCACCTGCTGGCCGATGTGGCGATGACCCAGAGCATCGTTTTCATTGCCACTAAACGCGATGCCGAGTCGCTCGCGGCACGGCTGCGCGGCGAGGGCCATGCCGCCGCGGCGCTGCACGGCGACATGAATCAGTTCGAGCGCACCCGCACGCTCTCGGATATGCGCCGCGGAAGCGTGCGCACGCTGGTCGCGACCGACGTCGCGGCGCGCGGCCTCGATGTCGCGGGCATCAGCCATGTCATCAACTTCGACCTGCCGCGGCAAGCCGGAGACTACGTCCATCGCATCGGCCGCACGGGACGGGCCGGTGCGGCGGGCATTGCAGTGTCGCTGGCAGGTCATGCCGAGCGCGGAGCGCTGCGCCAGATCGAGCGCTACACCGGCGCAGCCATCGCGGCGCACGTCATTCCGGGCCTGGAGCCGCGCGCGCGTCACGCAGGGAACGAGCGCGGTGCCGGTGGTAGCGCCGGCAAAGGAAGCCCGCGCAGCGCGCACCATCGCCCTTCGTCTCACCCGCACGCGCGCGAGGACAGCGCTCATGGCACGCGCGATCGCGGCTGGTCGGCGTCGCCGCCGCCTGCCCGCCAGCCGCGTGACGAGACGAGCTGGCAGGAGAGGAAGTTCGGCCGCTCACGGTAACAGCGGTCGCCTTTGCTTGCCGGCGGTCGAGTCACGCCGTAGTATTCGCGAAGCATCCCAGCTTGCTCACGACCCGGAGAATCAGAACATGAAGCGCCTTCTGCTTTTTGTCTCGTTGCTTGCTTTTTCGACGCTTGCGTCGGCTGCCCCGATTAACCTCAACGCGGCTACTCGGACCGAGCTTGCCGCGCTGCCCAACGTCGGTGCCGTCAAAGCCAAGGCGATCGTCGATTACCGAACCGCCAACGGGTGCTTCAAGAACTTCAGCGACGTCCTGAAGGTCGACGGCATGAGCCAGGCTGATATCGACGGTATGAACGGTCTGGTCGTTGTCGGAAGCTGCCCACGAAGTGGTTCGCCGGCCGCGTCCAAGGCCGAGACCTGATCGACGCAACGGCGCGTTGTTGAAGGCCGCAGGATCGGCCTGCGTCCCGCTTCCGCATCGGCGTCGAGCAGCGACCACCCGTCTCGCCGCGTAGGAATTGTTCATGCCTGAACAGTCGGGCAGCGCGGTCACTTTTCTCTTCAGCGACATCGAGGGCAGCACCCGGCTTTGGGAGTTGCATCCGGAGACCATGCGCGAGGCGCTGGCGCGGCACGATCTGCTGTCGCAGGCTGCGGTCACCGCCCATGGCGGTACGGTGGTCAAGACGACCGGAGATGGTCTGCACGCGGTCTTCGATGAACCGGGCGATGCTCTTCGTGCCACCGTCATGCTGCAGCGCGCATTTTGCGATCCCGATGCGACTGCTGGCATACGGCTACGCGTGCGCTGTGGATTGCACCTCGGCGTCGTGCAGCGACGCGACAATGATTTCTTTGGCACCGCGGTCAATCGTGCGGCGCGCATCATGCGTGCCGCGCATGGCGGCCAGACGCTGATCTCGCAGGCGGTCGCCGATTCGGTTCAATCCTCTCTGCCTGTGGACGCATCTCTGCGCGAGCTGGGTGTCTTGCTGTTGCGAGACCTCGAGAGTCCGGAGCGCGTGTATCAGCTTCTGCATCCCGATCTGGTACAGGATTTTCCTCCGCTGCGCTCTCTCGATACGACGCCGAACAACCTCCCTGAGCAGCTGACATCGTTCATCGGTCGCGACGAAGACCTCGCGCAAGTTCGACAGCTTCTGGAAAGCACGCGGCTGCTCACCTTGCTGGGCCCAGGCGGCATCGGCAAGACGCGGCTTGCGCTGCAGGTCGCCGGAGAGGTCCTCGATGCGCATCCGGATGGTGCATGGTTCGTCGCGTTGGAGTCGATCACAGACGCTACGCTGGTGCCGCAGGTGGTCGCACAGGCGATGGCGGTACGGCAAGACGGTGGCACTTCGCTTTTGCAGGCGCTGACGGCCCACGTCAAGGCGCGCCGGCTGCTGCTGGTGCTCGACAACTGCGAGCACGTGCTCGGGGCCTGCGCGACCACGGCCGATGCGCTGCTCCGCGCGGCGCCGGACCTGCGCATCGTCGCCACCAGTCGCCAGCCGTTGCGCATCGGCGGAGAACAAACCTATTCTTTGTCGACGTTGTCGCTCCCCGAGGAACATCGCGAGATCGGCATCGAGGCATTGGCACAATTCCCTGCGGTGGCGTTGTTCATGGATCGCGCACGACTGCAGCAGCCGGGCTTCGCGCTCACGGCGCTAACCGCCGCTGCCGTCACCGCGATCTGCCGGCGCGTCGAGGGCATACCGCTGGCGATCGAGCTGGCCGCGGCCCGTGTCCGGGTGCTTTCGGTGGAGAAGATCGCCGAGCGTCTCCAGGATCGCTTCCACCTGTTGAGCGGCGGCAGCCGCCTCGCGCTGCCGCGCCAGCAGACGCTGCGTGCGCTGATCGACTGGAGTTACGACCTGCTGACCGACGCCGAGAAGACCATGTTCCAAAGGCTCTCGGTGTTTGCGGGAGGTTGCACGCTCGAGGCCGCGGAAGAGGTTTGCGCAGGGGGCATCGTGCTGGAGCCCGACGCGCTCGATTTGCTGGCCAGCCTGACGGAAAAGTCGCTGGTCGTCTTCGAAAGTCCGGAAATGCCCGCGAGCTACCGCTGGCTTCAGACGATCCGCGATTTTGCTATGGAAAAGCTGGAGCAATCGTCGGAAGCGGGCGCGATTCGTGATCGCCATCTCGATTTTTACGTTGCCCTCGCCGAGGAGGCGAAGGCAAAACTGCTGGGACCGGCACAGGGCGATTGGTACAAGCGTCTCGATAGCGAGCTCGAGAACCTGCTTGCCGCCCACGCGTGGTGCGCCCACGCCGTCGACAGCGCGCAGAAAGGCCTGCGGCTCGTTACCGCAATCAGGACCTACTGGGTCAATCGCGGGCTGTTCGAGCTCGGCGCGCGGGTGCTCGACGAAGCGCTGGGGCGCGCCGGCGCGAAGGCGTCGACGCTCGAGCGCGCGCGCGCTTTGTTCGCCGCGGGCCAGATTGCGTTTTTCCGCGGACGCTACGGCGAGGCCCGCGGCTATCTCGACGAGAACCTGGCGCTGACGCGCGAGCTCGGGAGCAAGGCCGATACGGTCAATGCGCTTGCATGGCTGGGACACACGGCGGCGGCGCAGGACAATCCCATGGAGGCGCGCGCGCACCTGGAAGGAGCGCTGACGCTTGCGCGCGAGCTCGGCGAAACGGTCAGTATCTCGGTTGCGCTCAACGGACTCGCGGAATTCCACCGCACCGAGGGGGACATGCCGGCGTCGCTACCGTTGTACGAAGAGGGTCTGGCGCTCAATCGCACTCTGGGAAACCGCAGCAACGTCGCCAACGCTTTGGTGAATCTTGCCGCGGCATCGGCCGCGCTGGGTGACCTTGACGCGCCGGTCGCGATGCTTCGCGAAGCATTGACGCTCTGTGACGCCATCGGCTCGAAGTCGCAGGGCCAGTTCGCGCTGGACGTAAGCGCAGGATTGGCGATGGCGCGCGGCGCGTGGGCGCGGGGTGTCCGCCTCCTTGGGGCGTCGGACGAGCAACTGAAGCGAATGGGACTGCAGCGCGAACCGCCCGATGAGCGCTTTATCGCGCCTTTGCATGAGCGGGCGCGCCAGGCGCTCGGCGACGCGGCGCACGACTCGGCGTACGAAGCGGGTGCGGCGCTTTCCTACGAATCTGCGACCGGCGAGGCCGCTGTTTGGCTGAGCGAGCAGGTGTGATGTGGCTGACCAACAGCGAACTGCATTTCGTACTTTGACGAGATTAACGATCCGGCGCCGCGGACTTTCTTAATGTTCAAACCTGCAATCCGCCGAAGCGCCGATAGAAGTATGGCGCCGCCGATCGCAGCGCTCCGCGAGAATCTTCGAGGATCGCGGCGAGATATCGTTCGGCGCGCTCATGCGTCAGCCGATAGAGGTCGCGGCACAGCGAATACGCGGCGGCCTCGGGCCAATTCGAAGGCAGCAGCTCGGAAGGCAACTGCGGGTCGTGCAACGTGACACGTCGGAACTCGTGAATGAGCAGGGTGCGCACGACGAAGCATTGCTGAGGGGTCGGGTTGGCACCCTGGCCGAGCGCGCCGGCAATGCCCTTAAAGCGCGCGACGAAACCGCGATATGCGGCGGAAACGCTTTCCAGGTCCCAACAATCCTTCGTCAGCGAGGCGATCGACCCGGCGCCCTGCGGGATCGCGTGCGCGGTCACGATCGCGAAGCGCCCGGCTATGCCGAGCACTTGCGTCGTTTCATTGAGCGCGGCTTCATTGCCGGGACGCGCCGGCCGCGCAAACAAACCTGGCCCGAGCGCGGCAAAGCCGTCCCATTCCAGTTCCTTGCGCAATTCGCGCCGGGAGGATTTACCGATAGTCGCCGGCGGCACGATGACCAGATGCCAGCCGCCGTCCCATGGGTCCGTCGCGGGCGGCGCGTAGATGCGGCGATAGGCATGCTCGAATCGTCGCTGCCCCTGGCGCGTCAGCCGATAGAGGCTGCGTCTTCCTTCCTGCCGGGCGGCGAGCCATCCTTCCTGCGCGAGCCGGTAGACGCTGGTGCGGACCAGCCGCTCGTTGATGCCGAAAGGCTCGAGCAGCCCGATGAGGCCCGATAGCCAGACCGCACCGCCGTGCGGCGCGATGGAGTCGCCCCAGACGGTCACGACCAGCGACTTGGCTTTGGGCGGCGCTGACGCGAGCGCTCGCCGGATCCAGCGATTGGTACTTGGATCGGGCCGGTCAGCAGTCACGGCTGCCGCCAATGTGATACAGAATTTGCCATTATCATACAAAAAGTGTATCGTTTTTCGGGGGTTGCCGCCAGCCGAGCCGCCAAGCCAAGCGACAAGGAGGAAAGCTTCATGTATGCGCAGATGGTCGACACCGGAGCGACGCGCTTGCGCTCGCTGGATGAGCTATCGCCCGAGGAACGCGAATTCCAGGCGCGCATCGATGCCGACATCAAGATCGAGCCCAGGGACTGGATGCCGGAGGCCTATCGCAGGACCCTGATCCGGCAGATCTCGCAGCACGCGCACTCGGAGATCGTCGGCATGCTGCCAGAAGGCAACTGGATCACGCGCGCGCCGAGCCTCAAGCGCAAGGCGATTCTCATGGCCAAGGTCCAGGATGAAGCGGGCCACGGCCTCTACCTTTACTGTGCCGCCGAGACGCTGGGTGTTTCGCGCGACGAGCTGGTCGCCGATCTGCATTCCGGCAAGGCCAAATACTCGAGCATCTTCAACTATCCGACGCTGACCTGGGCCGACATCGGCGCGATCGGATGGCTGGTAGACGGCGCCGCGATCATGAACCAGATTCCCCTGTGCCGGTGCTCGTTCGGACCGTATTCGCGGGCGATGATCCGCGTCTGCAAGGAAGAAAGCTTTCACCAGCGCCAGGGTTTCGACATCATGATGACGCTGTGCAAGGGAACTCCTACGCAGAAAGCGATGGCGCAGGACGCGCTGAACCGATGGTGGTGGCCGTCGCTGATGATGTTCGGGCCGCCCGACGCGACGTCAGTGCACAGCGCGCAATCGGCGCAATGGAAGATCAAGATGTTGTCCAACGACGAGCTGCGCCAGCGCTTCGTCGATCAGACGGTGCCGCAGGCGGACTATCTCGGCATCGCCATGCCCGATCCGGAACTCAAGTGGAACGCCGAGCGCGGCCATTACGATTTCGGTCCGATCGATTGGGACGAGCTCTACGACGTCGTCAAGGGCAACGGGCCGTGCAATCGCGAGCGGCTGCGGGCGCGTGTGGACGCATGGGAAGAGGGCACGTGGGTACGCGACGCGGCAATGGCGCATGCAGAGAAACATGAAGCCAGAAAAGCGGCGTGAGACGAAACTGAGCGAAAATGAGAGCACACGATGAGTCATGAATGGCCGTTGTGGGAAATCTTCATCCGGTCGCAGCATGGGCTCGCGCACAGGCACGTCGGCAGCCTGCACGCGCCCGATGCGGAAATGGCGGTCAAGAACGCGCGCGACGTCTACACCCGGCGCAATGAAGGCGTCAGCATATGGGTCGTGAAGTCGGCCGACATCGTCGCCAGCTCACCAGGCAAGAAGGAGCCGATGTTCGAGCCCGCAAGCAGCAAGGTGTACCGGCATCCGACGTTTTTTCCGATGCCTGATGAAGTGAAGCACATCTGACATGGCGTCCGATCAGCAACTGCTCGACTACGTCCTGCGGCTTGCCGACAGCGACCTGATCCTCGCGCAGCGCCTCGGCGAATGGGTCGGCCACGGGCCGGTGCTCGAGGAAGATATCGCGCTCACCAATGTCGGTCTCGATCTGCTCGGGCAGGCGCGGCTCTGGTTTGCATACGCGAGTGAGATCGAGGCGCGCGAGGTTCAAGCTCAATCTGGCGGCGCGGGTCGCAGCGAAGACGAATTCGCATTCATGCGCGAAGGCGGCAGCTTCCGCAATCTGCTGCTCGCCGAGCAGCCCAACGGCAATTACGCGGACACGACGGCGCGCCAATTCTACTTCGACGTCTGGCACGAGTTATTGCTGCGAAGCCTCGCGGGCTCGCGCGATAGGCGTATAGCGGAAATTGCGACGAAGGCGCTTAAGGAAGTGATGTATCACGCGGAGCGCAGCGCCGACTGGGTGATCCGGCTCGGCGACGGCACCGACTTGAGCCACGCCAGGATGCAGTCGGCAATCGACGATCTGTGGATGTATACCGGGGAGATGTTCGCTGCCGACGACACAGAAATTGCGCTTGCCGCGGAGGGCGTCGCCGCTGACGTTGGCGCACTGTTGCCTGTCTGGCGCGATCGCGTCGCCTCGGTCCTTGACGAGGCGACCCTGACCATGCCGTCGGCAGCGTGGATGCAGCGTGGCGGCAAGCAGGGCGTGCACACCGAACACCTCGGCCGCCTGCTCGCTGAAATGCAGTCACTTCACCGCGCTCATCCAGGTGCACAGTGGTGACGACAAGGTCTGCGGTTGTGGATCGTCCCGGCATCGACGCCATATGGCGCGCGCTGGCGGCGGTTCCGGATCCGGAGATTCCGGTGATATCGGTGGTCGATCTGGGCATCATCCGCGGCGTCGAGTGGCGTGACAATGAACTAGTGGTCTCGGTCACCCCGACCTATTCCGGGTGCCCCGCCACCGAGGTTATTGCCAGCGACATCGGGCGCGCGCTGGTCGCCGCCGGTGTTGTGCGCTTTCGCATCGAGACCAGGCTCGCGCCGGCTTGGACGACGGACTGGATCGTGCCGGAGGCCCGGCAGCGGCTTGCAGACTACGGTATCGCGCCGCCAGGAGCGCGCGCGTCCGCATCAAGTCAAATCAACCGCATCGACATCAGCGCATTGCGCCGACATCGCACCGAGGCGGCAAGCGTTCCCTGTCCGCGCTGCCATTCGACGCGCACGCACGAGCAATCGCGCTACGGTTCGACACCCTGCAAGGCGCAGTACCGCTGCGACGATTGCCTCGAGCCATTCGACTATTTCAAGCCGCATTGATTGTTCGCAGGGATCGCTATGTTGAGGACTGCCAATATCGGCAACAGCTTCAACAATACTGGCGTCATCCCCGCGGAAGCGGGGATCCATGTTTCTTAAAATGCCAATGGATTCCCGCTTTCGCGGGAATGACGATATTGGGTACGCGATTATCGTTAGGACTCCAGGTGGCACGCACTTTCTCAATGCTCGATATCGATGAGTAAGTTTCACGCGCTCACCATCGCTTCGGTCGCCCGGGAAACCCGCGACGTGGTCACGCTGACTTTCGACGTGCCGTCCACGTTGGGAGACGCGTTTCGTTATGTGCAGGGCCAGCACCTGACGCTGCGCGCGGACATCGGCGGCGAACACGTGCGCCGCTCTTACTCGATCTGTTCGGCGGTGCAGGACGACAAACTGCGCATCGCGGTCAAGAAGACCCCGGGAGGCGTGTTCTCAACGTGGGCCAACGAGCACCTCAGGCAAGGCGCGACCATCGACGTGATGCCGCCGATGGGCCACTTCAACGTCGCGCTCGAGCCGGCGAATCGCAAGCACTACCTTGGTTTCGCGGCTGGCAGCGGCATCACTCCGCTGTTGTCGATCGTCAAGACGACGCTGCTCACGGAAGCCGACAGCCGGTTCACGCTTTTCTACGGCAACCGCTCGTCGAGCGCGGTGATCTTTCGCGAAGAGCTCGCCGACCTGAAGGACTGCTTCCTGAGCCGCCTGAACCTGGTATACGTCATGAGCCGCGAGCCGCAGGACATCGACATCCTGAACGGGCGCATCGACCGCAAGAAGGCCGACGCACTGCTGGAACATTGGGTCGACATGAGCGAGGTCGATGCCGCCTTCGTCTGCGGGCCCGACGGCATGATGCAGGCGGTCGCGGAGTCGCTGCAGGCGCACGGATTGGCGAAGTCGCAGATCAAGATTGAGCTATTCGCGGCGAGCATCCCGAAGCACGAGCACAAGGTCCCGGAGTCGCTTCCGCCCGGTCAATCCGAATGCGCGGTGACGGTGATCATCGACGGCGCCCGCCGCGAATACACGCTGGAAAAGTCCCACGAAAACATTCTCGACGCGGCGCTGAGGCAGGGCATCGAGCTGCCCTATTCGTGCAAGGGCGGAGTGTGCTCGACCTGCCGCGCCAAGCTGATCGAGGGTGAGGTCGACATGGACGTCAATTTTGCGCTCGAGGACTACGAAGTGGCGCGCGGGTTCGTGCTCTGCTGTCAGAGCTACCCGGTGACCGACAAGGTCGTGGTCGATTTCGATCAGGGTGCATAGACTCCACTGAGACCCCACTGAGACCGCGCCGAGGCCGCACCAAGCCGATTCCGGGTGCCGCCACAAGCTGCTAATCTTCAACTAATTTTTATTTGTCGCAACCGGAGCTTCTCTCTTGTCTCATCCTTTGTTCGAACGTCACAAGCCGCTGCTCGATCAGGCGCTCGCAGCGATTGCCGCCCGCGGTTACTGGAGTGCATTCCCGGAGTCGCCGAGCCCCAAGGTTTACGGCGAAGGTGCGGCGGAAGCCGGTAAGGCGGCGTTCGACGCGCTGCTGAACAAGCCGTTCCCAATGCAACTCCCGGGAAGTCAGGGCACGGTCGGTGCGGAGATGTCACCTTACGGCATCCCGCTCGGCATCAGCTATCCGAAAGTCGACCTCGATCAACTTTTCGCGGCCATCGCCAGGGCCGAGCCCGCGTGGCGCAAGGCGGGTCCCGAAGCGTGGGTGGGGGTAGCGCTGGAAATCCTGACCCGAATCAACAAGCGGAGCTTCGAGCTTGCGCATGCGGTCATGCATACGACCGGCCAGGCATTCGTGATGTCGTTCCAGGCCGGGTGTCCGCACGCGCAGGATCGCGGACTCGAGGCGATCGCGTACGCATGGGACGAGCTGCGACGCATTCCGGCAAAAGCGTATTGGGAAAAGCCGCAAGGCAAGAACGAGCCGTTGAAGATGGAGAAGCACTACCGCATCGTGCCGCGGGGCATAGCGCTGGTAATCGGCTGCAACACCTTTCCGACCTGGAACGGCTATCCCGGGATGTTCGCGAGCCTTGCCACCGGCAATGCGGTTATCGTCAAGCCGCATCCCAACGCGATCCTGCCGCTGGCGATCACTGTCCAGGTTGCGCGCGAGGTGCTGGCCGAAGCCGGGTTCGATCCGAATATCGTGACGCTGGTCGCGCACGCGGCCGGCGACGACACCGCGCAGAAGCTTTCGCTTCGGCCGGAGGTGAAGCTTATCGACTTCACCGGCAGCACCGCCAATGGCGAATGGCTGGAGAAGAACGCGCGCCAGGCGCAGGTCTACACCGAAAAAGCCGGCGTGAACCAGATCGTCGTTGACTCCGCGGCCGATCTCAAAGGCGTCGCGCGCAACGTCGCGTTTTCGCTTGCGCTGTACACCGGGCAGATGTGCACCGCGCCGCAGAACATCTACGTCCCGCGGGACGGCATCGCTACGGCTGAGGGTCATCTGTCGTTCGATCAGGTCGCGCAGGCATTGGCCGAGGGCGTGCAAAAGCTGCTCGGCGATCCGGCTCGCGCGGTGGAGATTCTGGGCGCGGTCGTCAATGACGGCGTCGCGCGGCGCATCGACGCGGCGCGCGCACTTGGGCCCGTGGTCCTCGACAGCCAGACGCTCGCTCATCCGCAGTTTCCGCAGGCAACGATCCGCACGCCGCTCTTGGTGAAGCTGGAAGCGAAGGACGACGCAAAATATCTCAAGGAATGGTTTGGACCCATCGGCTTTGTCATCGCTACCGACGGCACAGCGCAGAGCCTGGACATCGCGCGGCGAGCGGCAAAGGAACACGGTGCGTTGACGCTCGCGGTGTACTCGACCGATCCGAAGGTGATAGCCGATGCGATCGCGGTGGCCGAGGATGCCGGGGTTGCGCTGTCGATCAACCTGACCGGCGCCGTATTCGTCAATCAGTCGGCGGCGTTTTCCGACTTTCACGGTACTGGCGCCAACCCGGCGGCGAACGCGTCGTTGACCGACGCAGCATTTGTCGCCAACCGTTTTCGCGTGGTGCAGCACCGCATGCATGTGAGCGCATGACTTATCAGCACATCCTGTACGCCACCGATGGCGGCGTCGCGCGACTGACCCTCAATCGGCCGGATCGATTGAACAGTTTCAACGACGCCATGCATGCCGAGGTCCGGGATGCCTTGTCGCGCGCCAAGGCGAGCGCCGATATTCGCGTGCTCTTGTTGACTGGGGCGGGACGCGGCTTTTGCGCCGGGCAGGATCTGGGCGACCGCGCAGTCGCGCCCGGCTCGGAGCCGGTCGATCTGGGCGCGTCAATCGAGCGCAACTACAAACCGCTGGTGTTGAGCCTGCGGGCGCTCCCGCTGCCGGTCGTGTGCGCGGTCAATGGCGTCGCCGCCGGTGCCGGCGCGAACATCGCCTTGGCCTGCGACATCGTGATTGCAGCGAAGTCGGCGAGCTTTATCCAGGCATTTTCGAGAATAGGACTGATCCCCGATTCCGGCGGCACGTATTTCCTCCCGCGCCTGGTCGGCTCTGCTCGGGCAATGGGAATGGCCATGCTTGGCGACAAGCTCTCCGCCGAGCAGGCCGCGGCGTGGGGGCTGATCTGGAAATGTGTCGACGATGCCGAATTTCCTGCCACCGTCGACGCGCTCGTGCAACACCTGTCCACGGCCGCGACGCGCGGGCTCGCGGCGACCAAGCAGGCGATTTATGCCGCCGGCGACAATACGCTCGAGGCGCAGCTCGATCTGGAACGCGACGTGCAGCGCGTGCTTGGCAAAAGCCTGGATTATCGTGAGGGTGTAAGTGCGTTCGCAGCCAAACGGCAACCTCGCTTCACGGGCACTCAATGACCATTACAAGTGTGGTTGACACCTGGATCCCTGGAATCGTCATTCCCGCGAAAGCGGGAATCCATTGCTTTTGAAGTTCAAGATGGGTCCCCGCCTTCGCGGGCACGACGCAACTTGTGGAAGCTGGAGCTCATTTCGCTAGTCCTCATTAGATGACCAAACCTGACATTTCACACGCGTCCGCCGCGCCTCTCACGTCCGCCGAAGCGCAGTCGCTCGCCGAACGTGTCGCCGCGGAAATGTTCGCTCGCGATCGGGCGTCGCAGGCGATGGGCGTGCACATCGCCAAGGTTGGACCGGGACGGGCCGAATTGACGATGAAGGTTCGTGCCGACATGCTCAACGGTCACGCCACATGCCACGGCGGATTCATCTTCACGCTGGCCGACAGCGCATTCGCGTTCGCCTGTAACAGCGCCAACATGACCACGGTGGCTTCCGGCTGCAGCATCGACTTTATTGCGCCGGCACGTGAGGACGACGTGCTGACGGCGATCGGCGAGGAACGATCCTTAAGCGGCCGCACCGGCATCTACGATATCGAGGTCAGGAATCAGCGTGGCGAGACGGTTGCGCTTTTTCGCGGCAAGTCGCACCGAATCAAGGGTCATGTCATTGCCGAGGCTGCACCGTAGAGGGCCGGTATGCCAGTCAAGAAACCAGCGCCTGGCGAACTCGAGGCCATCGAGACCGCAAGCCGCGACGAGGTGGAGGCGTTGCAGTTGCAGCGTTTGAAGTGGACGCTGCGGCACGCCTACGACAACGTCGCGCATTGCCGCGCCGGCTTCGACGCCGCGGGCGTTCGACCGGACGATCTTCGAACGCTCGGCGATCTGGCCAGGTTTCCGTTCACGATCAAGACCGATCTTCGTGATCACTATCCGTTTGGCATGTTCGCCGTGCCGCGCGAGCAGGTGGTGCGCATCCATGCGTCGAACAGGCCACTCTGCGTGGTTCAGATGCGCACTCGCACCGTTACAACATATAAACTAACCGCCGAGCGATTCACCGGGCAATAGACCGTGACCTGTCCGCTGGCGCGTGTGTCGGCACGGCAGTTGAAAAACCTTAGGAGCCTCTGGTGCCGGTAGTGATGGCAAGAACTCGGTTCATGGCGCAGCCAGAACGCTTCGAGGTCGATCCGCTTTCCGGCTCGATACGCAGCGGTGGAAAGACGCTCGGCATGAATGAACTTCAGTGGGACATGCCGACACGCGGCGCCGTTTATGGCGTGCTGATGAATTATCGCGGCGTTCTCGACGCCCTTGACGCCGCCGGTGGAGAGTCATCTGCCCCGCCTCGGGCGCCTGTCCTTTTCGTGAAGCCGGCCAATACATGGATTGCCTACGGCGACGCGATACCGGTTCCGGAGGACGTGGAATGCATCGAAGCAGGCGCGGCGCTTGGCATTGTGATGGGCAAGACCGCGTGCCGCGTGGCTGCCGTCGATGCGCTCAACTTTGTCGCCGGCTATACCATCGTCAACGATGTATGCGAGCCGCACCAGAGTTATGACCGTCCGGCGACGCGCCAGCGCTGTCGCGACGGCTTTTGCGCCATCGGCCCCTGGGTCATGCCGAAGCAATCGGTACCGTCGCCGGACAGGCTGACGCTACGCGTGCTGGTCAACGGCGTGCTCCGGACGGAGAACACCACCGCGAACATGATCCGTTCGGTGGCGACGCTGATCGCCGACGTGACCGAATTCGTCACCCTGTCGGCGGGCGACATTCTGCATACGGGCGTGCCCGAGAACGCTCCGAGAATCGCCGCCGGCGATCGAGTGCGCATCGAGTTCGACCGCATTGGAGCGCTCGAGAATCGCGTCGTCGCCGAACGTGAGCTCATGACGGGCGGGTCGCGGTGAAGCGCGCCCGCGTCGCGTATCTCGGGGCAGTGCACGATGCGGTTGAAGAGGAGGGCCGGCTAAGGCTCGCAGACGGACGCCTGATTGACGAATCCGCAGTGGTATGGCTGCCGCCGCTGCCGACGACCACGCGGCCACGTACGATTTTTGCCGTGGAGATGAACTACACCGACTATTCCAAGGAGCTCGCGTTCAAGGCGCCGGATGAGCCGCTGGTTTTTGTCAAAGGACCCGGCACTCTGGTCGGACATCGCGGCGAGACGCGCCGCCCTGCGGACGCCACCTACATGCACTACGCATGTGAGCTCGCGGTGGTCATCGGCAAGACCGCGCGGCGGGTCACTCGAACCGACGCTTACGAGTACGTGCAGGGATATACGGTGGCCAACGATTACTTGGTTCGCGACTATCTCGAAAACAACTATCCGCCCAATCTCCGCGCTGCCGGCCGAGACGCCTGCACGCCGCTGGGGCCCTGGCTGGTCGACGCGGCTGATGTCCGCGACCCGATGAATCTGCGCCTGCGAACGCTGATCAACGGCGGGATCACGCAGCAGGGCAGCACCCGGGACATGGTCTTCGACATCCGCTTTCTGATCGCCTATCTCAGCGCGTTCATGACGCTCTTTGCCGGCGACGTGATCCTTACCGGAACCCCCGATGGCCTGGTCGGCGTTCAGGATGGCGACGAGGTGGTGACCGAAATCGATGGCATCGGGCGTTTGAGCAACACGATCGTCGGCGCCTCGTCGGTTCCCTATGCGCCCGGGTCGCGTCACGGCTAATTCATGAAGGTCACGATTTTCGGCGCCGGCGCCATCGGCGGTTTTCTCGGCACGCGACTGGCGCAAAGCGGCTGTGAGGTCGCGGCCATCGCCCGCGGCGCGACCGCCGCAGCGCTGCGCGCACACGGCTGGCGCTTGCAGACGGGCGGCACCTTGGTCGCCGTGCCGGCACGCGTCGCCGAACAGCCGAGCGAGCTCGGGCCGCAGGATCTGGTCGTGGTCGCCGTGAAGGGGCCGGCGCTCGCCAGCATCGCGGCGGCGATTTCGCCTTTGCTCGATCGCGATACGGTGGTGATGAGCGCGATGAACGGCGTCCCGTGGTGGTTCTTTCACGAGTTTGGCGGCGAGTACGCAGGCACGCAGATCGCGTCGATCGATCCCGATGGATCGATTGCCGCGGGCATTCCCGCTCGCCACGTCGTCGGCTGCGTCGTTCATGCGGCGTGTGCGAGCCTGGAACCCGGGCTCACGCGGCACAACGTCGGCAATCGCCTGATCATCGGCGAGCCGCGCGGTGGCGACTCGCCGCGGGTGCGTGCGGTGGCGCAGACGCTCTCCCACGCTGGCTTCGACGTGGAGGTCTCCGCCTGCATCCAACGCGACGTCTGGTACAAATTGTGGGGCAACATGACCATGAATCCGGTCTCGGCGCTCACCGGCGCAACGGTCGACCGGGTACTCGACGATCCCCTCGTCAATGGTTTTTGTCTCGAGGTGATGCGAGAGGCGGCGGCAATCGGCGCGAGAATCGGCTGTCCAATCGAGCAAAGCGGGCAGGATCGCAACGCCATCACGCGAAAACTGGGAGCATTCAAGACCTCGATGCTGCAGGACGTCGAAGCCGGCAAGCCGGTCGAGATCGACGTGCTGCTGTCCGCGGTGCGCGAAATCGGGCAGAAGGTCGGCGAGCGAACGCCGCAGCTGGATGCGTTGCTTGGCCTTTCGCGCCTGCAGGCCAGAATGCGGGGCCTCTATCCCGGCTGATGAACGGAACCATGCATAGCGCGTCAACGGTCGTTTGACGGTCACGATTTTGATTGCTACTGTGCAAGCGGCCTATCAGCGCACATGGCGCCAAGCCATGCGCGCCGTACAGTACGAAATCGGCCGCGCCTGCACGACGATCGGCACACGCCAGCCCAACACCGGAGCGCATCGATGAGTGACAAGAAATTCGCTTCGCAAGCCGACCTCGAGGAAAAGACGATCAGCTTCGACAAGCTGTCCGATCATGCGTATGCGTACACCGCAGAGGGCGACCCGAACACCGGCATTATCGTCGGCGATGACGCGGTGATGGTGATCGACACGCAGGCGACGCCGGTCATGGCGCAGGACGTCGTCCGCCGCATCCGCGAGGTGACGAGCAAGCCGATCAAGTACGTCGTGCTCTCGCACTACCACGCGGTGCGCGTTCTCGGCGCATCCGGGTACAAACCCGAGCACATCATCGCCAGCCGCGACACCTACGACCTGATCGTCGAGCGCGGCGAGGCCGACATGAAAAGCGAGATCGAGCGCTTTCCACGGCTCTTTCGCGCGGTCGAGTCGGTTCCCGGGCTGACCTGGCCGACGCTGATATTCGAGCAGCACATGACGCTCTGGCTCGGCAAGCTTCGGGTCGAGATCATGCAGCTCGGCCGCGGCCACACCAAGGGCGACACCGTCGTCTGGCTGCCGCAGGAAAGGATCCTGTTCTCCGGCGATCTTGTGGAATACGGCGCGACGCCCTACACCGGCGACGCGTATCTGACCGATTGGCCCGCGACGCTGGACGCAATCGCGGATCTCGAGCCTTTGAAGCTCGTGCCCGGGCGAGGCTCCTCGTTGATGAATCCCGTCCAGGTCAAGGCGGGTCTCGAGGGCACACGCTCATTCGTCAGTGAAATGTTCAGCGCCGTGAAGCGTAGCGCTGCCGCCGGAAACGATCTGCGCACCGTCTACAAGGAAACGTATGCGATGCTCAAGCCGAAGTTCGGAAATTGGGTCATTTTCGACCACTGCCTTCCGTTCGACGTGACGCGGGCGTACGACGAAGCGACACAATATCGCGATCCGCGCATCTGGACCGCGGAGCGCGACAAGGCGATGTGGGAGTCCCTGGAAGGCTAGTGGGGCGGTGGAGGTATGGACTCGCTTCCACGAATTAGCGCGCATTCCAAGTGAAGACCTACGCCAATCCGATCTATTCCTGTGCCGTGCCGGCCGAGTTGAGCGGCACGCCGCATCACTGGCCCGTGGTCGTCGTCGGCGCCGGTCCGGTCGGTCTTTGCGCCGCAATCGATCTCGCGCAGCGCGGAATCGATGTGCTGGTGCTCGATGAAGACAATACCGTCAGCATCGGTTCGCGCGCCATCTGCTGGGCCAAGCGGACGCTGGAAATTCTCGACCGCCTTGGATGCGGGGATCGCATCGTCGACAAGGGCGTCGAATGGAACGTGGGCAGGGTCTTTTTCAGGGACGAGCAGATCTACCAATTCGACCTGCTGCCGGAAGCCGGCCACCGTCGCCCGGCGTTCATCAATCTCCAACAGTACTGGGTGGAGCAATTTCTGGTCGAGCAATGTGCCTCGCTGCCCCAGGCCGAGGTGCGCTGGCAAAACAAGGTCGTCGGAGTGACGCCTGAGCGCGATCGTGTCGCCATCCGCGTCGCTGCGCCCGAGGGGGAATATACCGTCCACACCGATTGGCTGATCGTCGCCGACGGCGCGCGAAGCCCGGTCCGGGGCATGCTCGGCCTCGAATGCGAGGGGCTGGCATTCCGTGATCGCTTTCTGATTGCTGACGTGCTCATGCACTCGGATTTTCCGAGTGAACGGTGGTTCTGGTTCGATCCTCCTTTTCACCGCAACCAATCGGCGCTGCTGCACCGGCAGGCGGACAATGTCTGGCGCATCGATTTTCAACTCGGCCCCGATGCGGATCCCGACGAGGAAAAGAAGCCCGAGAAGATCATGCCGCGCCTGCGCGCGATGCTCGGAGAGAAGGCAGAATTCGAAATCGAATGGGCGAGCGTTTACACCTTCCAGTGCCGGCGCATGCGCTCGTTTCGCCATGGTCGCGCGTTGTTCGTGGGCGACGCCGCGCACCTGGTGTCTCCGTTCGGCGCGCGGGGCGCGAACAGCGGCATTCAGGATGTCGACAATCTGATCTGGAAGCTGGAGCTGGTGATGGCAGGACTCGCGCCGGAATCGCTTCTGGACAGTTACGACACCGAGCGCGCGTTCGCGGCCGACGAGAACATCCGGCACTCGACGCGAAGCACCGACTTCATAACGCCCAAGAGCGAGGCGAGCAGGGCGTTCCGCGACGCGGCGCTGCTGCTCGCCAAGCATTACGCGTTCGCACGTCGCCTCGTCAATAGCGGCCGCTTGTCGCTGCCGACCACCTTTGACGCCTCCCCACTCAACACCCGAGACGCAGAACCGTTTGCGGGCGCCGTAGCGCTAGGCGGACCGGCGGTCGACGCTCCCGTCGAAGGGCCGCGTGGCGTTTGGCTGCTGTCGTATCTGGAGGGAGGGTTTACGCTAATGGTGTTCGGCGCTTCACCGCCGGCGGCCGCGACCGAGGCGTTGGCCAACGATGCCATTCCGTGCAATGTGGTGCGGGTCGGCGGCAGACCCGAGGCCGGGGGATCCTGGATCGAAGACAGGGAGCGCCTGGTCGCAGCGCGTTATGATGGCCAACCGGGAACGTGCTATCTGTTCCGGCCGGACCAGCACCTGTGCGCCCGCTGGCGCAGCTTCGATTTGCAATCGGTGCGCAAGGCGATCGCGTGCGCGACGGGCTTGGGCTATGTCGCGGCGAGGGAGGCAGCGTGACGCCGCATTTGCCCTCCGGTACGGTCGTGAGTTCACTAAACACGCAGCCGAATATTCCGGCGCCGGACGACTTCTATCAGGAGCTGGTCGACATGCACCGCGATCTGTCGGAGAAGCAGAGCGCGCTGGTCAACGCAAAGCTGATCCTGCTGCTCGCCAACCACGTGGGCGATCTTGCGGTCTTGCGCGAGGCCATGCGAGCGGCGCGGCAGGACATGGCACCGGAAGCGAACGGCGACGGGACCACGAGGTTGGCATCAAGTGAGATCCTCAGGTGACATACTCAGCTGACATCAAATGAGAGCGGGATGAAAACCACTACCACCGGGTGGCAAAGCGAGGCGGCGCCTATCGCGGAGCAGCACGCGGCGTTGAGCTACCAGTCAGGCTTCGGCAACGAGTTCGCCACCGA
>JADGRP010000183.1 GCA_017880805.1 Burkholderiales bacterium
CCTGCCGCGCACCCCTCTCAACGTGCTGTCACAACGCCTCGCGGCCGGCGCGACCTCGTCGCGCGAGATCGTCGAAGCCTGCCTCGCGCGTACCGACGCGCTCGACGGACGGCTGCATGCGTACGTCGAGGTCTATCGCGACGACGCGATTGCCGGCGCGAAGGCAGCGGATCTCCAGCGTAAAGCGGGTCTCGCACGCGGTCCGCTGCACGGACTGCCAATCGCACTCAAGGACCTGCTGCACATCGAGGGCCGTGCGACGACCGCCGGCTCGAAATCGTGGCGGGGACGCATCGCGACGGAAACCGCAACGGCGGTCGAGCGGCTGCTCGCCGCCGGCATGATTCCGCTTGGCAAGACGCACATGGTCGAGTTCGCGTTCGGTGGCTGGGGCCGCAACCAGCCGATGGGCGCGCCGTGGAACCCGTGGGACACGCGCGTGCATCGCGTCGCGGGCGGCTCGAGCAGCGGCTCCGCGGTCGCGGTGGCGGCGGGCCTCGCGCCCGCTGCCATCGGCTCCGACACGGGAGGATCGATCCGCATTCCGGCAGCGCTCTGTGGTCTCACGGGACTTAAACCCACGTACGGGCTCATCAGCCTCGCCGGCGTAGTGCCGCTGGCGCTGACCCTCGATTCGCTCGGACCGCTGACGCATAACGTAGAGGATGCCGCGCTCTTGACTGCCGCGATGGCCGGGCCCGATGCGCGCGATACTTCGACGCTCGCGGCGCCGCGGGTCGATTTCGCCGCGGCGCTCGACAGCGATCCCGACATTCGCGGGATGCGCATCACCGCACTCGCGGCCGCGGACTTCCCGTCGACGACCGAGCCCGCGGTGGTGCGCGCGTTCGACGATGCGGTCGCGGCGCTGCGCGAGCGCGGCGCCATTGTCGAGGAAGCGCGCGCACCATTCGATTTTGAGGACATGATGGTGCGCAACGGCCGCATCATCGCTGCCGAAGCGTGGGCCACGCACCGCGCTTATATCGAAGACCCTGAGCTCGACATCGATCCGTGGGTGCGCAAGCGCACGCTGGCAGGTAAATCCATCAGTGCCCCTGCCCATGCCGAAGAACTTGCAGAGCGCAAGCGAGCGGCGGCGATATTCTCGCAGTGGATGCGCGGACGCGATGCCCTGCTCACGCCGACACTACCCATCAGCGCGACGCCGCTCGATCAGGTCGACGAAGCCGCGACACCGCTGGCGACATTCACGCGGGTCGCCAACTATCTGGGCGCATGCGCGCTGTCGCTGCCGGCAGGATTGACCAGCGATGGCTTGCCGGTCGCGGTGCAACTGATCGGCGCGCCATTCACCGAACCGGCGTTGGTCCGTCTCGGACGCGCATACCAAAGGAGCACCGACTGGCACTTGCGGCGGCCCGATCTGTCGGCATGGGAGCAGAAACGCAACTAAGCGTTCGCCGATTGCAGGCCCTCGTCGACGTCGTACGATTCCTCTTTCACGGCCACTCGCATCTTGGGCTTGTTACCGTCGGAAAAGGCCTTGGCGACGTCCAGCGTCTCACGCACGCCGACGTCGGCGCCATGTGCGGACAGGAAGCGTTTACCGGCGAGTTGCCCTTCGTCCTGGAGCAGCTGCAGCCAGGCGCGCGAACGCTCCGTCGACGATCCTCGCTCGTGGAGTTCGTCGCGCGGCGGTCCGATGCGGTGCATGCGAACGGCAAGCAGGTGCGACGAATCGGCGTTTCGTTCCGCGAGCGCGCGCATTGCGGTGATCGCCTGCATTTCGGCGACAAGGCTCGAATTGAATATGATTTCGCCGACGCGGCGCCGTATCCCCTGCCCGTCCGTCGGCACCGCGGAAAACTCGGGCGCCAATTGGACGACGATCAGGTCGTTCGCGAGCCCGCTGTGTATCATCGGCCAGAGTGTCGGGTTGCCGCAATAGCCACCATCCCAGTAGTGCTCTCCGTCGAGCTCGACTGCCTGGAACAGCTCCGGAACGCACGCCGACGCGAGCAGCGCGTCGATCGACATCGCATCGTTGGAAATGACGCGCGGCAGGCCGGTTTTGACGTTGGTGACCGTGACGAACAGCGCGGGGGAGGACTTGCTGCGGATCGCGTCGATATCGACGTGTGCCTCGATCGCAGCGCGCAGCGGATTCAGACCAAGTGGATTGGAGTTGTAAGGCGTCACCGCACCGCTCGACAAGAGCCACGCGCCGAATGACTGGCGCAGGCTGCGCTCCGCCGGGCCCCAAATCTTGCGCGCGAGATCGGCCAGCGCCGGATCCGCGACCCGTAACCAGAACGCGCGCAATGATTTTCGTGCCTCTGTCGCGGAGCCCCTGGCCAACGCGCTGGCCACGATCGCAGCGTTGATCGCCCCGGCGCTGGTGCCGCTCAACTGCGCGACGGAGATGTTGCGGCTGGCGAGCAGCACGTCGAGTACGCCCCAGGTATAAGCACCCCACGAGCCTCCACCCTGCAGCGCAAGCCCGATCGGCTTCTTTACCTTTTGCGGCACGACGACCGGTTGGACATGATTCTCAGCAGTAATTTTCTTCATAGTTGGCGGTCAACGCGGCTTGTGGCCCGTCGACGATGCTTGCGTCGATTGAGCGACGCTCGAATGGCCGAGACTTTCTGTGTTTCGGCGCACTCGACGTTCCACGCAAAACGCGTGGTGAGGTTTGCGTCGAGCCGGTGGGTGACCGTCCTCGACGCTAAGAGTAACGGCTTTAGGTTACATTGTTGCGCCGCACCAAATCACAATGGACAATGGTGCGATGGAAGTCCAATCGGCAATGCCGATGGACCTCATCGTATTCGTCGATGACCTTTGTAAGCGGATGGAGCGTCGAAGAAAAACAGTCTTCCATTTCATTTCCGGTACCGCGAAGATCGCACGCGCTCGTGCAGGATTGGTGCAGAAACATTGATTGCTGCATTGCAACGGTGCAAGGCGCCGGAGCCGACTTCGGCTGGAATTTTGTTAACTCATTGATCCAAATCGTAGTCTTGCAGCTATCCCTCCTTGGCATGCCGTTTGCGAACGAATGAGCGTTGATGTCGCTTGGAGCATCGCATACGCGCCGATAAAGTCGAGAACTCCGTGCGTATCGCCGGAGCAGTGTCGCTGCTTGCCTCGCTCAAGCTGGGCGGTCGTGGCGGATGGCGTCGCGCACGCGAAAAGCACGGACTTGAGGCAATGCGGCTTCCGGCGCGCGATGCAAGCGAGCGAAAATCCACGACCGACGCCGCGGAGACCAGCGGGCACAAGCGTTATTGGCTCTTGCTGGATTATGCGATGACTGGACTGTGGATCGCTCTATTGCTGTCCATCGTCGCTTACGCGGTTGTAGAGGGAGAAGGGGCGCTGGCGCAACTCGACGGCCTCGATCTCGTCGCCGCGTATTCGACGTCGCCTTAACGCCGCTCGCGCACAAATTACCCAGCTTTACGGAAGTGGGTGGCCACTTCCAACTTAACGATTGCGACGTCACGCACTTTCCCAACGCTCAATCATTCGCACCTACAACGCCAACGCAACTCTCGTGCCCTGATCGATCGCGCGTTTGGCGTCGAGCTCGAGCGCGACATCCGCGCCGCCGATCAACTTTGGCAGAATGCCCGCCGCTTCGAGGCCCGCCACCAATTCTCGGCGTGGCTCCTGCCCGGCGCAGATCACGATCGTATCGACCTCGAGCAATTGCGGCTTGCCGTCGACCTTGATGTGCAAGCCCGCGTCGTCGATGCCCTCGTACTCGACGCCGGCCAGCATCGCGACGCCCCGGCGCTTGAGCAGAGTGCGGCGTATCCAGCCCGTGGTTTTGGCCAACCCCGCGCCGACCTTCTCGGTCTTGCGCTGCAAAAGCCACAACTGCCGCGGCGGCGGATTTTCGTGCGCGGTTTTCAGGCCTCCACGCTGCGCGAGCTCGGCATCGATGCCCCACGCGGCGCAGAAGGCCGCGATCGCCGGGTCATCGCGGCGTCCGTCGCTCGCATGACCGTCAGCCGGATGATCTTCGCTGAGCAACTCGGCGACGTCGAAACCGATGCCGCCCGCGCCGACGATCGCCACCCGCTTGCCCGCGCGCTTGTGTCCTTCGACAATTTCGACGTAGCTCGCGACCTTGGGATGATCGATGCCGGGAATCGCCGGAATGCGCGGCACGATGCCGGTCGCCAGAATCACATCGTCGAACGCGGCTAAGTCCTCCACGCCGACGCGTCGATTCAACTCCACCCTCGCGCCGAGCTTCTCGAGCCGCGTACGATAATAGCGAAGCGTCTCGGCGAACTCTTCCTTGCCGGGAATGCGCCGCGCAAGGTTGAACTGTCCTCCGATCTCGGCGGCCGCGTCGAACAGCGTCACGTCGTGTCCGCACTCGGCGGCCGTCACGGCGCACGCCATCCCCGCCGGGCCCGCGCCGACCACGGCGACCTTTCTCCGCTGGACCGCCGGCACGATCTTCAGCTCGGTCTCGCGGCACGCAAACGGGTTGACCAGGCATGTCGCGGTCACGCGCTCGAAGATCTGATCGAGGCAGGCCTGGTTGCAGCCAATGCAAGTGTTGATTTCGGCGGCGCGATTCTGCGCCGCCTTGTTCACGAACTCCGGATCGGCGAGGAAGGGCCGCGCCATCGAAACCATGTCGGCGTCGCCGCGCGCAATCAGCGTCTCGGCAGTCGCGGGATCGTTGATGCGGTTGGTGGTGATCAGCGGAATCTTTACGTTGCTTTTCATGCGCCGCGTCACCCACGCAAACGCGGCGCGCGGAACCATGGTGGCAATGGTCGGGATCCGCGCCTCATGCCAGCCGATGCCGGTATTGATGATCGTCGCGCCCGCGGCCTCAATCGCCTGCGCGAGCGCGACGACCTCGTCCCAGGTGCTGCCGCCCTCGACCAGATCCAGCATCGATAGCCGGTAGATGATGATGAAGTGGGGACCCACCGCCTCGCGCGTGCGGCGCACGATCGCGACCGGAAAGCGAATGCGATTCAAAAACGAGCCGCCCCACTCATCGTCGCGATGGTTGGTTTGCGGCGCGATGAACTGGTTGATGAGGTAGCCCTCGGAGCCCATGATCTCGACTCCGTCGTAGCCGGCCCGTTGCGCGAGAGTCGCACAGCGGGCGTAGGCGGCGATCGTTCTGCGCACGCCCCACCGGGTGAGCGCGCGCGGACGAAAAGGCGTGATCGGCGACTTGAGCGACGACGGTGCGACGGACAGCGGGTGATACGCATAGCGACCGGCGTGCAGAATCTGCATCGCGATCTTGCCGCCGGCCGCGTGCACCGTGTCGGTGATGGTGCGGTGCTTGGCCACCTGCCACGGAAACGATAGCTGCGAAGCTCGTGGCTCGGCCCGGCCGGCGAAGTTGGGCGCGATGCCGCCGGTGACGATCAGGCCGGCGCCGCCTTTCGCCCGCGCCGCATAGTATGCCGCGAGCTTGTTGAATCCATCAGGCGCCTCCTCCAGACCCGTATGCATCGAGCCCATGAGGACGCGGTTCTTAAGCGTCGTAAAACCGAGCGGCAGTGGCGCGAGAAGGTGCGGGTATGGGTTTATGGGTCCGCTCATGGCGGGCCGCCGTGGGAAGCGCCGAAGCCGCGAGGGTAAACCATAGTGCGCACGCAAGCCAGCGCGCACCTGTGCGCGCCCTGCTGACTCGGGCGGAGAAAGCCCCGCGACGACGTAAAGCCTGTCGAAGCTACTCGACGCGCAGCGTCGCCTTCATCGGCGGATGGAAGATGCAGACGTAAGGAAACTCACCCTTCTTCGTGGCCGTGTATTTCCAGGATTTCCCGGGCGCGATTTCGTGCGAATCAAACCCGCCGCCGGCCGAGGTCACCGTGTGCGGAAACGGATCCTTGTTGACCCACACGACCGAGTCGCCGACTTTAACGGTGAGGGCCGCGGGCTGAAAACTGGTGCCGTCGATTGCAACCGTGTGGGTCGCGGCCTTAGGTGCATCCGCCGCCGCGGCCAAGCCCATGCTCCAGCAGAGCAGCGTCAGCGCGGCGGCGAAAAATACAACGGTGCGATACGAGACCGTGTTCACCGTTACTCTCGAATCAGCTCTTCTTGCCCATTGAGCCACCCATCGATGACTGAATCATCTTGGCGTGCTCGAGATGCGCGACAAATGCCGGCCGGACCTTGACCAGCAGCGCCTTCAGTTCTTCGTTCTTGGCGCCGGGGATCAGCGTCTTGTCGACGGCGTCGATTACTTGTTCGTGATACGCGACTTCGTGGTCGACATACGCCTTGTCGAACGCGGCACCGTTCAGCGTCTTCAGATTGGCAAGGTTCGACTCGCCTCCGGACTTGAGGCTTTGGCTGGTCGGGTTGTCCTCCGGAGTGACCTTGAGCTTGGTCACGAGAGCGACCGCCGATTTGTTCACGCCGGTGTGGTCGGTGATCATGCGTTTCGCAAACGCTTTGACTTTGGCGTTCTTGGATGTCGATTGCGCGAGCTTGCCAGCATCGATATCGACCTGGTTGGCGGTGACGACGATCGACGCGATCTGCGCGTCGTTGATGCCTTGCGCGGACGCACCTGCGACCGCGAACAACAGCGTACTGGCAATGACAATGGCTGGAACTCTCATTATGTAACTCCTCAGTGATGGATCGACGCCTTGTCGCTTGGCGAAAAACGGGCGAGCGGCGAATGCTCTCATCCCGCCGTCAGCGGGGGCCTCATAGGATACGAGGACTCCGGACCAACGGATGACGATTGGATGCGGATGTGGGTCCCGGCGTTCCCGCGAGGACCGGGTCGGGCCATCACGGCGGCGTGGACGGCGCGGCGACGGGCGAACCAAGCGCCGAAGCCCGCGACCTCGCCAGCACCCCGGCCACGATACGATCGCAGCGCTCGCCGGCGAAGCTGAACACGTCGACCGTCGCCATATCCATGTCGCGCGCCAACGCCTCGCGCAGCAGTGCGCGGGCCCGGAACAGGCGCGTGCGCACAGTCGCGGCGGGAATCGACAGGCATTCAGCGGTCTCTTCCACTGTCATGTCCTCAACCTCGCGCATGACGAATACCGTACGAAATGCCGTCGGCAGCTCGTCGATTCTGCACTCGAGCGCGCGACGGATTTCCGCGCGCAGCGTGGCGGCCGGTGGAGATTCGCTATGTTCATCGGCCACGTCGGCCTCCGATCGGTCTGGTTCGGTATCGCGTCCACCCTCAAATGGCACGACAATGCGGTCCCGCTTGTGCTTGCGCAAGCGCATGAGCGCTTGATTGATAACGATGCGGGTAAGCCATGTCGTCAGCCGTGCCTCACCACGGAAGCCGTCGATGTGGTGATAGGCGTCGAGGTAGGCCTCCTGAAGCGCATCTTCCGCTTCGGCGTCATCCTTGAGAATGGCCCGTGCGACACGGAACAGCTTGCCGTTGTGACGCCGCATCAGAATTTCGAACGCAGCCTGATCGTGCCGCGCGACGCGCCCTACGAGCTCGGCATCGTCGACTGCGGAGGCGGGTTTCTGCGCGGGGGCTGACGGAGTCGATTGAATGGTCATCGCTGTTTTCTTGATCGTTCCCACATTGGATGGCGCCGGGCGAGACCGCGTTCCCGGCTGAACGGCCGGCGGTAGTTTACGCCTGCCGTTGGTCCGCGGTTTCGCGTAACCTATCCCGCGAGATTGCTACCCGATGAGAATCTTTCTGCCCCCGTTGCGGAGCGCCGTGGGACTGGTGGCCGCTTGTGCATTCGGCGTCACGGCAACGGCCGCGCCGGCGCTTAACGTCGGCTCGAAGCGCTTCACCGAATCGTACATCCTCGGCGAGATCATCAAGCAGTCGGCGCAGGCGGCCGGCGAGACGGTGGCCGCACACAGACAGGGGCTCGGCAACACCGCGATCGTGCTCAACGCGCTCACGACCGGCAGCATCGACGTCTACCCCGAGTACACCGGGACGATCGCGCGGGAGATTCTCAAGCTCGACTCCGTGCCGCCGCTGCCGGAGCTCAACGCCAAGCTCGCGTCGATGGGACTTGCCGTCGCCGTGCCGCTGGGCTTCAACAACACCTACGCGCTGGCGATGCGCGGCGACGACGCGCGCGCCAAAGGCATCGCACGCTTGTCGGACTTGAAAGCGCATCCCGAGTTGCGGCTCGGACTGTCGCAGGAGTTCATCGGCCGCGCCGACGGTTGGCCAGGATTGAAACTCGCGTACGACTTACCGTTCGCGACGCCGCGCGGCCTCGATCACGGCCTCGCTTACGAAGCCATCGCCGAGCGCCAGGTCGATGCAATCGACATCTACTCGACCGACGCCAAGATCGACAAGTACGGCTTGACCGTGCTCGCCGACGACCGCCAGTATTTTCCGCGCTACGATGCGATGCTGCTCTACCGCGCGGATCTACCGCAGCGCCTGCCGAAGACATGGGAAGCGCTGAAGCGCCTGGAAAACACGATCGACGACGCCGCGATGCGGCGCATGAACGCCGCCGCCGAGATCGACAACGAGGATTTTGCAACAGTGGCCGCGGATTTCCTGGCGCATCATCCTGGCCCGGTTGCCTCGGCGGCGCAAGCTGCATCGGCACGCGCGACCGCGAGCCCGGCAAACGATTTGTGGCACAAAATTCTCGGCCCCGATTTTGGCCGCCTGACGTTCGAGCATCTGACGCTGGTATTCCTGTCCCTTGCGGCGAGCATCGTGATCGGTATTCCGCTCGGCATCCTCGCCGCCAAGCGCCCCGAGACCGAAGCGGTGATACTCGGCGCGACCGGCGTGGTCCAAACCATTCCCTCGCTGGCGCTGCTCGCGGTCCTGATCCCGCTGACCGGGCGCATCGGCGCGGTGCCGGCATTCATCGCGCTCAGCCTCTACGCGCTGC
>JADGRP010000184.1 GCA_017880805.1 Burkholderiales bacterium
ACCGGTGGGAAGTGCCTGATTGGTGACGCCCATGGGCCGGCGGCGGAGCCGCTTTAGACTTGCGTGTGAATTGGATAAGCTCTACATTCTCGGCAACCCCGGCGATAAAGTAAAGATTTCATTGGGCTTACGTGTACGACACGTGCTCAACACGTGCGCCGGGTCAGACAATTCCAACGCCGGAAACGACCACCCGATGATTTTGAGCATGACCGGCTTTGCGGCAGTCGCCGCCGAGCTGCCCGGCTGTTCGCTGACCGTGGAGTTGCGCTCGGTCAACCATCGCTATCTCGACCTTCAGGTCCGCTTGCCTGATGAGCTGCGTTCAATCGAATCTGCCGTTCGAGATGTACTCGCCGTTCAGTTGAAGCGTGGGAAGGTCGACTGCAGGGTCGCGTTGAATCGTTCCGCGCCTGGCACGACCGAACTTGCCGTCAATGTCGAACGATTGATCCAGCTCCGCGACGCGGCCAACGAAGTGCTGCGTCACGCGCCAGAGAGCACTTCGCTTTCGATTGTCGAAATCCTGCGTTGGCCAGGCGTGCTCACCGAGCCGTCTCTGGGCGCAGAAGCGCTGGCCGACAAGGCGCTGGCGCTAGTCAGGCAGGCACTCGGCGATCTTGCGGCGTCGCGGGCGCGCGAGGGCGCGCAGCTTAAGCTCGTGCTCGAAGAGCGCTGTCGTGGCATCGAGTCGCAGCTCGAACGCGTAATGCCGCGGGTGCCGGTCATTCACGAAGCCTATGTCGAAAAGCTTGGCGCGCGGCTCAAGGAAGCCGGGCTCGATCCGGACAACGATCGCCTGAAGCAGGAGCTCGCGCTGTTCGCCACCAAAATCGACATCGCCGAGGAAGTCTCACGCCTTGCCACCCACGTCACCGAGGTGAGGCGCGTACTGGCCCAAGGTGGAAGCAGCGGCAAACGACTCGACTTTCTGATGCAGGAGCTCAACCGCGAAGCCAATACGCTCGGCTCCAAGTCCGTAGACGCGGAACTGTCTCAGGCGGCGCTCGAGATCAAGGTGCTGATCGAACAAATGCGCGAGCAGGTACAGAACATAGAATGAGAGATCGAGTGAGCGATCGCGCATGAGCGTTCCGGCAGGCAATCTGTTCGTGATCGCCGCGCCGTCGGGCGGCGGCAAGACCAGCCTGACGCGGGCGTTGCTCGAGCGGGAACGCCGGATACATCTGTCGGTGTCCTATACAACGCGACCACCACGGCCCGGCGAGCAGCACGGTGTCGACTACCATTTCGTCTCCGCGGATCGCTTTGCCTCACTCAAGGACGGCAACGAATTCCTGGAGCACGCGCATGTGCACGGCAATTGGTATGCGACCAGCGCGACGTGGCTCAAGACGCAGGTGAGCGCCGGCCAGGACGTGTTGCTTGAGATCGATTGGCAAGGCGCGGCACAAGTGCGTGTGCTGATTCCCGAATCGGTGCATATCTTCATCCTTCCGCCCTCGCTCGAAGCTCTGGAAGAACGGCTGGTGCGCCGGGGACAGGACGACGCGGCGACCATCGCTCGCCGGCTGGATGCCGCGCGCGAGGAAATTCGCCATTGCGTTGAGTTCAATTATGTTATTATTAATCAGGAGTTTGCCTCGGCTGTGGACGATTTGTCTGCGGTAGTGCGAGCGACCCGCCTGCGCACTGCGCAACAACTTGTCCGGCACCAGCCGCTGATTGCCAAACTGAGGTAGGAAAACACCATGGCCCGCATCACGATTGAAGATTGTCTGACCCGGATACCGAATCGATTCGAGCTCACGCTCGCTGCAACCAATCGTGCGCGCCAAATCAGCGCCGGATCGCAACCGCTGGTCGAAGGCGACCGCGACAAACCGACAGTGATTGCGCTCCGCGAGATCGCCGCCGGAAAGGTCGGCATCGAGATGCTGCTCAAGCCGCAGAGCACGCTCTAGCGGTCAGTCGCGCCCAGACCCTTGCGTGGGGATCGCCAAACATGTCGGAAATCGCCGAATTCACCCGACATCTTGGCCACTACCTGCCGCCTCTTGACGTCGCGCTGGTCGAGCGCGCGTTCGCCTTTTCCGAACACGCGCATCAAGGCCAGTTTCGAAAATCCGGCGAACCTTATATTACGCATCCGCTGGCGGTAGCCAGCATCCTGTCGCAGTGGCGGCTTGACGCGCAAGGGCTCGCCGCGGCCCTCCTCCATGACGTCATGGAGGACACCAACGTCACCAAGACCGAGATCGAGTCGTCGTTCGGCAAGCCCGTCGCCGACATGGTGGACGGCGTCTCCAAGCTCGACCAGATCGAGTTCCAATCCAGCGAAGACGCGCAAGCCGAGAACTTTCGCAAGATGCTGCTGGCGATGGCGCAGGACGTGCGCGTCATCCTGATCAAGCTCGCCGACCGCCTGCACAATATGCGAACCCTCGATGCGATGGGGCCGACCCATCGCGAGCGGATCGCCCGCGAGACCCTGGACATTTACGCGCCGATCGCCAATCGCCTTGGGCTGAACGCGCTTTTTCTCGAGTTGCAGGAGCTTTCGTTCAAGCACCTGCACCCGATGCGTTACCGCGTCCTGGCGAGAGCCATCAAATCCGCGCGCGGCAACCGGCGCGAGGTGATGGACCGCATCCTGCAATCGATGCGCGAAGGATTGAAGCTGGCAGCGATACCCGCCACCGCGACCGGCCGGGAAAAAACCGCATACAGCGTGTACAAGAAAATGCGCGAGAAGCACTACTCGTTCTCGCAGGTGTTCGACATCTACGGCGTGCGAATCCTGGTCAAGGACGTTACAGCGTGTTACGCGGCGCTGGGTGTGCTGCACAGCCTGTACAAGCCGATCCCGGGCAAGTTCAAGGACTACATCGCCATCTCCAAGGCCAACGGGTACCAATCGCTGCACACAACCCTCTTCGGACCCTTCGGCACGCCGCTCGAGGCGCAGATTCGCACCCAGGACATGCACCGCATCGCCGAGGCCGGCGTCGCCGCGCATTGGCTGTACAAGGCCGGCGGCGAGCTCGACATCGCCGAGGCGCAGCAACAGACGCATCGCTGGCTGCAAAGCCTGCTCGAGATTCAATCCGAGTCGGGTGATTCCAAGGAATTCCTGGAGCACATCAAGGGCGACCTTTTCCCGGAAGAAATTTACGTCTTCACGCCCAAGGGCAAGATCATGGCGCTCCCGCGGGGCGCCACCCCGATCGACTTCGCGTACGCAGTCCACACCGACATCGGCCACCATTGCACTTCGGCGAGAATCAACTACGAGCTGATGCCGCTGCGAACCGAGCTCAAGAACGGCGATCAGGTAGAGATCATGACGTCGCCAACGGCGCGGCCGAACCCGTCGTGGCTCAACTTCGTCGGCACCGGCAAGGCGCGCTCGCGCATCCGGCACTTCCTCAAATCGCTCCAACAGCGCGAATCGGCCGTCCTCGGCGAGCGCATGCTCGAGCAGGCCCTGGCGTCGCTGAAGGTGCCGCCGGAATCGATCACCTGGGAGCGCTGGGATGCGCTTGGGCGGGAATACGGCGCCAAGGGCCGGCTCGACATCCTGGCCGATATTGGCCTGGGCAAACGACTGTCATTCGTCGTCGCGCAGGCGCTGACTCGCGCGTCCAATCGCACCGGGGAAGACCCGATCCCGGCTTCGGCGAGGCCGGGCACGTTGCAGTTGCGCGGGGTCGAAGGCGTCGCGATACAGTATGGAAAGTGCTGCCGCCCCATTCCGGGTGACATCATTTTTGGCCAGTTCCGGCGCGGCCAAGGGCTTCTCGTGCATACGCGCGACTGCCAGACGCTGAAAAAAAGCCGGGTCGACAGCGATCAGATTGTCGACGTCGAGTGGGCGCCCGTCGTTCAGGGAGTATTCGAGGCCGGTATACGGCTTCTAGTCGCCGACGAACGCGGTCTGCTGGCAAAACTTGCGACCGAAATTTCCGACGCCGGCGCCAATATCGCTTACGTGTCCATGGAACGCCCGGACGGCGACGACGTGGTCGCCATGTTCTTCACCGTGCAAGTGCGCGATCGCCGGCATCTTGCACACGTACTGTTTTCGCTGCGGCATATCCCCGAAGTCAAGCGCATCCAGCGCGCCCGGACCTGA
>JADGRP010000185.1 GCA_017880805.1 Burkholderiales bacterium
CAACGAATCGCAGAGGGAAAGAGTGGGTAAGGCATGGTGCTATGATTGCCGCAGACAGCGCAAAGTTTCAGGAGCGGCGCGATGGCGGGGCAAGATTCGCATTTTACCCACTTTGATGTCGACGGTCAGGCGCATATGGTCGACGTCTCAGCCAAGGATGTAACGAAACGTGTTGCACGGGCCGGCGGCAGCATCGCCATGCGGCCGGAGACATTGGCCCGGGTTCGGGAAGGGTCTGCGAGCAAGGGGGATGTGCTCGGAGTAGCCCGAATCGCCGCGATTCAGGCGGCCAAACGTACCAGCGAATTGATACCGCTTGCGCATCCGCTGCCGCTGACCCGGGTCACAGTCGACTTCCACGTGAATGAGGCCGAGTCGGCAATCGCGATTTCGGTCACCGCCGAAACGCTGGACCGCACCGGTGTTGAAATGGAAGCATTGACCGGCGCGGTCATCGGATTGCTCACTATCTACGACATGTGCAAGGCGGTCGATCGCGGCATGCGCATCGAAAGCGTAAGGCTGCTGGAAAAATCCGGCGGAAAGTCGGGCGATTACGTCGCACCGTAGCACCGAATCGGGCGGCGTATAGGGACCCATCCGGCACGGGAGTGAATTTTCGTCCGCCGGCGATCGTTCCGGCGCTCACCAATTCCACATGCTGCCGTCCTCGAGTCGATTGACGGGCAACGCGGCTGCGCGGTACGGGTATTTTGCAGCGAGCTTCTCATCGATATCGACGCCGTGTCCCGGTGCAACGCCTGCGTGCAGATACCCGTTCTCGAAGCGATAGTCGTGCGGGAACACCGCGTCGGTCTCGGGTGTGTGGCGCATGTATTCCTGGATGCCGAAGTTATGCACCCAGGTGTCGAAGTGGAGCGCCGCGCCCATGCACACCGGAGACAGGTCGGTCGCGCCGTGCGACCCGGTTCGCACGTGGTAGAGCTCCGCCAGATTGGCGATGCGCCGCAGGTGCGTGATACCTCCCGCGTGAACGACCGTGGCGCGAATGTAGTCGATCAATTGCTCGGTGATCAGGGTCTGGCAGTCGTAAATCGTGTTGAATACTTCGCCGACCGCGATCGGCGTCACGGTGTGCTGGCGGATGATCCGGAAGCCTTCCTGGTTCTCCGCCGGTGTCGGATCCTCCATCCAGAACAGCTGGTACGGTTCGAGCGATTTGCCCAGCCGCCCGGCCTCGATCGGCGTAAGACGGTGATGCACGTCGTGGAGAACGTGGTGTTCGAAGCCGAAGCGCGTGCGGATCGCGTCGAACAGCCGCGGCGCGTGATCGAGGTACTTCGCGGTCGACCAGACGTTCTCGGTCGGAATTGCGGCGTCCGCCGGCTCGTAATGCAACCGGTCTTTCGACACGCCGTAGGTCGACATCAGCCCCGGGACACCGGACTGCGCGCGGATGGCCTTGTATCCCAGATCGATGTAGCGCGCCACTTCGTCGAGCGTTTCGGCGACATCCTTGCCATTGGCGTGACCGTAGACCATTACGCCGTCGCGGCTCTTCCCGCCGAGCACATCGTACAGCGGCATTTCCGCCATCTTTCCCTTGATGTCCCAGAGCGCGGTGTCGACCGCGGCAATTGCGCTCATCGTCACCGGCCCGCGCCGCCAGTACGCGCCGCGATAAAGGTATTGCCAGATATCCTCGATTCGAGCCGGGTCGCGACCGATGAGGGCCGGTACGATGTGCTCGATGAGATAGGCCGCGACGGCAAGCTCGCGGCCATTGAGCGTAGCGTCGCCGATACCATGGACGCCCTGGTCGGTTTCGATTTTCAGCGTGACGAAATTGCGGCCCGGGCAACAGACAATGATCCGGCAGTTGGTTATTTTCATGCTCGCACCGTGGAGAAGGAGACTCAGACGTCGCAGCGAGGCAATTCAGGCACGGCGCCTCCACGCTTCAAAGCGGTTGCCTGAAATCGCCTCATCCCAGGTGGTACAGTGGTTCGACCACTTGACCACATTATAGCCCGGGCGCTAAGATGGGTTCAACGCGGCGCATGCTATCGGTGCAGCCGCGAAAATTAGCTGGACCCATCGCTGGAGGAGAACCCCGTTGCCATTGCAGCATGTCGAGCCGCGACGCTTATATCGACAGATCGCGGACCAGATTGCGGGTCTCATCGCCGCCGGAGAGTTCAAGCCGGGCTCGCGTCTTCCGGCCGAACGGGAACTGGCGACCAAGCTCGGCGTGAGCCGCGCGTCGGTGCGCGAGGCGATTATTTCCCTGGAAATCGGCGGGCTGGTCGAAGTGCGCATCGGGACCGGCATCTTCGTGACCGCGTCCGCCGCTTCGGCGGGCGCGCGGGATCGCGACGTCGGGCCCGGCCCGTTCGAGCTGCTGAGCGCGAGGAAGCTGATCGAAGGCGAAATTGCAGCACTGGCGGCCGCGAATGCCAGCGAGCACGATATCGAAGGCCTGCAACAGAACGTCAAGCGCATGGAGGCCAACGTCGACAATTTCGGCGACCGCGAGGACAGCGACCGCGATTTTCACCTGCGGCTGGCCAAGGCGTCCGGTAACGGCTCGCTCGAACTGGTGGTCGAAGGATTGTGGGCTCAACGTGCGGAGCTGTGGGGGCGGATGCAGAAGCATTTTCACACCCCCGAACTGGCGCAGCAGACCATTCGCGATCACGCCGCCATCGCCAAGGCGATTGCCGCTCGCGATGCACCGGGTGCGCGCGCCGCGATGCGGCGCCATATCGCGCGCGTGGTCCAGGAATTCGAGCGGGGCCTGGAAGAAGCGGCGCAGGCGCCGAAAACGAATGGAACATCGAAGGCGCAGCGCGGCAGGCGGGCGATACTGCCGACGGCATGACGAATCGAAAACAGAAAATGGTCAGCAAGCTTGCAACGGGCATGGCGTTACTGCCGCGCATGTTCAAACGAACGTCCACGTCGTAACCGATCCAAAACTCGATTTCTAGAGGAGGAGTAAGCATGAGCACAGTCAAGTCGAATCCCAGTGGCACACGCCGGACGCTGCTTTGCGCGAGCGCGCTCTGCATGGCGCTGTTCGCGATCGCAACTCCGCTGGCGGCAGCGCCGGTGACCCTCAACATCGTCGATGTCGCGGGCAACCTCGCGCTGACGCAGGACGCGATCGAGGCCTACCAGAAGAAGCATCCGGAGCTGGTCTCGAAGATCAACTTTACCAAAGCGCCTGCACCGGAGCTGCCGGGCAAGCTGAAAGCGATGCAGGGCGCGGGCCGTAGCGATATCGACATGGTGTTGACCGGAACCGATTTTCTTGCCGCGGGCATCGAGCAGGGCGTGCTGATGAAGGTGTTGCCGGAAAACGCCGGTAAATTCCCGAACTTGGCGTCAAACTACCAGCCGGCAGCCGCCAAGATGCAGGAGCTCGCGCACGATTACGGCATAACGGTGACGTTCATGCCGGCGGGGCCTTTGGTCGAGTACAACCCCGACAAGGTCAAGCAGGTGCCGACGACGCCTGCCGAATTGCTGGCGTGGTGCAAGGCCAACCCGAACCGCCTGATCTACGCCCGTCCGGCCAACTCGGGCCCAGGGCGCACCTTCATTATGGGTCTCCCTTACATCCTCGGTGACAAGAACCCCAAGGACCCGGTGAACGGGTGGGAAAAAACCTGGGCGTATCTGAAGGACCTCAACAGTTGCATCGAGTATTACCCGACTGGCACCGGCGCGGTGATGAAGGAACTCGGTGAAGGATCGCGCGACATCACCTTGACCATGACCGGCTGGGACATCAACCCGCGCGTGCTCGGCATCGTTCCCAAGTCGTACAAGGTTGCCCCGTTCAAAGGCATGACCTGGATCAACGACGCGCACTACATGGTGATTCCGAAGGGCGTGCCGCCGGAGAAGGTCGCCGCAGTGCTCGACCTCATGGCGTATTTGCTGACGCCTGAGGCGCAGGCATATACCTACGATAAGGGTTACTTCTATCCGGGGCCCGCGGTCAAGAATGTGACGCTGTCGATGGCGCCGAAAGAGAGCCAGGACGCGATCAAGGAATACGGCCGCGCCGAGTATGAAGGCTGGCTCGCGCAGTTCCCGCATACGCAATCGCTCGAGCCCAAGGCCCAGGTCGAGGCGTTCAGGATCTGGGATCAGCAGGTCGGCGCTCAGAAGACGAAGTGACGCATCCGTCCAAGAGCAAGACGCGAAGCGTCGCGGCGATTGGAAACGGATGCGTCATCGCTGCAAGAACGAGGATCTAGGTTTTGGTCGTCATCCTCGCGGAAGCGGGGATCCATTTTGACTTAAGAACGAATGGATTCCCGCTTTCGCAGGAATGACACTTTGCAGGGTGCGGAGGAAATACATTGAACGCGAAACGTCCCGGTACAATCGTCAAGCAAGCTTTCTCCGGCGCAACGCCGTGGTATGCCGTCGGATTTCTTGCCGCTATCGTATCCTTCGGCGCCACAGCGCAAACGCCACCGCTTCCAAAAACCCCGGTGACGATCAGTGTTGTCGACGTCGCGGGCGATCTCGCGTTGACTCAAGGCGCGATCGAAGCCTACCAGGCAAAGAATCCGAATCTGGTGGCCAAGGTCACTTTCACCAAAGCGCCGGCGCCCGAATTGCCGGCGAAGCTCAAGGCCATGCAGGGCGCCGGACGCAGCGACATCGATCTCGTGCTCACCGGTGTCGTCGCGCTGTCCGCGGGCATCGACCAGGGGCTATGGGTCAAGCTGCTGCCCGATCACTCGTCAAAATTTCCCGGCGTGATGGACAACTACTTGCCTGCGGCGAAGAAGATGCAGGATCTGGCGCAGGGCGAGGCGCTCGTGGTCACGTTCATGCCCGCGGGTCCGCTGCTCGAATACAACCCTGACAAGGTCAAGCAGCCGCCGACTACGCCGGCCGAATTACTCGCGTGGTGCAAGGCGAATCCCAATCGCTTCGGTTATGCGCGGCCGGCCAATTCGGGGCCGGGCTTCACCTTTCTGATGGGCTTGCCGTATCTGCTTGGAGACAAGGATCCGCGCGACCCGGCGAAGGGTTGGGACAAGACCTGGGCGTTTCTGAAAGAGCTCGATACCTGCATCGAGTATTACACCACCGGTACTGCGGCGATCATGAAGGAGTTGGGCGAAGGCTCCCGCGACATGACCGTGACGATGACCGGCTGGGACTTGAATCCGCGCATTCTCGGCATCGTCCCGAAGAACTTCAAGGTCGCACCGTTCAAGAACATGACCTGGGTCAACGACGCCCATTACATGGCGATCCCCAAGGGCGTGCCGCCCGAAAAGCTGGCCATCGTGCTGGACCTGATGGCGTATATGCTCAAGCCCGAAGCGCAGGCGCTGACCTACGACAAGGGCTATTTTTATCCCGGACCCTCGGTGAAAAATGTTCCGCTGTCGATGGCGCCGAAGGAAAGCCAGGATGCGATTCGGGAATTCGGCCGACCAGAATACGAAGGATGGCTGGCGCAATTTCCGCATGTTCCCACGCTCGAAGCCAAGGCGGTCGTCGAAGCGTTCCGCAAATGGGATAGCGAGGTCGGCGCGCAGAAGACGAAGTGACGCGGATGTCCAAGAGCAAGACCCGAAGGGGCGCAGCGATTGGAAACAGCCGCGTCATCCCCGCGCAAGCGGGGATCCATTTTGACTTTCAATAGCCAATGGATTCCCGCTTTCGCGGGAATGACGGCATGAGTGTTCGGAAACCAACGTCGGCGATTGCGACTTTTCCATGAAGTACGATTTCAGCGATCTCAAGCTCGACCGCGTCACTCGCCGGTTCGCCGGCGCCGGCGGTCACGCATTCGCGGCCCTGAGCGAATTGACGCTGACGGTCAGGCGCGGCGAGTTCATCTGTCTGCTGGGCCCATCCGGCTGCGGCAAGTCGACCGCGCTCAACTGCATCGCCGGACTGATGCAGCTCTCGGGCGGAAGCATCTGGCTCGATGAGCAGCGCATCGACACCCTGCCGCCGGAAAAGCGTGGCTTCGGCATGGTCTTTCAGAACTACGCGCTGTTTCCGCACATGACCGTGGCCAAAAACATCGGCTTTGGATTGCGCATGCGCGGTGTAGGCGGCGCCGAGATCGCGCAGCGGGTGGCGCACACGCTCAAGCTCGTTCAGCTCACTGGTCAGGAGGACAAGCTGCCCGGCCAGCTTTCCGGCGGCCAGCAGCAGCGGGTGGCGATCGCGCGCGCGATCGTGATCGAGCCACCGCTGATCCTGATGGACGAGCCCTTGTCGAACCTCGACGCGAAGCTGCGCATCGAGACGCGCGGCGAAATACGCCGCATTCATCGTGAACTGGGCCGTGCGACGATCTACGTGACGCACGATCAGGATGAAGCCTTGTCGCTCGCCGATCGCATCGTGGTAATGAAAGACGGCGTCGTGCAGCAAATCGGCACTCCGCTGGAAGTCTATTCGCAACCGGCGAATCTGCACGTCGCACGTTTCATGGGCTATCGCAATGTGCTCGAGCTCCGCGTCACGCGCGAGGAAGGCGATCGCGTTACCCTCGAAGGCTCAGACGTGGGCCTCGTGGGCGTACGCAAGCAGGCGCTCAATGGCTCGCGGGCGGCGGTTGCGATTCGCCCGGAAGAGATCTTCGTCGGCGAGGGGCCCGGCGGCCTCAACACCATTTCGGCGAAGGTGGAAAACGTCGAGTACTGCGGCCGCGACTCCTTGCTTGATGTCGTGACTGCATCCGGCACGCGGCTTTATGTTCGCGGACCGATCACCACTATGCTGGGCGATGCCGTCCGGGTCCACGTGCCGGTCGAGCGGGCGCTCGTCTATCCGCTCGATCAAGGCGTAATGCCATGACAGTCGCGGCCGACACGGCGCCTCGCGCGAATTTCGACCCCGCGCTGCTTCTGGTGGTGCCTGCCGCGGCATTCATGCTGCTCCTATTCGTCTATCCGTTTCTTTACGGGCTGGTGCTGTCGTTCAATCCCAAGGAGGGTGGCTGGCTTGCGAACTATTCGAATTTCTTCACCACCGACAACCTGTGGCCGACGATCTGGACGACGCTCAAGCTCGCGTTTCCGGCGACCTTGATCAACGTCGGCTTCGCGCTGCCGATCGCCTACAAGATGCGCATCAAGACGCGCTACCAGCGCTGGATCACGACGATCCTCGTGGTGCCGATCACGCTTGGGACCGTGCTCATCGCCGAAGGCATGCTGACCTACTTCGGCCCCAAGGGCTGGCTGCCGCAATTCCTGCAATTTTTTCACCTGTATAACGGGTCGATCCGCCTGACGCACAACTATTGGGGCGTTCTCATCTCGCTGGTGATCTCGGGGTTTCCTTTTGCGTTCCTGCTGATCCTTTCGTACATCACCGGCATCGACCCAGTCCTTGCGCGCGCGGCATCGACGCTGGGAGCCAATCCGAATTCGCAGTTCCGGCACATTTATCTGCCTCTGCTCGCGCCGGGACTCGCGATGTGCTTCTGCCTCGCATTCGTCCAGGCATTTTCGGTGTTCCCGTCAGCAGTGCTGTTGGGCTCTCCCGCGGGCCCGACGCGCGTCATTTCCATCGCCGCGTACGAGGCGGCATTCGAGCAATACGATTATTCGCTCGCGTCGGCCATCGCCATGATCATGGGCTTCGTGCAACTGATCATCGTCGCCGCCGTACTCGGGCTGCGCAATTTGTTCTACCGCGGCCCGGTGTCCGGTGGCAAAGGCTAGCCCTCCAATGAACCGCCAAGCGACCGCCACCGCCTGGCTCGACCGCGCGTGGCGCGGACTGCTGCTCGGCTTGATGACGCTGTTCGTGGTCAACATCGCATTCATGATTGCCGCGGTCGCCACCAGCTCGTTTGCCAAGCGCTGGCTCGGGACGTGGCTGCCGGAAGGATGGACAACGTCGTGGTACACCGCGGCGTGGAAGGAGTTTCAGCTCGACTCCGTGCTCTGGGTCACGGTGCAGGTCGTGTTCGCGGTGGTGGCGCTTGCCTTGCTCATCGGCGTGCCCGCCGCGTACACGCTTGCAAGACGCGATTTTCACGGCAAGCGGCTCCTGATGCTGCTGTTCCTCCTGCCGCTGATGGTGCCGCCGATCACCTACGGGATTCCGCTGGCGACCGTGCTGTACAAGCTCCAGCTCGCGGGCACGATTTACGGCGTCATCCTCGCCAATCTGATTCCAGCGGCACCATTCGTCATTCTAGTGATGACGCCGTTCATCGAGCAGATCGACCCCAATCTCGAGTCCGCGGCACGCGTGTTCGGTGCAGGCACCGCCCGCATGTTCTGGCACATCCTGGTGCCGCTGCTCGGGCCCGGCATTCTTGCGGCGTCGCTGCTGGTGCTGGTGCGGACAATCGCGCTGTTCGAGCTCACCTTCCTGACCGCGGGCCCCGACTCGCAGACGCTGGTCGTCGCCCTGTATTACGCGGTGTTCGCGGCCGGAGTGCGTGCGCCGCAATCCGTGGATGCGATGGCCATGGTGTACATGCTGGTGACGCTGACGTGGCTATTGATCGCGCTGCGCTTCGTCAATCCGACCCAGCTCGTCTCGCGCGTCAAAGAGCATCCGCAGCCAGCGGCATGAGCGAAAGGGCGAGGGCATGAGCCGGCTTTCGCTCGACACGCTGGCGTCGGTGCCTGCCGCGGTCGCCAAGCCGGCCTACGATGTGCGCAGAGTCGGCATCGGCATCGTTCATCTCGGCATCGGCGCATTTCACCGGGCACAAACCGCGATGTTCAGCGACGACGCGCTTGCAATCGATCAAGGCGACTGGGGTATCTGCGGCGTGAGCCTGCGCTCCGCAGATGTCCGCGACAGGCTCTCGCCGCAAGACGGCCTCTATACCGCGGTGGAAAAGAGCCCAGCGGGCATTCGCCGCCGCATCATCGGCAGCGTTCGCGAGGTCTTGTTTCTGAGCGACCAGCGCGAGCACATCGGGACGCGATTCGCCGCGGCGGAAACCAGGATCGTGTCGCTGACCATTACCGAAAAGGGATACTGTCACGACCCGGCGACGGGCAAGCTCAATTTCCAGCATCCGGATATCGTGCACGACCTGGCCCATCCTGGAGAGCCGCAGAGCGCGGTGGGCCTGCTCTCCTTGGCGCTCGATTCTCGTCGAGGATCGCATGGCGGCGCGCTCACAGTCCTGTGCTGCGACAATCTCCCGCATAACGGTGCGCTGGTTCGCGGTCTGGTCCTGGCGTACGCCGAGGCGCGCGACCCGGTGCTTGCGCGCTGGATCGAAGCGCACGCGAGCTTTCCTTCGACCATGGTCGATCGCATCGTGCCGGCAACGACCGACGCCGACATTGCCGACAACGACGCGGCACTGGGCATGCACGATGCCGCGCCGGTCATGCACGAGCCGTTCAGGCAGTGGGCAATCGAGGACCATTTCGTCGCCGGGCGGCCGCGATGGGAACGGGTGGGCGCCGAGCTCGTCGAGGACGTCGCGCCGTTCGAAGCGATGAAGCTGAGGCTCCTCAACGGCAGTCATTCGGCATTCGCGTATCTTGGATTTCTTGCCGGACACGAGTACATCTACCAGGTCGCGGCGCAACCCGATTTCGTCACGTTCATGCGGCGGCTGATGGCCGACGAGGTCGTCCCGACCTTGAGCGTGCCGACGGGCGTCGACGTCGCCGCCTACCAGCACGCGCTGGTCAGGCGATTCGCCAACCCGGCGCTGCCGCACCGCACGCAACAGATTGCGATGGACGGCTCGCAGAAACTGCCGCAACGGCTGCTCGCCACCGTTCGCGAAAACCTGAACGCAGGGCGGAGCATCGACATGCTCGCGCTCGCAATCGCCGGCTGGATGCGCTACGTCAGCGGCCGCGACGAAGCAGGGAATGCGATCGAAGTTTCGGACCCGCTGGCCGAAGCATTCGCGCGCATCGCTGGCGCGAGCGGAATTCACGACGGCGGCAACGTGGAGGCGCTGGCGCGTGGGCTGCTGGGCATACGCGCGATCTTCGGCGATGATCTGCCTGCCGATACACGCTTCGCCGGCCGCGTGAGCACCTGGCTGACGTCGCTGTTCACGGCCGGCGCGGCGCGAACGGTCGCACAAGCAACGCATTCCGTGGCTTGAAGCGAATAGCCTCAGCGATCGAACCACCCTTGGACCCGGCATGATTCCACTTGCTCTGCACTCCGACCGTTTGTTTTCGTCCGACCCGGTGCAGCGGGACCTGAGCCGTGCGCTCTACGCGACGATCAAGGATCTGCCTATCGTCAGCCCGCACGGTCACACCGATCCGCAGTGGTACGCCGACAACGAGCCTTTCACCAACGCGTCCGCGCTGTTCATTACGCCCGATCATTACGTTTTCCGGATGCTCTACAGCCAGGGCATCAAGCTGGATGATCTCGCGATTCCGCGTCGCGATGGCGGCGCGGTCGAGCAGGACGCGCGCAAGATCTGGCGCACGTTCGCGGCCAACTACCGATTGTTTCGCGGAACCCCGACACGCGTCTGGCTCGATCATGCATTCCATGAGGTGTTCGGCGTGCGCGAGCGCCTGACGCCCGAATCCGCGGATCGCATGTTCGATCGGATCAACGACTGCCTCGCCAGGCCCGAATTCCGTCCGCGCGCACTGTTCGAGCGCTTCAACATCGAAGTCATCGCGACGACCGAGTCGCCGCTCGACCCGCTTGCGCACCACGCGAAGCTCCGTGACAGCGGCTGGAAAGGACGCGTCGTCACCGCGTACCGGCCGGATCCAACGGTCGATCCCGAATTCGAAGGATTTGCCGCCAATGTGGAAAAGCTCGGACAGCTTGCCGGCGAAGACAGCGTGACCTGGCGCGGCTATCTTGCGGCACATCGCAACCGGCGCGCGTTCTTCAAGAGCATGGGCGCGACGTCGACTGACCACGGCCACCTGACCGCGCAGACCTCGGATCTCGGTGAGACCGAATGCGAAGCGCTGTTTTGGAAAGCGCTCAAGAGTAAAGCCACGGCTGCGGAAGCGGAGGCGTTTCGCGGGCAGATGCTGACCGAAATGGCGAAGATGAGTCTCGACGACGGCCTGGTGATGCAGATCCATCCGGGGTCATTCCGCAATCACAATCCGCAGGTGCATCAACGCTTCGGGCGTGACAAGGGCGCCGACATCCCGACCCGCACCGACTACGTCCATGCGCTTAAAGCCCTACTCGACCGCTTCGGCAACGAACGCGATCTGACCGTGATTCTGTTCACGCTGGACGAGACGGCCTATTCGCGCGAGCTTGCGCCGCTGGCCGGGCATTACCCGATTCTCAAGCTGGGTCCGCCATGGTGGTTCTACGATAGCCCCGAGGGCATGCAGCGTTTTCGCGAGCAGGTGACGGAGACTGCTGGCTTCTACAACACCGTCGGCTTCAACGACGACACGCGTGCGTTCCTTTCGATCCCGGCGCGTCATGATGTGGCGCGAAGGATGGATTGCCGCTTTCTTGCCCAACTTGTGGCCGAGCACAAGATCGAAGAGGACGAGGCGTTCGAGCTCGCGCCCGAGCTAGCCTACGGCCTGGCGAAGCGCGCGTACAAACTTTAGCGGACGACGAGACGATACGATAGTCGCAGAAAGTATCGAACGTGCGTCGCGCCCGTCATATTCATCGTATGGGACTGCTGCTGGTCCTGGCGCTTCCCACGGCGCTTCATGCGGCGCATCCATTGATCAGCGAGGACACGGCGACTCAGGGGCTCGGCAAGTTCGAGCTCGAAATCGGCAACGCCTGGACACGTGATGGATCGGATCGGTCGTTCGAGCTGGGTCCACAATTTTCCTACGGCGTCTTGCCGCAGCTCGATGCGATCCTTCGCCCGACCTGGCTCGACCAGCGATCGACGATAGCCGGGGGCACTGTGCATGCCCGCGGCGCGGGCGACACCGCGGCCGACATGAAGTGGCGTTTTTTCGAGCGCGACAAACTGAGCCTGGCGGTACGCGCAGGGATCAACGCGCCGACCGGCGACGCCGACCGCGGCCTGGGCTCCGGCAAGCCGACGTATCATGGATTGCTGGCGGCGAGCATCGATCTGGCCCCGTTTGCCTTGCATGTGAATATTGGCTATACGAGGAATCGCGCCGATCCGATGGAGCGCCGCGATCTGTATCATGCTTCTGCTGCCGCGGTGTGGACGCTGGATGCGTCTTGGCGCATGCTACTGTTGGAACTCGCTGCGGACACCAATGTCGATAACACGGCGTCCGTGCGGCCGGCGGTGGCGCGCGTCGGCGCAATCTACACCGTCAAAAAAGGCTTCGACATAGACATCGGCTACCAGACGCGCCTCAACCGCGCGGCGGCGAGCGAGGTGCTGCTGGTCGGGGTCACCGCCCGCTGGGGACCATGACGATTGACGCGAAACTCCGGCGGGTCCTATATTCATCCGCCGATCGCGCCTTGTCCTTTGCCGCTTCGATACAGGCGGCAAGGGTTCGACTTGGACTGACTTGACCAATCTGTGGGAGAAGCGGTGAAGAACCAATCGGATGCATTCGCGCTGGTGGGACGTATTTTGCTGGGTTCTATTTTCGTGTTGTCGGGTTTTCAAAAGCTTATGGGTTTCTCGGGCGTAGCCGCGACCATCGCCGGCAAGGGCTTGCCGATGCCTGAAGTGCTCGCCGTCATCACCGTCGCCATTGAGCTCGGCGCGGGCCTTTTGCTGGTGGTCGGCTTGAAGGCGCGTTGGGCCGCATTCCTGCTTTTCCTGTTCATCATTCCGGTGTCGCTGACCTTTCACAATTTCTGGACGATGGACGGTGCGCAGGCCGCGATGAACAAGATTCAGTTCCTGAAGAACGTGTCGATCATGGGCGGCATGCTGATGGCGGTGGCGTTCGGCCCCGGCCGTTACAGCGTCGACAAAGGATAGCGGTCGTGATGAAGCGGAACTGACGATGGCGGCCAAGTTACGCGCGGTTCGCACGTCCAAGGCGTCTGTCGGACAGATCGCCCAGAAGATCGAGATCGGGCCGCATGTCCTGCTCACCGACGCGGCTCTCGACATCGGAGGCGAGGACCTCGGGCCTGACCCGCACGAGCTGCTCGATGCTTCGCTGGCGGCGTGTACGGCGCTCACGTTGATGCTGTACGCCCGGCACAAGGGCATCGAGCTGGCCGCGCTCGAAGTCGAGGTGAGCCACGAAGAGCACGATGGCGTGTACCGGATGCGTCGCGACATCCATGTCAGCGGAGAGCTTTCCACCGAGCAGCGGACGCGGATGCTGGAAATTGCGAACAAGTGCCCCGTGCATCGCACATTGTCGGGAACCTTCGATATCGTTTCGCAGCTCGACTGATGCTTCCGCGTCCGTTTCCCGCGGGTTTACTCCTGCTACTCGCGCGCCGCGGAGTCGATCCAGAGCGTGACCGGGCCATCGTTGACCAAGGCGACCTGCATATGTGCGCCGAACATTCCGGTCGCAACCGTGCGCCCAAGCTCGCGCTCAAGCGCGCTGACGAAAGCGTCGAACAAGGGTCGCGCGATTTCCGGAGGCGCGGCGGCACTGTAGGATGGGCGGGCGCCCTTCTTCGTCGACGCGTGGAGCGTGAACTGACTGACGGCAAGAATCTCGCCGGCGATGTCCTGCACCGATCGGTTCATGACGCCCGCGCTGTCGTCGAAGATGCGTAAGGCGACGATCTTGTGCGCCAGCCAATCGGCTTCGGCGAGTGAATCCGACGGCGCGACGCCGCACAAGACAAGGAGGCCTACGCCGATCCTAGCTCCGGCGCGATCGTCGACCGTCACCACCGCCTCGCGGACGCGTTGGATCGCAGCGCGCATCGATCAACGCACGATCTTGCGCTCGACGTCGGCGACCTGTCCGCCAACGATGGTGATCGTGGTGA
>JADGRP010000186.1 GCA_017880805.1 Burkholderiales bacterium
ATCCTCGTGTCGTCATGCCGCAATTCGCAAACGGGCTTGCCTTCGAGCCGAGCGGGCAGCCCAGCAATCCGGTGGCGCTGTTCGAGCACTGGGATGCGGGCAAGAAGTCCGTCGTCTATCCGGCGTCCGTCTCGACCGGCGCGTTTCCTTGGTAGAGCGCACGCCGGACAGTCCCGTGCTGGAAGCGCGCAACGTCAGCAAGACGTACGGCGCCATTCGCGCCGTCGACGACGTGTCTCTGCGCGTCGACGCCGGATGCATCTACGGCGTCATCGGCCCGAACGGAGCGGGCAAGAGCACGCTGTTCCGGCTTCTCAGCGGGTTCGACCGCCCAGACGCAGGGCAAATCACCTTTGGCGCGCATCGCAGAATCGAAACGCTCACCGCCTTTCAGCGGGCACGGCTCGGCCTGATGCGCACATTCCAGGAACTGGAGGTCTTTCCCGAGCTTACTGCCGGGGAAATCCTGACGACCGCCGCGCTATTGCGAACCTCCCTGGCGCAGGCGCGGGAGCGTGCGCGCGCCGTCGCGGCGGATTTCGAAATACCCTGGTCGGCGCTGCCGGCCGAACTGGGGCCCGGCATGCTCAGACGGATCGAGCTGGCGCGCTGTATCGTCGCGGAGCCCCGGATCGTCCTGTTCGACGAGGTGATGGCGGGTCTCACCATGCAAGAAGCGGATTTTATGATGCGCAGGATCGCCGACCTGCACGAAAGCGGCGTGGCCGTCGTCGTCGTCGAGCACGTCATGCATGTCGTCCGCACGCTCTGCCGGCACATCTACGTGATGGCGAGCGGCAGGCTGATCGCGGAAGGCGGACCGAACGAAATCGCGCGTGATCCAAATGTCATCGCCGCCTATCTCGGCAAGCGGGCGGGAGCGCGTCTTGCTTGATGTAAGAAACCTCTCCGCCGGCTACGGCAAGGTTCCCGTGCTCCAAGACGTCACTCTGCATGTCGCCAAGGGTGAATGCGTCGCGCTCCTCGGCCCGAACAACGCCGGCAAGACCACGCTGCTGCGGACAATTTCGGGGCTCGTTCGGGCCACTGCCGGTCACGTCACGGTCGACAAGGAGGAGATCACGAATCTCGCATCGCGCGCCATCGTCGCGCGCGGCGTCATCCAGGTCCCGGAAGGCCGCCATGTCTTCAAGGACATGTCGGTGGAGGACAACCTGGCCGTCGGCGCCGCGCGACTGAACTCCGACCGCCGCAGGAAGATGCTGGACGAGGTGTACCGACGCTTTCCGTTGCTGACCGAGTTGCGAACGCGTCGCGCGGGATACCTATCCGGCGGCCAGCAGCAGACGGTCGCGATCGCACGCGCCGTCGTGGCCGATCCGGCGCTGCTGCTGATCGACGAGCCAACGCTCGGGCTCAGCCCGGTCGCGATCGACGACATATTCACGATTCTACAGGGTCTGCAGCGGGATGGCGCCACGATCCTCCTGTCGGAGCAAAACGCCGAGCTGAGCCTTGAGCTCTGCAGCCGTGGCTATATTCTGAGCAAGGGTTCAATCGTACTCGAGGGAGACGCTGGCGTGCTGCGAAATGCAGCACTGCAAGACGTCTACATGGCGTGATCATGTTGGTCTTGTCCGGGATCCTGCAGGGAATCGTGTCTGGCGTCATCATCGCGGCGGTGGCCGCGGGTATGTCCCTGATCTACCGTGTCTCACACGTCACGAATTTCTTGCACGGGTCGCTGCTCGCGCTAGCACTCTATGTGACGCTCGATCTTAGCCGCCGTTTCGCAATCGAACCGCTTTATCTCTCGATTCCGATGGTCCCAATCATGGGTCTCGTCGGCCTGGCGCTTTATTGGACCCTCATTCGTCCGGTCCGCCGCCGCCATCACCTGCTTCTGGTGCAACTCCTCCTCGGCGCGTCGTTCGTGATCGATTCGGTGCTCCTGATGAGATACGGCGCCGACCTGCAGTCGATCAGCAATTCGCTTTCAGCCCGCTTTGTCAGCATTCTCGGCACCGGCTTCGGCCTCAACGAATTGTTCGCGTCATCAGTTTCCGCATTGGCGTTGTGCACGCTGGCCGCGGCCGTCAACTTGTCCGACTGGGGACGGAAGTTCCGGGCCGTTGCGAGCGACGAACTCGCCTCGCGACTTGCTGGCGTCTCGGTCGAAGGCATCGAAGCGGTCAGCTGGATGACTGGCATAGCGATGCTCGGCCTGATCGCGCCGGCGATGGGTGGAGTCGTCACGCTCACGCCGGATATGGGCCTGCACTACACTGTGCTTGCGCTGGTCACGATGATCGTCGGCGGCATGGGGTCGCTGGCCGGGACGATCCTGGCGGGCATGCTCGTCGGCGTGGCGCAGTCGCTCGGCCTTTTGTTCCTGCCGGGCTCGTATGGCGCGCTGCTGCCATACGCGCTGCTCGTCGCGGTCCTGATCTTCCGGCCGGGCGGCGTCGCTTCGATTATGGGGCGCGCCTGACATGAGCGCAAAATATCATGTCGCGCTGATCCTTCTCGTCGTCGCCTGCGCGACGCTGGCCGGATTTCTCCTCGAGTCGTATTGGATCGATGTCGCGTTTCTCGTGATGATCTACGCTGGCGTAGCCTCGGCCTGGAATATCGCCGGAGGGTTCTCCGGCACGTTTTCGTTCGGCCACGGGCTGTTCTTCGGCATTGGCGCGTATACGTCGACTGCCCTCTTCAACGACTTAGGCGTAAGCCCATGGATCGGACTGATCCTTGCGGTCGCAGGCGGCGCTGCCGCCGGCGCATGCATCGCATGGCTGGCGTCGCGCTGTGGCATCGGAGATCTAGCCTTTGCGGTATTGACCCTCGCGATCGCCGAAATCGTGTATCTGTTCGTGGACAGTTTCGAACCTCTCGGCGCGAGCCGCGGGCTGAGCGTAGCGCCGTCGATGAAAGGCGCGCTCGACATGCAGTTTTCGAGCGGCGGCGCGTATCTTGCCGCGGCGACAGGCTTTCTCATCTTGTGCCAGACCGTCGCGTGGCTTGTATACCGATCGGCGATGGGCCACCGTTTCCGCGCCGTCCGCGAAAATCCGCTCGCAGCGGAGGCAATGGGAATCGATCCCACCCGCCAACGTATGCTGGCGCTCGGCGTCAGCGGTGCCCTGACCGCGATCGGCGGCGTCGCCTACGCTCAGTATCTGCAATTCGTGAATCCTCTCACTTTTTTTGGACCGGCCATCACGATCAAGGTCATCCTGTTCGCGCTGATCGGCGGGATGGGAACGCCGTGGGGACCCGCGATTGGCGCTGCGCTGTTTTTCCCGCTCGGCGAATGGCTGCGCTCGCAGTTCGGCGGCCAGTTGCCGGGCTTTGATACCCTGCTTTACGGATTTCTGGTGATCGTCGCCGTTCTGGCTTTCCCGCGCGGGATCGTCGGCACGCTCGCGCGGCGTTTCGACGCCGCCGGAAGGAAGACCGCCAAACCCCCTTCACGACTGGCCGCGCCGCATGGGACCGCCATACCGGCGCAAACGAATGAAAAGGAGCGAACATGACCGGTGCGCACGACGGCATTGCGAACGAACACGTCGGGTTCATGGACTTGCGGCAGACGATTCAGCGGCTCGAAAACGCCGGTGATCTTCATCGCGTGCGCGCCGAAGTCGACTGGAACCGCGAGATCGGCGCGCTGACGCGCAGAGTGCTCGAGAAAAAAGGTCCCGCGCTCCTGTTCGAATCAATCAAGGGTTACCGGTCTGGTCGATGCACGAAACTCGTGACGAGCCTGCTCGCCGGAGATTCGCGGCTGCGCTTCATCTTGGGCCTGCCGGCCGGCGCCTCCAATCGCGACATTGTCCGTCACGTCTCGAAAAAGAACCGCGAGACCATCGCGCCGGTTCGCGTCGCAACGGGGCCGGTCAAGGAAAATATCGTGACCGGCGATGCGATCGATCTCTTCGAGTTTCCTGTTCCGATCTGGCATTACCTGGAGGGAGGCCGCTACATCAATACCTTCGCCTCGGTCGTCACGCGCGATCCCGACACCGGCGTCCTCAACGTCGGCGTCTATCGCGGAATGATCGGCAGCAAGCGTTCGATTCCCGTTCTCCTGAATATGGGCGGCCAGCACTGGGGCCGCCACTTCATGAAATATGCCGAGCGGGGCGAGCCGATGCCGGTGGCCTGCGTGATCGGCTTCGACCCGATCATGGATTTCATTGGAGGCAGTCCGATCGGACCCGGCATTTGCGAATATGACGTCATGGGCGCCTACCGCCACGAGCCGCTGAAACTGGTGAAATGCGAAACCAGCGATCTC
>JADGRP010000187.1 GCA_017880805.1 Burkholderiales bacterium
CGGGCTTCTATACCGCCGGCACCTACGTGTCCGGTATGTATCTCGAAGCCGCGCTCGAAGCGGTCAAGGGCAAGTTCGAGGACAAGGCCGCGTTCGTGCGCGCGCTGCATAACGTGCGCCTCGCGAGCAGCCCGATGGGACCGATCCGCATCGACGAGTACGGCAAACCCGTTCTCAACATCTATGTCCGCAAGGTCGAGCGCAAGGACGGCCGGCTCGTAAATGCGATCGTCGAGACCTTCCCGGAGGTCACGCAATTCTGGAACTACGACCCGAAGCGGTTCCTCGCCGCGCCGGTGTATTCGCGCGATTACCCGCCGGCAAAGAATCTCGAATAATACGAGGCGCGACTTTGTCGCGCCTCGCATGAAAAATGAGTGAGGGGGAATGGCGCTACTTTGAGCGTAATCGCATGAGCGCCCGAGTCGAAGCTCCCTCGAGAATGGACTAACCCGGTGGGGAGGAATGCGTGGCGACCATCAAAGTGAACGGCGCGGACGTCGATGTCGCGCACGCTGGCGCCGGACGCGACTTGGTGCTGCTGCACTCGCTGTTGGCCGACCGCTCTGCATTCGATCGCGTCGTCCCGACGCTGGCGAAGCACCGCCGCGTCTGGCTGATCAACCTGCCGGGCTACGGTGCGTCAACAGCGGCGGGCGCGAGCGTTGAAGACTATGCCGACCATATCGCGGCTTTGCTGCGCGCGCTGGGTTTATCCCCGCAAACCGATGTGCTCGGCAACGGCCTCGGCGGATTCATCGCCGTCGCGCTTGCCTGCCGGCATGGCGATTTATTCAAGCACCTGATCGTCGCCGATTCGCTCGCCACCTTTCCACCCGCAGGCAAGGAACCGTTGCGCATGATGGCGGAACGCGTGCGGCAGCAGGGTATGAGCGCAGTGCTCGACGCTGCGATCAATCGCATGTTCCCGCCGCTGTTTATCGCAGCCAACCCCAAGCTTGTCGCCGAGCGCAAGGCAGCGCTCGGGAAGGCCGATCCCGAATGTTTCAGTGCCGCGTGCACGGCGCTCGCGCAGGTCGATCTTGAGCCGCTGCTCGCCGGCATCCGCAACCCGACCCTGGTGATGGCCGGCGCGCTCGATGCAGCCACGCCCGCGCCGCTTGTGCGCCGGCTTGCAGACGGAATTGCCGGATCGAAATTCCTCGAAATTCCCGATTGCGGACATTGTCCGCAACTCGAAAAGCCTGAAGTTTTTGTGAATACAGTGGATGAATTCCTGTGTTAAAACACCCCGAGATGCTGGGTGATCAGCGCCTCGTTGTGCAGCACTTCATCGACGTTGCCGGCGAAGGCGACGCGGCCGGTATTCAGCATTACCACCTCATCGGCGAGGTCGAGCGCGAGCTTGATGTTCTGCTCGACCAGCACAATCGACTGGCCTTCTTCCTTCAGGCGCGCGATCGTCCGTTTCACCTCGGCGACGATCAGCGGTGCAAGTCCTTCGGACGGCTCATCCATCAAGAGCAGCCGTGGGTTGCCCATCAACGCGCGCCCAATCGCGAGCATCTGCTGTTCGCCGCCGGAGAGCGAGCCCGCGGACTGCTGCGTGCGCTCCTGCAACCGCGGAAAAAGCCCGAGCACGCGTTCGAGCGTCCAGGACTTCGCCGCTTCGCCGCGCGACTGCTGCGCGACGATCAGGTTTTCGCGCACGGTGAGCGTCGGAAAGATCCGCCGGCCCTGCGGCACAAAGCCGACCCCCCGGCGCGATATTGCCTCGGGCGAAAGCCGAACGATCGACTCGCCGAAGAGCAGGATCTCGCCGTCGCGCGGCGGCAGGAAGCCGATGATCGTGCTCATGCACGTGGTTTTGCCGGCGCCGTTGCGGCCCAGCAGCGCGAGTACGCGCCCGGCATTGAGCGAAAACGACACGTCGTGGAGCACGTGGCTATCGCCGTAGAGCGCATTGATTCCGGCGAGCGATAAAGCTTCATGCGCCAAGGTACACCTCGCGGGTCTTCGGATCGGCGACCACCTCGGCGCGCGTACCCTCGACGATCACGCTGCCGTAATGGAGCACGGTGATTCTCTCCGCAAAGTCGAGCGCCGTGTCCATGTCGTGCTCGATCATGACCACGGTTACCTCGCGCGGAATCCCGGCAATCAGGTCCTTCACCGCAACACGCTCCTCGCGCGACAATCCGGCGAGCGGCTCATCGAGCAGCAGCACCCTCGGCCTCTGCCCAAGCGCGAGCGCGATCTCGACGCGCCGTTTCTCCCCGTAAGACACCTCGCCGAGCGAACGCTGCGCGTGGTGCTCGAGGCCGACTAGCCCCAGGACGCGGCGCGCCTCCGTAAAGAGCTCGACATGCCGGGCCAGCGGCCTGAACATGTCCCAGCGCGTCTTCGACAGTCCGAGCAGCGACAGCACGATGTTGTGCTCGAGTGAATCGTTGGGGAACAGCGTGATGATCTGGTAGGTGCGCGCGAGACCCCGGTGCGCGCGCTGGTGCGGCTGCAGGCGCTGAATCTTCGCGCCGAACAGGCTGATCGTGCCGCGATCGCGGCGCAGATCGCCGGTGATCAGGTTGAAGAGCGTCGTCTTGCCCGCGCCATTCGGGCCGATGATGAGCCGGCGCTCGCCTGGCATTACCGCGAGCGAGACATCGTTAATCGCCGGCAGCCCGCCGAACGATTTCTTCAGACCGCTGATCTCGAGCGCTGGCGTCACTTTGCTCTCCAGCGTGCCCACCAGCGCCGGATTCCCGGCACCAGACCGTCGGGCATGAAAACCACGATCGCCACGAAGACAAAGCCGAGCAGCATGTTCCAGCGCTCGATGTAGGCGGAGACGTAGTTTTTCAGGAGCATGACGATGGTCGCGCCGACGATTGGCCCGGCGAGCGTGCCGGAGCCGCCTGCGATCACCGAGAGGATCGCTTCCGCGGAACTGGTGAGGGACAGCGACGCCGGGTGGATGTACTTGTTGTAGTACACAAACAGCAGGCCCGACACGCCTC
>JADGRP010000188.1 GCA_017880805.1 Burkholderiales bacterium
CGATTTCGTCGTTCAGGAGCATGTCGACGATGTGCGGGCGGCCCTCGGCCACCTTGTTCACCGCCGTGACCGGCAATCCCGCCGCGGCCAGCGCCGCCGCCGTCCCACGTGTCGCCACCAGCGTGAACCCCAGCCCGACGAGTGTGCGCGCGACGTCGAGTACTCGCGGCTTGTCCGGATTCTTGACGCTCACGAACACCCTGCCCGATTTGGGCAGTCGGACGCCGGCGCCAAGCTGCGATTTCAGGAATGCCTCGGCAAACGTATCGCCCACGCCCATGACCTCACCGGTGGACTTCATCTCCGGTCCAAGAATCGTGTCGACCCCGGGGAATTTGATGAACGGAAACACCGCCTCCTTGACCGAGAAATACGGCGGCACGACTTCGCCGGTGATGCCCTGACTTTCCAACGTCTGACCCACCATGCAGCGCGCCGCGATCTTGGCGAGCGCCCTGCCCGTCGCCTTGGATACGTACGGCACCGTCCGCGACGCGCGCGGATTGACCTCCAGCACGTACACCACCCCCTTGCCGCCGTTGTTCTCCGGAAACTGGATGGCGAACTGCACGTTCATCAGCCCGACGACGTTGAGCCCGTGAGCCATTGCTACCGTCTGCCGGCGAAGCTCGTCCTGCAGCTCCCGGGAAAGGGAAAAAGGAGGCAGCGAGCACGCCGAATCTCCCGAATGCACGCCGGCCTGCTCGATGTGCTCCATGATGCCGGCGATGACGACATCCTTGCCCTTGGGGTTGTCATCGGCGAGCGCGTCGACGTCGACCTCGATTGCATCATTCAGAAAACGATCGAGCAGCACCGGTGAATCGTTCGATACCTTGACCGCTTCCCGCATATAGCGCTCGAGGTCGCGCTGCTCGTGCACGATTTCCATGGCGCGCCCGCCGAGGACGTACGACGGCCGGACCACCAGCGGGTAACCAATCACCGTCGCCGCGTCGAGCGCTTCGGCATCGGTGCGTGCGGTGCGATTGGGCGGCTGCCTCAGCTTCAGCCGATGCAGCATCTGCTGAAAGCGCTCACGATCCTCGGCCATGTCGATCATGTCCGGCGTGGTTCCGATGATAGTCACGCCGTTCTTCTCCAGATCGCGTGCGAGCTTGAGCGGCGTCTGCCCGCCGTACTGAACGATCACGCCAAGCGGCTTTTCGATGTGCACGATCTCCAGCACGTCCTCGAGCGTGAGCGGCTCGAAATACAGGCGGTCGGAAGTATCGTAGTCGGTCGAGACGGTCTCCGGATTGCAGTTGACCATGATCGTCTCGTAGCCGTCTTCGCGCAGCGCCAACGCGGCGTGCACGCAGCAGTAGTCGAACTCGATGCCTTGGCCGATACGATTCGGACCGCCGCCGAGCACCATTACCTTTTTCTTGTGCGTCGGCTGGGCTTCGCACTCGTCCTCGTAGGTCGAGTACATATATGCAGTCCGAGTTGAGAATTCGGCGGCGCAGGTGTCGACGCGCTTGTACACCGGGCGGATCCCGAGCGCGTGGCGGCACGCACGCACGTCGGTTTCCGTGGTCTTGGTCAGGTGCGCCAGACGCCGGTCGGAAAAGCCCATGCGCTTGAGCGCGCGAAATTTCTCTGCAGAAAAATCCTCGAGCTTGCTCTTCTCGATTTCGAGCTCGGTATCGACGATTTCCTTGATCTGCGCCAGAAACCAGCGATCGATCTTCGTGTGTGCATAGACTACGTCGAGAGGCATGCCGATCGCCAGCGCGTCTGCGACATACCAGAGCCGTTCCGCCCGCGGGTACGCAAGCTCGTCGGCAATGGTGTCCGGGTCGACGGTCTTGAGATTGAATCCGTCGACGCCGGTTTCAAGGCCGCGCAGCGCCTTCTGCAGCGATTCCTTGAAGGTACGGCCGATGGCCATCACTTCGCCGACGGACTTCATTTGCGTCGTCAGCCGGTCGTCGGCCTGCTTGAATTTTTCGAAGGCGAAGCGCGGCACTTTGGTGACGACGTAATCGATGGTGGGCTCGAACGACGCGGGAGTCTGGCCACCGGTGATATCGTTCTTCAGTTCGTCGAGCGTGTATCCGACGGCCAGCTTGGCCGCGACCTTCGCAATCGGAAAGCCCGTCGCCTTGGACGCCAGCGCGGACGATCGCGACACGCGAGGATTCATCTCGATCACGATCATCCGCCCGTCGTCGGGATTGATCGCGAACTGGACGTTGGAACCGCCGGTATCGACGCCGATCTCGCGCAGGACCGCGATCGACGCGTTGCGCATGATCTGATATTCCTTGTCGGTGAGCGTCTGGGCCGGCGCGATGGTAATCGAATCGCCGGTATGTACGCCCATCGGGTCCAGGTTTTCGATCGAGCAGACGATAATGCAGTTGTCCTTCTTGTCGCGCACCACCTCCATCTCGAACTCTTTCCAGCCGAGTAGCGATTCCTCGATCAGCAGCTCGTGCGTGGGCGATGAATCGAGGCCGCGCTTGCACATCTCAAGGAATTCGTCCTTGTTGTAGGCGATGCCGGCACCGGTGCCGCCAAGCGTGAACGACGGCCGTATCACCGCCGGAAAGCCGATGTCGCCCTGCACCTCCAGCGCCTGCTCGATATTGTGTGCAATGCCGGAGCGTGCCGAGACGAGCCCGATGCGCGTCATCGCCGCCTTGAATTTCTCGCGGTCCTCGGCCTTGTCGATCGCTTTTTTCGACGCACCGATCATCTCGACGTCGAACTTGTTGAGCACCCCTTCGCGCGCGAGGTCGAGCGCGCAATTGAGCGCGGTCTGCCCGCCCATCGTCGGAAGCAACGCGTCCGGACGCTCGCGCTCGATGATTTTGGCGACCATCTGCCAGGTAATCGGCTCGATGTAGGTCGCGTCGGCCATCTCCGGATCGGTCATGATCGTCGCCGGATTGGAGTTCACCAGAATGACCCGGTAGCCTTCCTCGCGCAGCGCCTTGCATGCCTGCGCGCCCGAATAGTCGAACTCGCACGCCTGCCCGATGATGATCGGACCGGCGCCGATGATCAGGATCGATTCGATGTCGGTGCGTTTGGGCATGACATCAGCGCTTGAAGTTGCGCGCCCAGACACGAGCGACGGCCGGATCCTGCTCGGTCAGTGCTAGGGCGGCGGCGACCTGGCGACAGTGCTTGTCGACCCAGGCGCGTCCTGGACGCCAGCGCGACAGCATCGCGGCATAGACGTCCAACGCCGTCATTTCGCCGCCCAGCAGATACGGCGCAGGCTTGAACGCCTCTTCGAGCATCGTCCAGTACGCCTTCAATCGCTCTACCGCGCCTTCTTTGAGCTCGGCGCGCGCTGCGTCGCTATTGACCCATCGCTCGGGAAAATCGCCCACGCTGATCGCCGGATACATATTGCCGGCGATGAACACGATCCAGCGCAGCGCAAGAGAGCGCCGCGGGTCGCCAGACTCCGGCAGGACGCGCGCGGCCGGATACCCATCGTCGAGCGCGACGATCATGGCCGCGCTCTCGGTCATGATGGTGCCATCGGCGAGTGTGAGCGTCGGCACCTGAGCCAACGGGTTGACCGCCTTCAACGCATCGATTGCAGGTCCCGGTACCCATGGCTCGACGTCGTGATAAACGAATTCGACACCCGCACGTTCGAGCAGCACCTCGACCACCGCCGAGCCGCATCCACGGCATCCATAGAGCTCGACGGTGCTCATGCGCCCTCCGCCGCCACTGCGGGCCGCTCCATCATGGCCACGAAGCGATCGAACAGGTAGGCGAGATCGTGCGGGCCGGGACTCGCCTCGGGGTGTCCCTGAAAGCTGAACGCCGGCTTGTCGGTGAGCGCGATGCCCTGGAGGCTGCCGTCGAACAGCGACACGTGCGTCACACGCACGTTCGGCGCCAGCGTCGACATGTCGACAGCGAAGCCGTGGTTTTGGCTGGTGATCAAGACCTGCCCGCTGTCCTTGTCGAGCACCGGATGGTTCGCGCCGTGATGGCCGAACTTCATCTTCAAGGTCCTCGCGCCGGTGGCGAGTCCGAGGAGTTGATGCCCGAGGCAGATGCCGAAGGTCGGCATGCCCGCCGCGAGGAAAGCGCGAATGGCATCGATCGCGTAATCGCAAGGCTCAGGATCGCCGGGGCCGTTGGACAGAAACACACCGTCCGGTTTCAGCGCCAACACGTTGCGCGCAGTCGTTTGCGCCGGCACCACGGTCACGCGGCACTCCCGCTGCGCGAGCATGCGCAGGATGTTGTGCTTGATGCCGAAATCGTAGGCGACGACATGAAATCGCGACGCTAGCTGCGCGCGATAGCCGACGCCCAGCGCCCAAGTGCTTCCGGTCCAGTCGTACGGCGTGGTGCAGCTCACGACCTTCGCCAGATCGAGCCCGGCCATCGACGGCGCCGCACGCGCGATCTCGACGGCTCTCTTTTCGTCGACGGTGCCAGCCCCTGCCATCAGGCAACCGTTCTGGGCACCTCTTTCGCGCAGCATCCGCGTCAGTCGGCGGGTGTCGATGTCGGCGATGCCGGCGATCCCCGCGTCCCGCAGATACGAAGAAAGATCGAGCCTCCTGCGCCAGCTCGATGCGACGCACGGCAGATCGCGGATCACCAAGCCCGCGGCGAAGATGCGCTTCGACTCGACGTCTTCGGCATTGACGCCGGTGTTGCCGATGTGCGGATACGTCAGCGTGACGATCTGGCCCGCGTAGGAGGGGTCGGTCAGAATTTCCTGGTAGCCGGTCATGGCGGTGTTGAACACCACCTCACCAGCGCTGGCCACTGCTGCGCCAATGGACCGGCCGCGGAACACTGTCCCGTCAGCGAGCGCGAGGATCGCGGGGACGTGGGCGGCAGACACGGCGTCGTTTCTCGAATCGAGCAGTAGATGTGCGAAGCGGGGAGGCCAGTCGTGGCTTCCCCGCTTGCGGAAGCGGCAGATTATACCGCAGCTGAGGGCTTGCCGCTATTGGCATACGTTGCCCGTGCGCCAGCGAGACGACTAATATGCCGCGCTGAAACCTCCGTCGACGAACAGGACGTGGCCGGTCACATAGTCCGCGGCGTTCGACGCAAGAAAGACGGCGGCGCCGGCGATTTCGGGCGGCTCGCCCCAGCGTCCCGCGGGCGTGCGCCGGGCGACCCACGCGGAAAATTCCTCGTCGGCGATCAGCGGCGCGTTCATATCGGTCTTGAAGAATCCCGGCGCGATACCGTTCACCTGAATGTTGTGAGGCGCAAGCTCGACCGCGAGCGCGCGGGTGAGCATCTTCAAGCCGCCCTTGCTCGCCGCATAGGGAACGATGTTCGGACGACCGATATCGCTCGCCAGCGAACAAATGTTGACGATCTTGCCGCGTCGGCGCGTCATCATGCCAGGAATGACCGCTCGCGCGACAAAGAACGGCGCATCGAGATTAGCTGCCATCAGCTCGCGCCAGTGCGCGTCGCTGACATCCGCGAGGGGCTGGCGGCGATTCACCGCGGCATTGTTGACGACGATGTCGAGCGGCCCGATGCGGCGCTCGATGTCTTCGATCGCTTCGTTGACCGCGGAGGCGTCCGTCACATCGAAAGCTACGACATGCGCAGTCATGCCGTCGCTGGCAAGCGATCGCTGCGCGGCGTCGAGCTTGTCGCGATGGCGTCCATTGAGAATAACGTGGGCGCCGGCGCGCGCCAGTCCCTTCGCGATCGCGAATCCCAGGCCGCCGCCGGCGCCGGTGACCAACGCACGGCGGTCACTCAAATCAAACGGATGAACGACGCTCATCGGTTCGGCGGTTCAAAGCAGGCCCCTCAACCCAAACCCAGTACATCCTGCATGTCGTAGATGCGAGGCTCGTTGCGCTTGAGCGCGACATAGCGCGCCGCGCGCAAGGCGCCTTGCGCGAAATTCATGCGCGATCCAGCTCGGTGGGTAAGCTCAAGGCGCTCGCCGTCTCCCGCGAAAATGACCGTGTGATCGCCGACGACATCGCCCCCGCGCAAGCTTGCGAAACCGATGGCGCGTGGCGGGCGCTCGCCGGTGACGCCGTCGCGTCCGTAGACGGCCACCGACTTGAGATCGCGCTTTAACGCCGCGGCCGCCACCTCGCCAAGGCTGAGCGCAGTTCCGGAAGGCGCGTCGACTTTGTGCCGATGATGCATTTCCACGATCTCGACATCGTAGTCGTCGCCCAGTCTTTGCGCCGCGACCTCGACCAGTTTGATGAGCACGTTGACGCCCACGCTCATGTTGGGGGCGAACACGATCGGGATGACGCGCGCGAACCCGCGCATCATTTCCTTGTCGGCAGCGGTGAGCCCGGTGGTGCCGACGACCGCGCCGATCTTCGCCGCTGCGCACGCGGCCAGATTGGCGAGCGTTCCCTCGGGCCGCGTAAAGTCGATGAGCACGTCGGCGTTGCGGACGCCGGCAGCGGCGTCGGCCGTAATCGTCACACCCGTTTCACGGCCGGAGCGTTCGCCCACGTCCCGGCCGAGCAATGCACTTCCGGAGATTTCCAGCGCGCCGGTGAGGGTCAAGTCGCCTGCCGCGAGCACGGCGTCGATCAGCGTCTGGCCCATGCGCCCGCCGCTGCCGGCGATCGCGACGCGTATCGGCCCGGGACCGGCCGCTACTGCCACCAACCCAGCTTTCTCAGAATCTGCTGAAGCCAGTTATCGTCGCCGGTCTTCGGCGCGGACGACAAAGACTTGTCCAGCGCCGCGTCGCCGCCACCGGATCGTGCGACTTCTGCAGGTGAGGGCGGCACCTCGTCGCCTTCCCAACGCGCCACCTTGTCGTCCACGAAATAGACCGTGAACTGCCGATGCTCAAGGGTCCGGCCGAGGCGATTGAACTCGTACGGGTAGTCCCAGCGGTTGGCGTGAAATGCGTCCGTGAGCATGGGAGTGCCGAGGACAGCGCGCACCTGCTGCCGTGTCTGACCGACTTTCAGCCGATCGACCTGGTCCTGAGTGACATAATTGCCCTGATTGACGTCGAGCTTGTAGACGCCCAGTCTCGGTATCCAGGAGCAGCCTGCGAGCATCAATGCAATGGCGGTGGCGCAGAAGAATGCGCGCATGGGTGGGCTTCCGCTGCGAAAAACGACTGGAAACTATATCATAGCAAGGCGCACGCACGCGACCTTACCGGGCTTTGTCCTCCCATCCGAACTATTCATGTCCACTCAGCACGACCTCAAGAACGCGGGTCTCAAGGCGACGCTGCCGCGGCTCAAGATCATCAATCTTTTCGAGACGAGCAAGGTCAGGCACCTGACTGCCGAAGACGTTTACAAACAGTTGCTGGCCGAAGGCCTGGACGTAGGACTGGCAACGGTATATCGCGTGCTGACGCAATTCGAGCAGGCGGGTTTGCTGGTGCGGCATCACTTCGAATCAGGCAAGGCTGTGTTCGAGCTCAATCAGGGCGGCCACCACGATCATCTGGTGTGCCTGCAATGCGGCCGCGTCGAGGAATTCTTCGATCCCGAGATCGAGAAGCGCCAGACCAGGATCGCCCGCGAGCGCGGGTTCGAGATCAGCGAGCACGCGCTTTACCTTTACGCCGAATGCACGCGCGTGAAGTGTCCGTATCGCAAGCCGGGCGGCCACGACTAAAACGCAGAAATCCTGCCGACGCGATTGACCGCTATTGCTGCTCGCGCCGGTTGAAGTCGACAAAGCGGAAACCGCAGAGCCATAGCGCCGCGAAATACGCCAGCGCACCGCCGACAATCACCAGCGACAGTCGCCCGACCTTGGCCCAAAGGCCTGACGTTACCCAGAACCCATCAGCCCCCGCCGCCCACCACAACACGCCACCCAACACCGCCAACGCGATGGCAATACGGCCGAGAAAGAGCGGCCAGCCGGGTTGCGGCACATAGATGCCCCGCCGGCGCATGGTCACGAACAGCAGCGTTGCATTCAGGCACGCACCGAGCGAGGTGGCGAGGGTCAGACCGGCGTGGCCGATCCGAAACATCATCGCCACAGCCAGGATCTGGCTGACCAGCACGGTCACAAACGCGATTTTCACCGGCGTTTTCATGTCCTGCCGCGCATAAAATCCCGGCGCCAGGATTTTCACGGCGATAAGGCCGATGAGTCCGACACTGTAGCCCAGAAGCGCATCGCGCGTCTGCACCACGTCGTTGGGCGTGAAGCGTCCGTACTGATACAAGGTCGAGATCAACGGTACGGAAAGGAGCGCCAGCGCGAGCGCCGCAGGAAGCGCCAACAGGAATGTCAGCCTCAGGCCCCAATCGAGCAGCGCGCGATACTGCTCTTCATTGGCGTCGTGGTGATGCTTGACGAGGCTGGGCAGCAGCACTGTTCCCAACGCGACGCCGAGCATCGCGCTGGGGAATTCCATCAGGCGGTCGGCATAGGTGATCCATGAAATCCGCCCATCACCGAGATACGCGGCAAGCTGGGTATTGATCAGCGTGGAGATCTGCGCTGCCGAGACGCCGAGAACCGCCGGTCCCATGGCCCGCAGGACCCGGCGCACGCCCTCGTCGCGCCAGTCGAAGCGCGGGCGCGGCAGCATCGCCAGGCGCGCGAGCGGCAGGATCTGAAGTGCAAGCTGCGCCACGCCACCGACCGCGACTCCCCATGCCAGAGCGACGATCGGCGGGTCGATATGGGGAGCGACAAAGATCGTGGCGCCGATGATCGAGACATTGAGCAGCACCGGCGTGAAGGCCGGAATTGCGAACCGCCGGTAAACATTCAAGACGCCGCCGGCGAGCGAGACCAGCGATATGAAAAGAATATACGGAAACATGATCCGGATAAGCTCCGCCGTGAGCTCGACCTTCCCCGGCGTCCTGACGAAACCGCCGGCGAGAAGATAGACCAGCCACGGCGCGGCAAAGATGCCGAGCACCGACAGGGCAAGCAGCAGCACCGCCAACAGCGTCGCGACACGACCGACGAGATCGCGTGTGGCGTCTTCGCCACGCGCGCGCTTGTACTCCGCGAGAATCGGCACGAACGCCTGCGAAAACGCACCTTCGGCGAACAGCCGCCGCAGGATATTGGGCAGACGGAATGCGGCTTCGAAAGCGTCCATCTGCAAGCCGGCGCCGAACCCGACGGCTTTCAGGCTTTCGCGAACGAGTCCCGTGATCCTCGACAGCAGCGTCAAGGCGCTTACCGTGGACAGCGCCTTGAGCAGATTCATCGCAAAGCGCGCATGCGCGCTACGATGGTCACGCGGATCGGGTTCGGAGTGGGTTGCGCAAGCAAAGCGAGGCGAAGGAGGCGAGGTGAGGCGAAGAGAGCGGCCGGCCAGCAGGAGTTTCGGCTTGCGCCAAACGCGGAAAGCCGCTATTATGCCCGGTCTTTTTGGGGTGCTCCATTCGAACCCTCGGCCGGGCAGTGATTCAAGGCCGAGTGCGGGCAAAGTGCGCTGTCGTACCGGCAGGTGCACCCACCAACGCAACAATACCCGCAATCAAGGATTCACGAACATGGCAAACACTGCCCAAGCGCGGAAACGTGCCCGGCAAGCGGAAGTGAGGCGTCAGCACAACGCGAGCCTCAAGTCGACGCTGCGCACCGCGCTGAAGAAGGTCAAGAAGGCAATCGCCGGCGGCGACAAGGCGGCCGCGACCAAGGAATTCAAGGCGCAACAGTCGGTGATCGACCGCATCGCCGACAAGAAGATCGTGCACAAGAACACCGCCTCGCGAAACAAGACGCGACTGGCGCAAGCCATCAAGGCGCTGCCGTAGAGCACTGATCGTGCATACCCGGAAAAAGCGCCGCGCGGCGCTTTTTTTTCGGCCGTCGTGGCGACAAGAAGACACTGGGTTCCCGCTCAGTTAACAAAATGGGCGGGAACGACGATATGAGAGATGCGGGCGTTGCGCACTTTCGCGATGCTATTTCGTTGCCAGAGTCCGCGGAGGCACATGCTAAAATACTGTTTCTTCAGCGAATACAGGTTGGGTTGCCGTCGTGAGCACACCCGTGGCTCCCAAGCATTTCTTGCAACTCCAGGATTTCAGCCGCGACGAGCTCAGCTACCTGTTCGAGCGCACGCGATGGATCAAGGAGCGTTTCAAACGCTACGAAATCTATCAGCCGCTGCGCGACCGCACGCTGGCCATGGTGTTCGAGAAGGCGTCGACACGCACGCGAGTGTCGTTCGAGGCCGGAATGAACCAGCTGGGCGGCATCGCGATCAATCTCAATCGCGGCGATACTCAGCTCGGCCGCGGCGAGCCGATCGAGGACGTCGCGCGCGTGATTTCCAGGATGGTCGATGTGGTCATGATCCGCACGTTCGAGCAGACCATCATCGAACGCTTCGCGGCGCATTCGCGGGTGCCGGTCATCAATGGCCTCACCAACGAATACCATCCCTGCCAGATTCTGGCGGACATCTACACCTACATCGAGCATCGCGGCTCGATCGAGGGAAAAACCGTGGCCTGGATCGGCGACTCGAACAACGTCTGCAATACGTGGTTGCAGGCGGCGCTGCTGTTCGATTTCAACGTCCACGTTTCAACACCTCCAGGTTACGAAGTTGAGCCCGAGCGAGCCGGCGTAATCGACACCAGCCGCTTCCAGTCTTTCACCGATCCCGTGGCAGCGTGTCGCGGAGCGGATCTGGTCACCACCGACGTGTGGACCAGCATGGGCTTCGAAGCGGAAAACGCGGAGCGGCAGCGCGACTTCGCGCGTTGGGAGGTCGACGAAGAGATGATGGCGCGGGCGAACCCCGATGCGCTGTTCATGCACTGTCTGCCAGCGCATCGCGGTGAAGAAGTGGCGGCCGCGGTGATCGACGGGCCGCAAAGCGTTGTTTGGGACGAGGCGGAGAACCGGCTGCATGCGCAAAAAGCGCTGCTCGAGTATCTCGTTTGCGGCCGCGTGAGCGGCGAGCGATCCGTTGCGGGGAGCTGAAATGATCGATCACTCCGGAGTCAGCGTTTCCGACGCGACAAGAAGCAAGGCGTTTTATCGTGCAGCGTTGGCGCCGCTCGGTTACACGCTGCTGATGGAGTGGGAACAGTTCGCCGGCTTCGGCGTTGCGCCGAAGCCGGATTTCTGGATCGGTCAGGACAAGCCTAACGTGCCGCCCGTACATATTGCTTTCCGCGCCGAATCGCGAGCGCAGGTCGACGCTTTCTATCGGGCGGCGATGGCTGCGGGTGGCAAGGACAACGGCACACCGGGGCTGCGTCCGCAATACCATCCCGACTACTATGGCGCCTTTGTGCTGGACCCCGATGGCCACAACATCGAAGCGGTCTGCCACACCCCGGGATAACCAAGGAAAGCCGATGTCGGTACGCAGAATCTGGCTGTTGCTCGTCGCGTGCGCGGCGGCATCGATTGCCCCGTCGCATGCAAACGCCCAGAGCTGGCCGGACAAGCCGATCAAGTTCATCGTCGCGGCACCAGCGGGCAGCTCTCTTGACGTGCTCGCGCGGATGATCGGCGACCGGTTGAAAGACAGGTTGGGACAAGCCGTGGTGGTCGACGATCGACCCGCGGCCGGCGGCACCGTTGCGACCGACATGGTCGCCAAGTCGCCGCCGGATGGCTACACGATGGTGATTTCGTTTAACGGCCCTCTGGCGTTCGGCCCCCATCTGTACGCGAAACTGCCCTACGATCCGCAAAAAGATCTTGCCGCTGTGATCATCACCTCCAGCCAACCGAACGTGCTCGCCGTCAATGCGTCGCTGCCGATCCGATCGGTCAAGGAGCTCGTCGACTACGCCAAGGCCAATCCGGGAAAGCTCAACTACGCGTCGGTTGGCAACGGCAGCTCGTCGCACCTGACGATGGAATTGCTGAAGGTGACAGCCGGTGTCGACATCGTCCACGTTCCGTTCAATGGTTCCCCGCCGGCTGTCACGGCGACGATTCAGGGCGAGACACAGATGATATTCGCCGTCATGCAGCCGCTGCAGGCGCAGATCCAGGCCGGCAAGCTGCGAGCATTGGCGGTCACGACGGCCAAGCGATTTGCGCTGCTGCCGGATCTGCCGACCATCGCCGAAGCGGGCTACCCCGCATTCGAGGCGCTGGCCTGGAATGGAGTGCTGGTCGCTGCCGCAACTCCGCGCCCGATCGTGCAGCGCCTCAATGCCGAAATGAACGCGATTCTCAAGGACCCGTCAGTGAAAAGTGCGCTCAATGCCCAGGGCTTCGAACTCGTGGGCGGCACTCCCGAGGATTTCGCGGCATTGATCAAGAGCGAATCCGATAAATGGGCGCCGGTGATCCTCAAGACCGGCGCGCGGATCGATTGACCGGCATGCGCGGCGCGATCAACAAAGCAGTGCTCGCCTACTCCGGCGGACTCGACACATCGGTGATCCTCAAGTGGCTGCAGGATAATTACCGGTGCGAGGTGGTGACCTTCACCGCCGATATCGGCCAAGGGGAAGAGCTCGAACCGGCGCGCGCCAAGGCCAAGGCGGCGGGTGTCACGCAAATCTACGTTGACGACCTGCGCGAGGAATTCGTCCGCGATTTTGTCTATCCGATGTTCCGCGCCAACGCGATCTACGAAGGCGAATACCTGCTGGGAACGTCGATTGCGCGGCCGCTGATCGCCAAGCGGCAGGTTGAAATCGCGCGCGAGACCAATGCCGACGCGGTAGCGCACGGCGCGACCGGCAAGGGTAATGACCAGGTCCGCTTCGAGCTTGCCTACTACGCGCTCGAGCCGGATATCCGCGTGATCGCACCGTGGCGGGAATGGGACCTAACCTCGCGCGAAAAGCTGCTCGCATACGCCTCGAAACACGGCATTCCCATCGAAATGAAGCACAAGGCTGGCGGCAGCCCCTATTCGATGGACGCCAACCTGCTGCACATCAGCTACGAGGGCCGGGCACTGGAAGATCCCGCGCAGGAGCCCGAAGAAGACATGTGGCGATGGACGGTTTCGCCCGAAAAAGCACCCGACGCGACAGAATATCTCGACCTCGAATATGCGCGCGGCGACATCGTCGCGGTCAACGGCAAGCTCATGACCCCGGCGCAGACGCTCACCGAGCTCAATCGCATCGGCGGCAGGCACGGCATCGGCCGCCTCGATCTGGTCGAAAATCGTTACGTCGGGATGAAATCGCGCGGCTGCTACGAAACGCCCGGCGGCACGATCATGCTGAAGGCGCATCGGGCCATCGAATCGATCTGCCTCGACCGCGAAGTTGCGCATCTCAAGGATGATCTGATGCCGCGCTACGCGAGCCTGATCTACAACGGCTACTGGTGGTCGCCCGAACGCACGATGCTGCAGACGATGATCGACGCGTCGCAGGTCGGCGTCAACGGCTGGGTGCGGCTCAAGCTCTACAAGGGCAACGTCATCGTCGTCGGCCGCGATTCGAAGTCAGACTCGCTTTTCGATTCGAACGTCGCGACCTTCGAGGAAGACCGGGGTGCCTACGATCAGAAGGACGCGGCCGGCTTCATCAAGCTCAACGCTCTGCGCATGCGCATCGAAACCAGGCTCGCGCGCAAGCGGAAAAAATAAGTCTCTCATCTCACGCTGCAAGGTCGCCATCATGCCGTCATTCGATATCATTTCCGAAGTGAATCAGGTCGAGGTTCGCAATGCCATCGAGCAGGCGAACAAGGAGATATCCACGCGCTTCGACTTCAAGGGATCCGATTCCCGGGTCGAGCACAAGGAAAAGGAGCTGACGCTTTTTGCCGACGACGAATTCAAGCTCAGGCAGGTCACCGATGTCGTGCTGGGCAAACTGACCAAGCGAGGCATCGACGTTCGTTCGCTCAAGTTCGAAACGCTCGAGAAAATGAGCCACGACAAGGTCAAGCAGAAAGTCGTGATCCGCGTCGGCGTCGAGCAGGAGCTGTCCAAGAAGATCGTCAAGCTGCTCAAGGACAGCAAGCTCAAGGTGCAGGGCAGCATCCAGGGCGACGCGGTGCGAGTCTCGGGCGCGAAGAGAGACGAGCTGCAAAACGCGATCGCGCTGGTCAAGAAATCGATCACCGATTTTCCGGTTCAGTACGGAAACTTCAGAGACTGAAATCAGCGGCCGGCCCGGATTTGCTGCCAGAACGCATCACCTCGCTTCCGATCAAGCTGCGTCCGTTCACGCTGGATGATGCGCCGCGTGTGCAGCTTCTCGCCGGTGATTTCGCGGTCTCGGAAACCACCGCCTTGATTCCGCATCCCTATTGCAGCGGCATGGCAGAGGAATGGATCGACACCCACCAACGGGAGCGCGATCGCGGCAGCGCCTACGTGTACGCCGTCACGCGGGCGGAAGATGGACTGCTGGTCGGTGCGATCGAGGCCCGGCCGGTCGCCAACGAGCATGAGAATTTCGGTTACTGGATCGGTGCGCCGTACTGGGGCCGGGGCTTCGCGACATCCGCCGCGAGGGCAGTAGTCGCGGTGACGTTCAGCTGCCTCGAATGCGATCAAATGACTGCGTCACACCTCGTGCGCAATCCTGCATCGGGGCGAGTGATGGAGAAGTGCGGCATGACGCTGGTGCAAACGGTCACGCGTGAACACCGCGGGAAACAGGAGCCTTTCTGCATCCGCGGCATAACTCGTGACGCGTGGGAGCGGTGGTCGGTCTTCGGTTCGCCGATTTTCTAATCGCTCACCAGATCGGCAAGCAATGCGCGACGGGTCGGTTCCGGCACTTCGCGTAGCGTGAACGCATAGGCCGGATGATCGACGCCGATGGCGAGTGCGATTCCCCGGTTCAGGCCCTCGATCATGGATCGGGTCAATTCGAAGCGCGCGAAGTGAACGGCGGACGTCTTTTCGTCGTTCTCGCGCTCCAGGTCCTCATCCGCGATCGCATAGACGCGCTGCGAGATTCCGACCTGCACCCACACCTGATCCTCGACGCCTTTCAATTTCGCCAGAGCCAGCGTGCGCTCCTCGACGTCCTCGTATTCGATGAGCAGCGTCACCTTCCAGTTATGGCCATCGGGCACGAGCGGATTGTAAGCATCGAGTTCGTCCTGAATTGCTTCCTCCTCGAATGCCTTTTCGACGCGCAGTATTTCCTGAATCTGATAGCGAATCGTAAGCTCGTCTTCGAACAGGAGCGTCA
>JADGRP010000189.1 GCA_017880805.1 Burkholderiales bacterium
CTGCGATGTTTCGACATTGCCGGCGACCACCGCAGCGGGATAGCGCGGCGCGAGCATCGATCCTTCGGGAATCACGATGTTGAGCGGCTTGAGACATCCCGCGTTCATCGGAATCTCGTCGTCGACCAGGGTGCGAAAGACATACAGCACGGCCGCTTTGCATACCGCCGAGGGAGCGTTGAAGTTGGTGGGCTGCTGGGCGCTGGTCCCCGTGAAATCGATCGTCGCCTCGCGCCTGGCCTTGTCGATGCGGATGGTCACGACGATCTTCGCGCCGCTGTCCATCTCGTACTCGAAGTGCCCATCCTTGAGCACGTCGAGCACGCGGCGCACGGCTTCCTCGGCGTTGTCCTGAACGTGCGTCATGTAGGCGCGCACAACGTCCAGGCCGAAATGCGCGACCATCTTTTTCAGCTCCTCGATGCCCTTGGCACACGCGGCAACCTGCGCCCGAAGATCGGCGAGGTTCTGGTCGATATTGCGCGACGGATATCGGCCCGACGCGAGGATCGCGCGCATCTCATCGTCGAGAAAGCGCCCTTTCGCAACCAGCTGAACGTTGTCGAGCAGCACGCCTTCCTCTTCCACGTGCGTCGAGTCGGGCGGCATCGAGCCCGGAGTCGTGCCGCCGATGTCGGCGTGATGGCCTCGCGATGCGACATAGAATTCGGGCGCCGCGGCGTCGAGGAACACTGGCGCGATCACTGTGACGTCCGGCAAGTGCGTTCCACCGTTGTAGGGGGCGTTCAGCACGAACACGTCGCCGACCTGCATCGTGTCCCGCCGGCGGTCGATGATTGTCTTGACGCTTTCGCCCATCGATCCAAGGTGCACCGGCATGTGCGGCGCGTTGGCGATGAGATTACCTTCCGCGTCGAACAGCGCGCAGGAGAAATCGAGGCGCTCCTTGATGTTGACCGAGTACGCGGTGTTGGCGAGCGTCACGCCCATCTGCTCGGCGATCGCCATGAACAGGTTGTTGAAGACCTCGAGCAGGACTGGGTCCGCGGTGGTGCCGATCGCGTGCTGGCGCTCGATCGCGACCACGCGTTGCAGCGTCAGATGATCGCGCGCGGTGAGCGTCGCCTGCCACCCAGGCTCGATCACCGTCGTCGCGTTCTTCTCGGCGATCACTGCCGGACCGGCGATGGCGTCGCCCTGACGCAAGTCCTCCCGCGTAAATACCGGCGCGGCGTGCCAAGCGCCGGCCATGTACACGCGACCGCGTTTGAACGGTGCGAGCGCGCCGTCGCGAGGAGCAAACGACGGCGCCGCTTCTTCCGCGGTGGCAGTTACGCCGATCGCCTCGACGGCCGCGGCCTCGATCACCAGCGCCTTGCCAGGCATCAGGAATCCGTACTGCACTCGGTAGCGCCGCTCGAAGTCAGCGATGATCGCGCCGGTTAACTCTTCGTCGACCTTGCGCGATGCCTTCTCGATCGATGCGGTGGAGGACCGGAGAGCCAGGGTGCCAACCAAGGGGATCTCCAGCGTGGTGTCGGTGCCGTCGTATTTGAGGTGCAGCGTGTGCCTGATCTGGATGCGATCGGCACCGATACCCTGCGCCTCGACTTCGGCGCGCGCCAAGTTGCTAAGCTCGACGAAGATGGGCTGCGCCGCCGCCAGCGATTCGGTCGAAAGGCGCGTCTCGATGGCTTTCTGACGCATCGCGCGCACGTCGGCAAGGCCCATACCGTAGGCGGAGAGCACGCCGGCTAACGGATGAATGAAAACGCTCGTCATTCCCAGCGCGTCGGCCACGAGACAGGCATGCTGACCGCCCGCGCCGCCAAAGCAGCACAGCGTGTATTCGGTGACGTCGTAACCTCGCTCGACCGAGATGTGCTTGATCGCGTTGGCCATGTTTTCCACTGCGATCTGAAGAAAGCCTTCGGCGATTTGCTGCGGCGCGCGCGCGTGGCCCGTGTCTGCCGCGACCTGTGCGGCGAGCTCGACAAACTTCGCGCGCACGACTTCCCCATCGAGCGGCAGATTGCCGCCGGGACCGAAGACCTGTGGAAACAGCGCCGGGTCGATCTTGCCCAGCATCACGTTGCAGTCGGTGACGGTCAGCGGGCCGCCGCGGCGATAGCACGCAGGCCCGGGGTTGGCGCCCGCCGATGCGGGGCCGACGCGGAAGCGCGCTCCGTCGAAGCTGCAGATCGATCCGCCGCCCGCTGCGACGGTATGGATCTTCATCATCGGCGCGCGTAAGCGCACGCCGGCGACCTCGGTGACGAAAGCGCGCTCGTACTCGCCGGCATAGTGCGTGACATCCGTTGAAGTGCCGCCCATGTCGAAGCCGATGATCTTGTCGAAGCCGGCGAGCCGCGATACCTCAACCGCGCCGACGATGCCGCCCGCGGGTCCCGACAGAATGGCGTCCTTGCCCTGAAAGCGATGGGCGTCGGTCAGCCCGCCGGACGACTGCATGAACTGCAAGGTCACGCCGGGCAGATCGGCTTCGACCTGCGCGACGTAACTGCTCAGGATAGGAGAAAGGTAGGCGTCGACAACCGTCGTGTCGCCGCGCGACACGAGCTTCATCAGCGGACTCACTTCGTGACTCACCGACACCTGGGTGAAGCCGATGGTGCGCGCAAGCACGGCGAGCCTTGCCTCGTGTGCAGGGTAGCGATAACCGTGCATCAGCACGATGGCGCAGGCGCGAATGCCGTCATCGAACGCAGCGCGCAGCGACCTTTCGGCAGCGGCAAGATCCAGCTCGCGCACCGTCTCGCCATGCGCGCCGACGCGCTCGTCAACCTCGATCACGCGCTCGTAAAGCATGGTCGGCAGCTCGATCCTGCGCACGAAAAGCTTGGGCCGATTTTGATAGGCGATACGCAGCGCGTCGCCAAAGCCCCGCGTAATCGCCAGCACGGTGCGCTCGCCGTTGCGCTCCAGCAACGCGTTGGTCGCGACCGTGGTGCCCATCTTGACTGCCTCGATCGTGCCTTTCGCGATCGGCGCACCCGGCGCGAGACCGAGAAGCTCCCGAATCCCGTGCACCGCAGCATCGCGGTATCGCTCGGGGTTTTCAGAAAGCAGCTTGTGCGTCGAAAGCGTTCCATCGGAGCGACGCGCGACGATGTCGGTGAAAGTGCCGCCGCGATCGATCCAGAATTGCCAGCCGGCGTGCGTGGGGTCGGTCATCGGGTTCTCGCGCCGCGCACCAGCTTGCCGATCGGAGCTGGGCCGCGCGTGCACGCATTATATCGGTGACGCGCTGTTTTCCCTCGCGATTCGGGCGTTGTCTTTGTCGCTTTTCGCGCGCCTTGCATGTGGACACGCTTCTCGCCGATGAGCAGGCAAATATGGTACAAATGTGCCGTAACGCTGGGCCACGTCTCGGGGACGCTGCCCGCGACCGCCTCTAATTCCGAACCGCAGGAGACTCCGATGAAATGCCTTCGAAATCTGGCAGCCGTGCTTGGATTGTCGGTCGCGATCACCGCGACCGCGCAAACCAAATGGGACATGCCGACCGCGTATCCTGCGTCTAACTTCCATACCGAGAACATCACCCAGTTCGTCGCCGACGTCGACCGCGCGTCCGGCGGCAAACTCAAGATCACGGTCCACGCTAACGCGTCGCTGTTCAAGGCCAATGAAATCAAGCGCGCGGTCCAGGGCAATCAGGCGCAAGCCGGGGAGATCCTGCTGGTCAATTTCGAGAACGAGGACCCCTTGTTCGGACTGGACGGCGTTCCTTTTCTGGCCACCAGCTACGTAGACTCGATGAAGCTCTACAAGGCGTCGAAAAAGGTACTCGAGGACAAGCTCGCCAAGCAGGGCATCAAACTGCTCTACACCGTGGCGTGGCCGCCACAGGGCATTTATGCCAATCGGACCTTGAACAGCGCCGCCGACATGAAGGGCTTAAAATGGCGCGCCTACAGTCCGGCAACTTCGCGCATTGCCGAGCTCGTCGGTGCGCAGCCGGTGACGGTGCAGGCAGCCGAGCTGACCCAGGCGCTGGCCACCGGCGTCGTCGATTCGTACATGTCATCGGGAGCGACCGGCTTCGACACCAAGACCTACGAAAGCATCAAGAATTTTTACGATACGCAAGCCTGGCTGCCGAAAAACGCGGTCATTGTCAACCAGCAGGCGTTCGACGCGCTGGACAAGCCGACCCAGGACGCTGTGTTGAAAGCTGCCGCGGACGCGGAAATGCGCGGATGGAAAGCTTCGGAGGAGAAGAACGGCTGGTATCTCGATCAGTTGAAACAAAAAGGCATGACCATCGTCAAACCCAGCCCGCAACTCACCGCGGACCTGAAAAAGGTGGGCGACGTGATGCTGCAGGATTGGCTCAAGAAAGCGGGGCCCGAGGGGCAGACCGCCATCGATGCTTATCGCAAGATGTGATTCAGGCTCCAGCATTCTTGCGCACTAGAAAACGACGCGCTGCCACGTCGATGACTCATTAGCGAGCCATGCGCCGCGCCCTTGATACCCTCTACAACGCCGCCGCTTATCTGGCGGCGTTGTTTTTGATCGGCACGCTGATCATGGTGCTGCTGGGTATCTTCGGACGACTGCTCAACTTCCAGGTGCGCGGAACCGACGCCTACGCCGGCTACTTCATGGCCGGTTCAGGTTTTCTCGCGCTCGCGCATACACTCACCCGCGGCGAGCATATTCGCGTGACGTTGATCCTCGAGCACGCCGGCATCACCGGCAAGCGCTGGCTCGAACGGTGGTCGCTCGCGGTCGCGGTGGTGCTGTCGGTGGCGTTCGCATGGTTCAGCATGCGTCTTGCGTGGCAGTCGCATGCGTTTCACGACATGTCGACCGGCAACGATGCGACGCCGTTGTGGATTCCGCAGCTTTCGATGGCCATCGGCAATGTCGTGCTCGCAATCGCGTTCATCGATCAATTCGTCGGCGAGCTGACCGGAACGCGCGTCGTGGTCAAGCCCGATGCCGAACCGGCGCACGTTGAATAGCGGAAGCCATGGACCTGTTCATCACCGTGCTGTTGATCGTCGCCCTGTTCGTGCTTCTCGGCAGCGGCGTCTGGATCGGCATTGCGCTCGCTGGTGTGGCCTGGATCGGCATGGAACTCTTCTCGTCGCGGCCGGCCGGTGACGCCATGGCGGTAACGATCTGGGGCTCGGCGTCCTCATGGACCCTCACCGCGCTGCCGCTGTTCGTGTGGATGGGCGAAATCCTCTTTCGTACCCGGCTGTCCGAGGACATGTTCAAGGGCCTGGCCCCGTGGCTCGAGCGCGTGCCGGGTCGTCTGCTGCACACCAACATCATCGGCTGCACCATTTTTGCCGCGGTGTCGGGCTCGTCGGCGGCGACCTGCGCCACCATCGGCAAGATGACGCTGCCGGAGCTCAAGAGCCGAGGCTACCCCGATGACATCACCATCGGCACACTGGCCGGCGCCGGCACGCTTGGGCTTCTGATCCCGCCGTCGATCATCATGATTGTTTACGGCGTGTCGGCCAACGTTTCGATTTCTCATCTGTTCATCGCCGGGGTCATCCCCGGCCTGATGCTCGCGACGCTGTTTTCGGGATACATCGTGGTCTGGGCGCTGCTTCACCCGGACAAGGTGCCAGTCATTGCCGAGCGCACCTCGTTTGGCCAGAAGCTGTACGCGTCGCGGCACCTCATTCCCGTGGTCTTGCTGATCTGTCTGGTGCTCGGATCCATCTATGCAGGAATTGCGACCGCGACCGAAGCCGCCGCGTTCGGCGTCGTCGGAGCATTGGCAATCTCAGGCGTGCAGGGCTCGCTCACCCGAAAAACCTTTCACGACAGCCTGCTCGGCGCGACGCGCCTGTACTGCATGATCGCGCTGATCCTTGCCGGGGCGTCGTTTCTTACGCTGGCGATGGGCTACATCGGACTGCCACGCCATCTCGCCGAATGGATCGGCGGGCTGGGGCTTTCGCAACTCGCGCTGATCGTCGCGCTGATGATTTTTTACATTATTCTCGGCTGCTTCCTCGATGGAATTTCGATGGTCGTCCTGACCATGGGGGTCATCCTTCCCACCGTGGAAAAGGCTGGCATCGACCTGGTCTGGTTCGGCATCTTCATCGTGCTGGTGGTGGAAATGGCGCAGATCACGCCGCCGGTCGGATTCAATCTTTTCGTTCTGCAAGGCATGACCGGGCGCCAGATCACGTGGATCGCCCGCAATGCCC
>JADGRP010000190.1 GCA_017880805.1 Burkholderiales bacterium
CGACCCGAGCGCGTTGGTGGCCGATACGATCGCCGGGTTTGGCGATGATCCCGACTTCGTCACCGCGCTTGCCCGAGGGCTCGCCGTGCTGTTGGCGCTTTCGGACAAGAAACGCCGGATGTCGATCGCGCAGGTCAGCCATCGCACGGGAATTCCGCGCGCAGCGGCGCGGCGCAGCCTGCACACGCTGTCGAAGCTGGGCTTCGTGGCGGCGGATGACGCGCGCCGGTTCTACCTGCGACCGCGCGTGCTATCGTTCAGCCACGGCTATCTGTCGGCATCTCCGATCGCCGTGCTCGCGCAACCCATCCTCGATCGCCTGAGCGAGTCGTTGCGCGAGGCGTGCTCGGTGGCGATGCTGGACGGCGACGAGATCGTGTATCTCGCGCGCTCGTCGTCGTCGCGCATCATGTCTCCCGCCCTCAATGTCGGGCGCCGCCTTCCCGCCTACTGCACGTCGATCGGGCACGTCATGCTGGCGCATCTGCCGCAAGACGAGTTGAATGATTACCTGGCACGCGTGAGGTTCCATCCCTACACCGAGCACACCCCCAATTCCGCCAAGAAGCTGCTCCCGCTGCTGACGGCCGTTCGCGAGTCGGGGTTCGCGTTCGCGAGCCAGTTGATGGAGCCGCGCCTGTGCACGCTCGCGGTTCCCGTCCGCGACGCGGGCGGGAATTACGTCGCCGGGATCAACGTCATCCTGCAGGGACGATTGGTCGACCGCGGCGAAATGGCGGAGCGCTACTACCGGCCGCTGCACGAAGCCGCTCTGGAACTCGGTTACGTGCTGTTGCCTTGATCGATCGCGGCGCCGGCGCTGGCCGCGGCGAGGCACGGTAGGCTATGATCCGAACCATGCTGCGGCGAAGTGTCGCCGACGATTCGCGCGATGCACCGCCCGCGGCGGTCGAGTGGAATGCGCCCGGAACGACAACGCGCGCCGCCACCACCGGCACCCGACGAGGAACTGCAATGACCGACGCGATGGACCGCGAAGCAGTCTCGGAACCTCTCAACCCCCTCGGCATCGATGGCATCGAATTCATCGAGTACACCACTTCCAAGCCGCAGGCGCTGGGCGGTGTGCTCGAAATGATGGGGTTCCGGCCAATTGCGAGACACCGGTCCCGGGAAGTCGAGCTGTACCGGCAGGGCTCGATGAACATCATCGTCAACTCCCAGCCGGCCGATGTTCCCCGGACTGTGCAGCCTGTCGAAACGCCGATCATCAGCGCGTTTGCGATTCGCGTACGCGATGCGGAGGCCGCCTTCCGCCGGGCCCTGGACCTCGGCGCCTGGGAGATTCCGGTACGAGCGCGAGCGATGGAACTCAACATCCCCGCGATTCATGGCGTCGGCGAGAGCCTCATTTACTTCGTCGACCGGTACGACGAGTTCTCGATCTATGACATCGATTTTCGCGCCATACCGATGGTCGAGCCGAACCCTCCGGCGATCGGCGGCCTGCACTATTTCGGGCTCGTCCAGTACATCGGTGCCGACCGTACCGCGGACTGGGTCGAGTTCTACTCGCAGATCTTCGGTTTCACCCCGCTGCCGGATCGCGTGCGTTTCGGCATCATGCCAATGGGACTGCTGCTCCAGAGCCCCTGTCGCGGCTTCTTTCTCCAGCTGATCGAGCCCGACGACACCGCGCGCTACGCCTTTTCGGAAGAACACTTGCAGCGCATCGGTTTCGGAACGCCGGATGTAACGTCAGCGGTCGCGGCGCTCGAGAAGCGCGGCATCGAGTTTCTGACTTCGGAAAAGGTCCATACGAGCGACCGCGGCGCGCTCACCAAGCCCTGCCTCGGCAACGTGATGTTCGAGCTCGTGCATAACGAGCCCGGCACCGACGCGGCGCAACGATGATTTTCACTGACTTCGGGATGGACACCGCCTCGCTGGCGGGTCCGCTGGACGGCAAGCTCGCCGCGGTGCGGCGGGCCGGCTTCTCGCAGGTGATGATCTCGGCCAGCGATGTCGTCGGGTATCCCGGCGGCGTCGCTGCCGGGGTTCGCGCGGTGCGTGACAGCGGCCTCGCCGTGACGGGGCTGGAAGCGCTGCGCGATTTCGAAGGGCTCGATGGCCGGCTGCACGCGTACAAGGTGGATGTTGCCAAGTCGATGCTCGAGGTCTGCAGCGAGCTCGGTGGGCGCCTGCTCCTCGTCGAGGCGTCGACGTCGATTCACGCCGACGCAAGTCCCGATGCGATCGTCCGTGACCTGCGCATGCTGACGGTCCTGGCGATCCCGATGGGCATCCGTATCGCATTCAAGGGCGTTTCGTGGAGCCGGACGGCCAGGGATTTCACTGCCGCGGGCGAACTCGTGTTCCGCGCCAATTGCCCGAACCTCGGACTCGTCATCGACGCCTTCGACGTTCTTGCCGCGCGGATACCGCTCGACAATCTAGATGCGATCCATCCGGACCAGATCTTCCTGGTCCAGCTTTCCGACTACATGTGGCAGAAGATTCAATCGGCGGAGGAACAGGCGGCAACCGCAACGCATTTTCGCGTCTTTCCCGGCGAGGGCGCCCACAGTGACGACCTCGCGACGTTCGTCAGCAAACTCGACGCGATCGGCTATGGCGGCAATTACAGTTTCGACGTTTACAACGACGACTATCAGCAGATACCCCCAGAGACCGTCGTCAGTCGCGCGCGGCGTGCCGCCGAATGGCTCGTCGAAACGGTGCTGCGGCGAGCGCTGCCCGTGCCCAACATTGAGCGTTTACGGCGTACCGCCGGGCATTGAGGTGCGCCGACTGCGGAGTGATGACGTCGTGGCGGCGACTTCGGGACGAAGGCGCCGGCGGGTGGGATCGGGACACGGAGCGACTGGATGAAGATGGAGTATCGACGACTGGGTGCGAGCGGCCTCGAGGTCTCGCCGATTTGCCTCGGCACGATGATGTTCGGCGACCGCACCGACGCCGCCACGGCGCAGCGGATCGTCGACTCCGCCTGCGACGCCGGCATCAACTTCATCGACACTGCCGATGCGTACGCGGGCGGTGCGTCGGAGCAGATCGTGGGTGCGGCGATCAAGGCCAACCGCAGGCGCTGGATCCTCGCGACCAAGGTCGCCAACGTGCTGACCGCGAAGCCGCACGACGGCGGGCTATCACGGCGCTGGATCCTGCACGCCTGCGATGACAGCCTCGCTCGGCTCGGGACCGACTACATCGACATCTACTACCTGCATAAGGACGATACCGACACGCCGCTGTCGGAGACCATCGAAGCGATGGGCGACCTGATCCGTGGCGGCAAGATCCGGTACTTCGGCGTGTCCAACTATCGCGGCTGGCGGATCGCCGAAGTCGTCGGTGTGTGCGCCGATCTGGGCGTGCCGCAACCGATCGTGTGCCAGCCCTACTACAACGCGATGAATCGCCAGCCCGAGGTCGAGATCCTGCCCGCCTGCGACTATTACGGCATCGGCGTCGTGCCCTACAGCCCGCTCGCGCGCGGGATCCTGACCGGCAAGTATTCCCCCGGCGCCGAGCCGCCGGCGGACTCGCGGGTTGCGCGCAAGGATCAGCGGATGATGGAAACGGAGTTTCGTGCCGAGTCGATCGCGATCGCGCAAACGATCAAGGCGCACGCCGCCAGGAAGGGACTCACGGCGACCCAGTTCGCGCTGGCATGGCTGCTTCGCAACCAGATCGTCAGCTCGGTAATCGCCGGGCCGCGCACCTTCGAGCAGTGGACCGATTACCTGACCGCCGTCGGCAAGACGCTCGACGCCGAAGACGAAGCGCTGATCGATTCGCTGGTCACGCCCGGGCACCCGTCGACGCCCGGATACAACGATCCGCAATATCCGTTCTTTGGCCGTATCGTTTAGTGCACCGGAGCGCAACTGCGCGCATTTGCGACGTCAGCGCTCGTTCATAATGCCGTGCGGCACGTGGCCGGTGGCGACGTGCTTGGCCGCGGACTCGATGTGCGTATGCTGATCGTCGAAGAAGATATCGGCGCCGAAGGCGCGCAGGAACTCGCCCTTGTCGAGACCGCCCAGAAACAGCGCCTCGTCGATGCGGATGTTCCACGCGCGCAGTGTGCGAATGACGCGCTCGTGCGCCGGCGCGCTGCGCGCGGTCACCAGCGCGGTGCGGATCGGGCTCTGGTCGGCGGCAAAATCCGACTGGATGCGGTGCAGTCCCGCCAGAAATTCCTTGAACGGTCCACCGGAAAGCGGCCGCATTGCGGCGTCCGATTCGCTTTGCGAAAACGCCGCGAGTCCGCTTTTCTGATACACGCGCTCGGCCTCGTCGGAAAACAGCACCGCGTCGCCGTCGAAGGCGATGCGTAAGTCGTCGGTCTCGTTCCTGCCCACGGTCGACGGCACGATCGTCGCAGCCGCGTAGCCGTCGTTGAGCACGCGCTTCACGTCTTCGGTGTCGGCGGACAGGAACAGGTGCGCGCCGAACGCGGGCACGTAGCGCGATGTAGGCTCGCCCTTGGTGAACGCGGCGCGACTGATATCGAGCCCGTAATGTTTGATCGCGTTGAACACGCGCAGGCCTGTGTCGGCAGAATTCCGCGACAAGAGGATCACCTCGACGTACTGCTTGTCCGGACGATTGAGCCGTAGCAACTTCTTTACCAGCGCGAACGCCGGGCCGGGGGCGAGAATCTCCTCCTCGTGCTCGATCTGATAGTGATGATAGGCGTCGACGCCGGCCTCGGTGTAGACGCGGTGGCTATCCGTCAAATCGAATAGTGCGCGCGACGAAATGGCAACGACCAGCTTATCGGCGAGGGTGGGCTTGGCCATGGTTCCAGTATAAGCCTCGCACCACCGGCGCCGGCCGTATGCGCCCAAACGCCGCCTAGCCCGCACCGATCGGAAAACGCGCGCGCAGCATCCCGGTGTCGCGCGGATGCACCCCGCGCTCAAACCCAATGAGTTCGTTGATCGTGAGCGCGCAAAGGCGCCCTTGGCACGCCCCGGCGCCGCAACGCAGAGATGCCCTGAGCTCGTCCGGACCGACGCAGCCACGCCGCGCGGCGGCGACGACCTGCTGCGCGGTGACCCCTTCGCAGCGGCAAACGATGGTCGCGCCTTCAGGCTTGCGAAAATGCTCGGCGGGCCGGAACAGCGTTTCGTTGAAGGCCCGGCCGCGAAGCGAGCGCGATAGCGCCGCAAAGTGAGGAGCGGCGCGCGTGTTGCGCACGGCCGGACTGATTTGTCCCGTAGCTGCGGCAACCGCGAGCGCGGAAAGTCTCCCGCGGTGCTCCGCGGCGTTCGCACCGCCGGTCCCGGCCGCGTCGCCCGCGATGTAAACATCCGCCAGACTGCTCGCGCCCCAGCGATCGACGCGGGGTTTCCAGCAAATCGCCGCATCGTCCCATTCGTGGTCGCAACCGATGGCGCCGGAAAGCAGAACGTCCGGCACGAAACCCTGGTGCAAAAGCAACTGGTCGGCCAGCACGGTCGTGGCAGTGCCATTCGCAACGTAACGCACCGATACCAGCCGTTCGTTGCCAAGCGCGGCGATCGCCGTCGCGCCGCGGAAAAGCGGAACACTTTCGTTGACGTCCTGGAGGATGTTCACCTGTTCCTTGTAGTACGGCGAGCGCGCGAAACGCAATGCATGCGGCAGGGCGCGAAACAAGCGCGATCGCTGCAGCGTGTCGATGATGCCCGTAAGCTTGACGCCGGCCTGCAGCAACTGCCACGCAAATAGGTAGATGAACGGCCCACAACCGGCGAGCACGGTCCGTTGCGTCGGCATCATGCCGCCATTCTTGAGCAGGACCTGCGCCGCGCCCGCGGTCGTCACGCCCGCCAATGTCCAGCCCGGAATGGGAAAAGGCCGCTCCTGCGCACCCGTAGCGAGGATAAGCTTGCGGGCGCGGATGGTTGCCGGTTTCTCTTTGGTCGCCAACTCGATTTCGAAGCCTGCTTCGACGGGCTTAACGCTGACGACGGTGGTGTCGGAGGCGTAGCAAACGCTTGAGCGCGAAAGCGCGTCGACCAAGGGCATGCCACGCGCGTATTCCACGCCGAACAAGAGGCGCCGCTCGGGCGAGTTCGCGCCGATACCATGGTAAATCCGGCCTCCGGGCTGCGCCTGCCGGTCGATCAGCACGACATCCAGCCCAAGGTCCGCGAGAAGTGTCGCCGCGGCCATGCCTGCGGGGCCCGCGCCTATGACCGCCACCGTACAGGCGGCTGGAGGAGCCGTGGTCGGCATCACGAGTCAGCGATCCCGGAAAAGCGCAGGATCGGGCCGACCTGCGTTTCGAAGTGTTGAAACGCGTGATCGCCGCCGCCTTGCACCGACTGCCATGCACCTCCATAGAAGGCGACCGCCTCCCGCCAGTCGAGCAGCTCGTCGCCGCTTTGCACGAGCAGAAAGTAACGCCGCGGTTCCGTCACGCGTACGACATTGAATGCCTCGAGCTCGGCAAGATGTTCGCGCGTCAGCTCGTAGCTCTCGCCGGTCACCGGGTTGTGCTGCCGCCCCAGATACGACGCCAGACTTTTCGCCGGGCGAATCGCGGGATTGATGAGCACGGCCTTCGCAGCGTAGCGCTCGGCCAGAAAGGTCGCGTAAAAACCGCCGAGCGAGCTGCCGACAAAGGTCAGTCTGGTGTCGCCTGAATGATTGATTGCGCTGTCGACCCACGCCGTCAACTCGCGCATGGCCACCGCGGGCCGATGGTGCAGCAGCGGGACGAAGTAGGGCGGGCGCGATTGCGGATCCAGCGCGGCAATCCCGCGCCCGAGCTGCTGCGCCTTGACCGATGCAGGGCCGCTGTTGAAACCGTGCAGGTAGACGATGGTCGCGGACATCGTGTCAGGCGCGCGCGCGAAGTCGTTCCAGAAGCTTGCCGTGTATGCCTCCAAACCCACCGTTGCTCATAATCAGCACGTGGTCACCGGGACCCGACGCCTGCGCGATCGCTTCGATTAACGATGCGAGATTGTCGTGAAATTCGGCGCGAGCTCCGAGCGGTGCCAGCGCCGCGGCAGCGTTCCAGCCCAGGTTCGCCGTGTAGCAAAATACGCGATCGGCGGACGCAAGGCTGGCGGGCAACGCCGCCTTCATGGTTCCGAGCTTCATGGTGTTCGAGCGCGGCTCGAGCACGGCGAGAATGCGGCCCGATCCCACGGCCCGGCGCAGCGCACCGACGGTCGCGGCGATGGCGGTCGGGTGGTGCGCGAAGTCGTCGTACACGGCGACGCCTTCGACCGTGCCTCTCAGCTCGAGCCGACGCTTGATGCCGCGAAATGCCGCCAGCGACTGAAGACCGGAAGCCACCGTCACTCCAGCGTGGCGGGCGGCGGCAATGGCCGCGAGCGCGTTCAACTGGTTGTGCCGGCCAATGAGCGAAAACGGCACAAGCTGGCCCTGCGGCGCGCCGCCCAGCTTGATCGTGCCGTCGACCGCGATCGTCCAGTCCGGCCCGGTGCCGCTCGCCGCTGCAACGCCGAAACGTTCCACTTCGCTCCAGCAGCCGCGCGCCAGCACCCGCCCGAGACTTTCCTCGGCGCCATTCACGATCAGGCGCCCGCGATGCGGCACGGTGCGCACCAAGTGGTGGAACTGCGTCTCGATCGCCGCCAGATCGGGAAAAATGTCGGCGTGATCGTATTCGAGATTGTTGAGGATCACAGTGCGCGGCCGGTAGTGCACGAACTTGGAACGCTTGTCGCAGAATGCGGTGTCGTACTCGTCGGCCTCGATGACGAAAAACGAACTGTCGGTCATGCGCGCGGAAACGCCGAAGTCGACCGCCACACCACCGATCAGGAATCCCGGATTCATGCCGGCATGGTCGAGAATCCAGGCCAGCATCGCGGTCGCCGTTGTCTTGCCGTGGGTTCCGGCAACCGCGAGCACCCACTTGTCGCGCAACACGTTCTCGGAGAGCCACTGCGGCCCGGACGTATACGGCAGGCCGCCATCGAGAATCGCTTCCAGCAGCGGATTGCCCCGCGAAATCGCGTTGCCGACAACGAACACGTCCGCGCCCTTAGCCACGGTGTCGAGCTGCCATGCGTCGAAACCCTGGGTAAGCGCGATCCCGAGCGACTCGAGCTGCGTGCTCATCGGCGGATACACGTTGGCGTCGCAGCCGGTCACGGTATGGCCTGCGGTCTTGGCGATCGCCGCGATGCCTCC
>JADGRP010000191.1 GCA_017880805.1 Burkholderiales bacterium
ATTCTCGGCGCATCCTATATATCGTCGACTTACAAGGATCTGCTTTCGTTCGGGTTCATGATTCTCTTCCTGCTTGTGCGTCCCCAAGGCATCTTTGGCGAGCGCATTAGCGAAAGGGGATGAAAGTGCGGCATACCAAGAACAACTGGATCCTGATCGTGGCAATCGTTACCGCTGCAGCGATCGCTCCGCTTTTTGCAACCGAATACATCACTCGTTTGCTCGTAGTGGCGACAATCGCGGCGGTTGCCGTGGTGGGACTTAATATTGTATTCGGCTACGCCGGATTGATCTCGCTCGGCCATGCGGCATTCGTCGGCGTGGGGGCATACGGTGTGGCAATCCTCACGGTTCGCCATGGCGTCGGGCCCTGGCTTGCGGCCCTGATCGCGATAGCGATCGCCGCTATCCTAGCGTACGCGATCGGGCGCGTGGTGCTGCGACTAAGCGGCCATTATCTAGCCTTGGCGACCCTCGGCCTCAACGTGAGTTTCACCATTGTCGCGTCGAACTGGGTTGCCTTTACTGGCGGTAACGATGGCATCGCCCATATTCCGGCGTTGCAGCTGTTCTCGGCGCAATTGGCGACAGAACGCAGTTCTTACTGGTTCTCGTTGGCGGTCCTGGTGGTGTTGTCCCTCGTTGCGCAACGCATCCGGCGCTCGCACGCAGGACGCGCTTTCATCGCCGTTCGCGACGATGAGATCGCCGCCGCGATGACCGGCATCGCGGTCACCAAGGCGAAGACGGCCGCGTTCACGCTCGGAGCGATATATGCCGCGATCGCCGGCTGTTTGTTCGCGTTTCATGTGCGCTTCGTTTCTCCCGACGACTTTGCTTATAACAACTCGATTACTTATCTTGCGATGCTGATCGTCGGCGGCGAAGGCACGCTTGCCGGCGCTATTCTCGGCGCGGTAACGGTTACCATGCTGCCCGAAGTGCTGCGCGGCGCCGGCAACGCCTATTTGCTGATCTTCGGCGTCCTGGTTCTGTTCGTGCTGGTGCTATTGCCGAAAGGACTGGTCGGGCTGCTGGGCGGACTCAAACGCAAGCAGGCGGACGCTTCCGCACCCGCCGCCAAGGCAATTTAAGGCCAACAATGAGTCTGCTGCGTATCGAAGGACTCGGGATCAGTTTTGGCGGACTGAAGGCGCTGAACGATATCAACATTCAGGTTGCGGAAAACCAGTTCTTCGCCGTCATCGGGCCAAACGGCGCCGGCAAGACAACGCTGCTGAATGTGCTGACGGGGTTGTACAAGCCGAGCGCCGGGCGCATCGAATTCCAGGGACGCGAGATTACCGGGCTGCCGACCGACGTGGTCGTGCGCTCCGGTCTCGGACGAATTTTCCAGCACGGCAAGCTGTTCGGCAGACTGTCCGTTCTCGAAAACCTGATGCTTGGCGCGTCGATTCACGAGCAGCCGAGCCTGCTGTTGTCGCTGACCGGGCTCGGTAAAGGCGGCGCGCTCGAAATTTCGAACCGCGACGAATGCATGGCTATGCTCGAGCGCTTCCGCCTCGCGCATTTCGCCGACCGGGAAATCGGCTCACTCTCGTATGGCAACCGGCGGCTGGTCGAAATGGCCCGCGTGCTGGTAGGAAAACCGAAGCTGCTATTGCTGGATGAGCCGGCAGCCGGGATCAACCTCGGCGAGGTCGAGCAACTGATGGACCTGTTGCGCCAGGTGCGCGACGAATACCAGCTGTCGGTGCTTCTGATCGAGCACAACATGGGCATGGTGATGCGCCTGGCGGAGCAGATTGCGGTGCTCAACTTCGGCGAAAAACTCGCGGAAGGAACGCCGAGCGAAATTCAACGGCACCCGAAGGTGCTGGAAGCCTACCTCGGCAAGGGGTACAAACATGTTGAAGTGTGAGGACCTCAGTGCCGCGTACGGCGACATTGTGGCGCTGCGCGGAATAAACTTCAACGTGGCCGAGCGAGAGGCGGTGGCGCTGATCGGGGCGAACGGCGCCGGCAAGACCACGCTGCTGCGCTCGATCTCCGGTTTGATGCCACTAAGCTCCGGAAGCGTCAAGTTTGGAGGCCAGGCGATTGATCACCTGTCGCCCGAGAAGCGGGTGCGCGGCGGGATCGCGCACGTGCCGGAAGGGCGGCGCATTTTCCCCGGGCTTACGGTGCGTGAAAACCTCGAGGTTGGCGCCTCGGTAAGGCGTGCCGGCAGGGGCGAAATCAATGCGGACTTCGAGCGCGTGTTTGAGCTCTTTCCCCAGCTGGCCGAACGGCAGAAACAGCTCGGCTGGTCATTGTCGGGCGGGGAACAGCAGATGCTTGCGATCGCACGCGCACTGATGTCACGTCCGCGCGTGCTGCTGCTCGACGAACCATCTCTCGGGCTCGCGCCACGCCTCACGGAAGAGGTGTACGCGCGGATCGCGGAAATCAACGAAGGCGGGCTCACGGTTGTGCTCGTCGAACAGAATACGGTACTCGCGCTGCAGGTGGCTTCCCGCGCCTACGTGCTCGAGAACGGAGAGATCATCCTCTCCGATAGCGCGGAAAAGCTCAGAGGCCATCCGCGCGTGCGCGATGCGTATCTCGGCCGATAAGTATCACGATAACCATCAGAAA
>JADGRP010000192.1 GCA_017880805.1 Burkholderiales bacterium
AGCTGAAGCGTTCGACCAGCAGGGGCAGAATGTCCTGCGCGCGAATGCCTTCAAATCCGCTTGTCGAGCAATCCCAGTCGAGGAAATCCTCGTCCTGCCGTCGCAGCTGACGGTTGTAGCGGTATGCAGTCGGCATCTCGCTCCAGAACTCGCGCACGATCGCAAGCGCCTCGGGCCATCGCTGATGGCCATTTCGGCCGATCATATCGGACACGACAAACCGCCCGTGCACAGCGAGTCCATCGGCGACGCCGGAGAAAAGATGTTCCAGCGCCAACACATGATGCAGCGACTGGTTGGCAATGATGCAATCGTACGACTTGTCCGGTTGCCACGCGTTGAAGTCGCCGCAGACCGGCGCGATGTGCGCACCGACGCCCCGATCAGCAGCGTCGGCGCGGCCGCGATCGAGCATCGCATCGTTGAGATCGAGACACTCGATGACGAAATCGCTGCGCCCCCGGTCGAGCAGCGCGAGCGCGAGCCGCACTTCGGTGTCGCAATTGCCCGCCCCAAGGCTGATAATGCGCTTGCTGCGATCGACGTTCGACGCCGCACGGGCACAGCACGCTTCAATGTGCGTGAGAAAGAACTCGTCGGGATGGGAAAACCCGAACAATTCGAGCTTGGGCCGCACGTAGCGGTCCGACCAGTAGTGAAAAATCGGCGGCAGCGCATGGACCTCGGTTTCGTCACGAAAGCGCGATATTTCCGCGGCGACCCGCGCGTCGTAGTGCGACGCACCGAGCAGCGCAGGGCCGCGTCGCAGCAGGGGGCGAAGCAGGTCGACCAGTTGGCGGAGGAGCGGGCGTGACATTGTCTTGGCGCGACGTCTTGGTCGGATGGCGGACGCATCGGAGGGAGGGCCTCGCGGTTCGCGTCGCCGGTTACGACAACAATTTCGATTTTATCCGATGGGTCGCTGCGACAATGGTTGTTTTTTCGCACGAATACGCCATTGTCGACGGTACCGGCAGCGAGCCGTTGGCGCAGTTGAGCGGCGGCTTCGCGACCTTCGGGACGCTTGGCGTCGACATTTTCTTCGTCGTCAGCGGATTGCTGGTGACCCGCAGCCTGCTCGAGCGGAAGGTCATCGGCTTCTTCGTCGTGTCACGGGTGTTACGAATCCTGCCCGCGCTGGCGGTCGTCCTTGCACTGTCCGCGTGGGTCATCGGACCGACCCTTACAGACCTGCCGCTGCGCGAATACTTTGCGAGGCGCGACGCTTGGTCGTACGTCGCACGCAACCTGACGCTTGCCGATTTCCAATGGGGTCTTCCAGGCGTGTTCACGCACAACCCCGTCCGGGACGCGGTCAACGGATCGCTCTGGACGCTTCAACCCGAAGTGCAGATGTACGGTCTGCTGCTCCTGCTGGGGGTCATCGCGGCAGCGGGCGGCACCTGGCTTTCGCGCCGCCGCGCGATCCTCGTCGGCGTCGGCATGGTCGCGGCGATCACATGGGGCTGGGCTAGGCACGGCGATCTCGCGGGGCAGGCGCTGGAACCGTCATCGCTGGCCCGGCTCGCGCCATACTTCGGCTTGGGCGCGCTTCTTTACCTGGCGCGACGCATCGTGCCAAGTACAGTGCTGTTGCCCGCCGCTGTCTGGATCATCGCGATCGTGTCGCGGGGAACCGCGCTGTTTGCACCCGCGTTCGCGGTGGCCGTTGCGTTGAGCACCGTGTGGCTTGCATATGCGCGCATCGGATCCTTGAAGCGGTGGGGACGTTACGGCGATTTTTCCTATGGGCTCTATATCTATGCGTTTCCCGTCCAGCAGACGCTGGTGGCGCTTTTCCCGGCGTGGGGCCGGTCTGAGCATTTCGCGGCTGCATACGCCGCGACCTTGCTGTGCGCGGTCCTCTCCTGGCGATTCATCGAAGCGCCGGCGCTCTCGCTCAAGAAGCGATTTCGGCAATGGGAGCGCCATTCCGGCAGCGTACGAACCGCGCAGGAACCCTAAGCTCGAGGGTGGTGGCGCACAAGGACGCAGCGACCCCGCGTCAAGCGTGAAGTAGTTTCGTCGCCGCGAGCCGTTGATACGCTAACGCAGCCACGCCTCGAAGGCTTGACCACCTTCGTGAAGGTGACTCCAATAATCCAAAACGCATCCGGCTTGCTCTGATAGCACCCGCATACTTTTCATCGAGAAATACTGAATGTGAGCGGGAACATGGTTGTAGGAATACTTCTCCCAGAGAGCGATATCACTGGTGTTGTCTCTCCAGCCGATTGGCCGATGCGGCGCTGTTATGAAGATCACGCCATCGCGGCGGAGTAGGGATTTGCAGCGGCGAATCACCGCTACAGGGTCAACAAGATGCTCTATCACGTGAGTCAGTGAAACAATATCGTAAGGTGCGCGCTGATCTATCCTTGTGTCGAGTATGTCCCCGAGAATATAGAAATCTACCCATGGACATTTGTGGACCGCTTCGGGGGAAATATCTTGGGCGATCGTGACATTGTTCGGATTGACGGACTTGGCTGTGCGGCACATCCACGCCAAGCCCGCGCCGACCTCTAACACGGCTACCACATCTTTCTCTGTGTGCCCCGATCGTTCTACGACTCCCTTAAAGCAGCCGCTCATATACTCAATGATAAGAGCGACGCGTCCAGGGTCGGTATACACGGGGTCGTCAAATTGGCCTGACTCAACGTAGATCGTCCGAAGGTCAGTGGCTGACGGCTCTGGCGATATGTAAAGGAGCTCGCAATATTGGCATTGAACAAAGTCCCACTCCGTCTTGCTAAGACTTAGAAGGAAATTCGTTCTTAGCTGCCCAATAGCTCTGGCGCGAGACTTGCCGCACACCGGACAGGACCTGGCTGTCACGGATTCGCTTCGCCTGGATTGGAACAGATGCATCGTGCTGAACTTAGAACAGGTGACGCAATCGGTACTTTAGCCGATGCAGCCCCATCACCAGCCGCCAACTGCGCGAGCTGATAACCCCCTGATAGCTGGAAATCTCGCCCTGGTTGAGCTTCATGAAGTCGCGCAGCCGCTGTTCCTTTTCAACCAGCAATTTCTGATACATGCCCAGTAAACCATCCCGTCCCTGCGTTCGAATATGAAGTTCGAGCATGTCTTGTTCCGTCAGCGTGTGCCCGACCCGAAGATTAGCTGGTAGTGGCTGCGGAAGGTAGAAGGTTGTATGAGGCGCTAAGACTTCCTCGGCAGGCCGATCCTTCGTGTACAGATATATCGAGAACGATTTGCGCGACAGATGTTGCTTGTCTGGTGGCAGCGAGATGCGCTGAAATCCATGCCACGAATATTCATTGGTCTCAAAGATGACCGCCCGATTGAATAGCGGAAGGAAACTCGCGGTCTCGTCCAGGGCTGCGTTGCGCGGATCCGAATGCAGTTCGATCGCACCGCCCCATGCTTCTTCCCATTCCTTGTTTAGATAAATTAGCAGGTTGATGCGACGGTGCAGCATGTTGCGTTCGTCGATGTTGAAATCGATGTGAACATCGAGACCTTGACCGCTCAGATTATTGTGCGTACCGCCGCCAAAAAGTGTTTTGTCCGCGATCAAGTCCTGGATGCCGGTGAGTTTGCTCACGGCATCCAGGAACGTTTCGGAATTGATGTATTGGTAGAAGGCCCTGTAGAACGGGCTGATATTCGAAACGTGTTCAACGACCGCTTTGCGGCCCGTCAGCCCAAGTTCGTTTGTTGCATGTTTTTCATCGAAAACGGGGAAGTCCCGAAGCAGCGATTCGCAATTGTCCGTCAGGAGGAAATTGTCGATTGCGACATGACGGAACGGCTTTGCCTGCTGAAACTTGAGCTGAATCTCTGCTGCGCGCCTGATTACATCTGGATGGATCATGTCAACGGTGGAGTGATGTTGAGTTCAGCTGCGCGTTTATCGATCATCAATGGGGGTCGACCGCATGCTGAAACTCTCGCCCACATTGTCAAATATTACCTTTGAGGATCGAATTTCAGCAAACATCATTTGGCGAACACGGCAACCCGAGTCCGTTCTAGTTCATCGGTGCTGCTGCAGCCCTTGGATACAAGCCAGACCAGAGATCCGTGAATTCCTCGAAATCGCGCGCAGTATCCGAGGGAGAGGACGGCGAACGATTAGGTCCAGCCAGGAGAACGCGATCGAAGAAAGAACGATCGCGGCATAGAGCCCTTCGCCCCAGATTTTGGAAGCACAGGCTCGAGACCGGCAGTACCGCGTTGCCCCATCGCCGAGGCAGGCCGAAATATCCCGCGCGCACCAGCGGGAGAAACAAAAAGAGGAAGATCGGCAGACGAAGACCATGCGCCGCAGGAGTCTGCCGCAGGCCGTTCATGCCGCTTCGCCGAGGAGCCTCGCTATGGAAGGCCGGTTCGGCGAACGACACCTTGAATCCGCGGGGTCGATCGAGCTGCGGAACGCGGCGCGATCCGGCCGGCCGCGTGCGGGGTGGAAACCCTCAGCGAAACCCGACGCTATTGCTGTGGGTAGCTGCCCTTGGGCGGCGCCGCGACGCTTTGACTGGTGGCACTCGGTGCGGTCGCCACCGGAACCGGCGGACGTCCGACGGGGTTGGTTCTGGGCGGGGGCGTCTTGGGATAGCCCGCGTCGGTCAACATGGCCTGCCACTTGCCTTCGTTGAAGCCGGTCGCGTACTGATCGCCGACCTGCACCGTCGGCGCGTCGAGACCGCCGCTCAGCCGCTTCAGGCGCTCAGCGCCGTCGCCCTGGCTGACGTCGATCACGGTATGCGGCACGCCGCGCTTGTTGAGGACCCCCTGTGCGGTGTCGCAGACCACGCCGCAGGCAAAGGTGTACAGGACCACCGGATACCGTTCCTGCGCCTGCTGCGTGGCAAAAGACAGGTCGCTGGTTTCAATGCTGTTGCTGCCGATCCGCTTGGCTTGTGCATCTCTGGCCGAGGGCGGCGGCGGCTTGTCCGAATAGACGACGCGGCCGTCTACATCGATGTAGCGATACACCTGCTGCACTTGCGCTGCCACTAAGCCGGAAAGGCCGGAAATCAGGATCAGCAATGCAAACGCGGTCAGGGAACGCGCGGGAATGGATGCGGTGATCATCTCGCCCTCCGGCGGTCTTATGACGCCAACATACCATTATGCCGTAACAAGGCGTCAATTTGTGGGGCCCGGCCGCGAAAGGCGATAAACGACTCCAGGGCGGGCCGGCTTCCCCCGCGGGCGAGCACCTCGTCCCGGAACCGGATACCCGCGGCCGGTGAAAGAACGCCTTCTTCCTCGAACGAGCTGTAGGCGTCAGCCGAAAGCACTTCGGCCCACTTATAGCCGTAATAGCCCGCGGCATAGCCGCCGGCGAAAATGTGGCTGAATCCGTGCGGGAGGCCCCGGTCGTCCGCCGGCCGGGGAACGACCGCGATTTCGAGCTGGATCTTCCGCGCCAGCTCGAGCGCGGACCCGGCCTCGGCATCGAAATCATGATGCAGATGCATGTCGAAAAGCGCGAATTCGAGCTGGCGCACGGTTTGCATGCCACTCTGGAAATTCTTCGCCGCGAGCATCTTGTCGAACAGCGGACGCGGCAGCGGTTCGCCGGTGTCCACGTGTGCACTCATGTATTTCAAAACGTCCCACTCCCAGCAGAAATTTTCCATGAACTGGCTCGGCAACTCGATCGCGTCCCATTCCACGCCTTCCAGCCCCGAGACCCCGGGCACGTCGACCTGCGTCAGCAGCAGATTGAGAGCGTGTCCGAACTCATGGAACAGCGTCGTCACCTCGTCGTGCGTGAACAGCGCAGGCTTGTCGTCGACCGGCGTGGAGAAGTTGCAGATGAGGTAGGCGATGGGACGCTGCACTTTTGCGCCACTTCGGCGGCGATTGATCGCATTGTCCATCCACGCACCGCCGCGCTTGTGCGCCCGCGCATACAAGTCGAGATAGAACTGGCCCACCGCCGCGCCCTCGCGATCGAGGACGTCGAAAAACCGCACACTCGGATGCCAGAGCGGCGCGCTCGCCGCGCGTATCGTGACACCGAAGATCGTCTCGACCACACGAAACATTCCCCCGAGCACGCGGTCTTCCGGGAAGTAGGCTTTTACCTCCAGGTCGGAGAAGCTGTAACGCTCCTGGCGCAGCTTTTCCGAGGCATAGGGTATGTCCCACGCCGCGAGCTCGGATAGGCCGAGCCGGTCGCGCGCGAATGCGCGCAATTCGGCCATGTCGCGTTCGGCAAAAGGCTTCGCGCGTGAGCCGAGATCGCGCAGGAAGGTGAGCACTTCCGCCGGGTCGCGGGCCATTTTCGGCACAAGTGACACCTCGGCATAGCTCTTGTATCCGAGCAGCGCGGCGCTTTCCTGACGAAGCTCCACGATGCGATCGATCAGCGCGCTATTGTCCCAATCAGCCTTGCCAAACTCGCTCGCCCGCGTCGCGTACGCACGGTACAGCGTCTCCCTCAGACGCCGATCGTCCGCGTATTGCATGGCGGGGTAGTAGCAAGGCGCGCGCAGGGTCAGCTTCCATCCCGGCTTGTTCTCCTCTTTCGCCGCCTTCGTCGCGGCCGCGAGAACATCGTCCGGAATGCCGGAAAGCTTTGCCGCGTCGTCGATGAACAGGCCGTAGTCGTTGGTCGCATCGAGCACGTTGTCCTCGAAGCGGGAAGACAGCTGCGAGAGTTCTTCTTCGATGGACTTGAACCGTGCCTTCTTTTCGTCGGACAATTCGGCGCCCGAAAGCCGGAAGTCGCGCACGGAGTTGTCGATCAGCTTCTTGCGCGCCGCATCGAGCGATGCGAAGCCCGACGCGTCGGCCAGCGCGCGGTAGCGCCTGAAAAGCCGTTCGTCCTGAGCGAGATCGGTATGGAAAGACGTGACTTTCTGCAGGTTGGCGTTGTAGGCCTCGCGCAGCGCGGGCGTGTTGACCACGGCATTCAAATGCGCGACCTGTCCCCATGAGCGCCCGAGGCGGTCGAGCGTATCGGACAGCGGTTGCACAAAGTTGTCCCAGTTGGGTGGCTCGGCGAGCGTCGCGACCCGTTCGATCGTCGCGCGCGCATCGGCGATCAAGGCGTCGACGGCCGGGCCGACATGCTCCGGACCGATGTCCGGAAAACGCGGCAGACCGGAGAAATCGAGCAAGGGATTGGCGGTCAGCGAGTCCGTATGGGCGTTCATCTTGTCTCTCTGGGAAGATCGTTGCCAAGAAGCCGCGAGTCGAGGCTAGCGAGGTCCGCGGCGGTGCCCACGTTGGCCCAGTGGCCGGCAAAGAGCTCGCCGCTTGCCCACCCACGCGCGATCCATTCGCGGTAGTAGGGAAGCATTTTAAGCTTCTTGCCGCGGGGCAGTTCCCGAAACAGCGACGTCCGGTACAGCGCGATGTTGCCGAAGGTCGTGCGCTCCGCGCCGTTACCTCCGTTCAGCGTGAGGCGATCGTCGGTCAGCACGAAATCGCCGCCGGGATGATACGCGGGATTGGGGACCATCACCATGTGAAGGTGCGGCGCCTGATCGGTCGCGGCCATGGCGCCGGCGCGCGCGCGGAGCGATGCATAGTCATACTCGGCATGGATGTCGCCACTTGTGACCAGCACCACTCCGTCACCGAGCAGTGGCAGCGCAGTGGCGATCCCGCCCGCGACTTCCAGCGGCTCGACTTCGCGGGAATAGCGAATGGCCGCGCCGAATTGCCGGCCGTCGCCGAGTGTCGTTTCGATGATGCCGCCGAGGTGGGCGACGTTGATGACGATCTGCGCGAATCCGGCGGCGACCAGGCGCTCGATCTGCCACACGACGAGCGGCTTGCCACCCGCGCTGAGCAGCGGCTTCGGGGTAGCGTCGGATAAGGGACGCATGCGCTCGCCGCGGCCTGCCGCAAGGATCATCGCTTTCATGAGCAGGTCAGAAGCGCTAACCGATGGCGGGCTGTCTCGCCTCGAGCTCGTCGAGCAGACGCAGCAGGGGCGACAGCTCATCGTAGCGGGAGCACGCGTCGCGCAGATAGCGCATGACCCGCGGCATGTCCTTGAGGTATGCCTCCTTCCCGTCGCGATGATAGAGCCGTGCGAAAATGCCCAGCACCTTGAGCTGCCGTTGCACGCCCATCCATTCGAAATCACGCCAGAACGCGCCGAAATCCGCGCCGACCGGAAGCTCTGCCGCCCGTGCGCGCTGCCAGTAGCGTGCCGCCCAATCGATCTGCATTGCTTCATCCCAGTCGATGTAAGCATCGCGCAGTAGCGAGACCAGGTCGTAGGTGATCGGCCCGTACACCGCATCCTGAAAATCGAGCACGCCCGGGTTCGGGTCGGAGACCATCAGGTTGCGCGAATGGTAATCGCGATGGACATAGACATGCGCTTGCAGGAGGTTGTTGTCGAGAATGCGCCGGAACATGTTGTTCAAGGTGATGCGCTGTGCCGGGTCGAGCGTAATTCCGACGTGCCTCTCGATGTACCAGTCCGGAAACAGATCCAGCTCGCGGCGCAGCAGCGCTTCGTCGTACGGGGGAAGCGAGCCCTGCCTGCTCGCGAGCTGCCAGCGGATCAGCGCCGCGCAGGCATCGCCATAGAGCGCCGGCGCGGTCGCTTCGGTCAGCACGGAAAGATAGGTCTCTTTGCCCAGGTCACTCAACAAGAGAAAGCCTTGGTCGAGCGCTTGGGCAAGAACCGCCGGCGAATGCAATCCTGCGTCTGCCAGCATGCGCGCCACCGTGACGAACGGGCGGCAGTCCTCGTTCGTGGGCGGTGCGTCCATTGCAATCAGAGTCCGGACCGGCGTTTCACCCTTGGTCAGCGAATGCTCGCCGGTCAGCGTTATCCGGAAGTATCTGCGAAAACTTGCGTCGGCCGATGCAGGCTCGATCGAGAGCATCGGCACCGGCAGGACGCGGCCGAGCCATTCGCACAGCGCGTCGAATCGCACATCGAACGTCATGCGGCGGTGGGCAGAGAAAGTGGAGCCGGCGAGACAGGTAGAATGGTCGCATTTTAGCATCGGCCGACATTGTTCTTCCCCATGGATCGCCGCGCCTCAACCGTCGGGTTGTCACTGTTGCTTCTGCACGGCATCGTTTGTGCCCAGACGCCTTCAGCGGACACCTCCGACACGCCACCGCGGCTCAAGGTCGCGCCGATACTGGTGCCGCCTCCGCCCAAGGCGTTCAGGCCGGGCATCGGAACTGAGCGAGACGCCGTATACCTTCGCGCGGATCTGCTCGAAGGAGAAAGCGAGAAGGCGATTCAGGCTTCGGGCACGGTCGAGCTGCGAACGCGCCGACAGACGGTGCTCGCCGACTGGCTGCACTACGATCTTGCGACGGAAGAAGTCTGGGCCAAGGGCAACGTCGTGATCCGGCGCGGCGCCGACACGATCACCGGCCCCGAGGCCAAGTTCAAGCGCGGCGACGAAACAGGTTTTTTCAACCAGCCCGAATTCCACATTGGCGAAAACGCTTCTCGCGGCGAGGGCAAGGAATTGCTTTTCCTCGGCGAGAATCGTTACCAGATCAAGGATATGCGCTACACAACCTGCGTCGCGGGCAACGACGATTGGTACCTCACTTCTGCAGAAGTCGACGTGGATCGCTCACGCCTGGTCGGAACGGCGCACAACGCGAGCATCATCTTCAGGGGCGTGACGATAATGTATTCGCCGTCTCTCGACTTTCCGCTATCGAACGAGCGCAAATCCGGATTTCTGACGCCGGTCTTCGGATCGACCAACAGCCGCGGGATCGAAATGTCGATTCCGTATTATTTCAATCTCGCACCGAATTACGATGCAACGCTGACACCGCGGCTGATGACGCGCCGCGGGCTGCAAATCAATGCGCAGGCGCGATACCTTTTCCCCGACATGGCGGGCGAGGCCGATGCCGAAGTGCTGCCCGATCGCGTTACCGGGAGCAATCGCTACCTTTTGTCCTGGAAGCACAACGAGAATTTCGCGTTTCTGCCGGGGCTCGCCGGCTATGTCAACGTGCAAAAGGTGTCCGACGACGCCTACTTCACGGACCTCTCCGATCGTCTTGTGGTGACATCGCAGTCCACGCTGCCGCGCGAGGCGGGATTCGCCTACAACCGAGGCCCTTTTTCATTTCTTACCCGGGTCCAGACGTTCCAGACGCTACAGGATCCCGCCAATCCGATCACGCCGCCGTATTTTCGCGAGCCGCAACTGCTGATGACAATGAGCCCGGTCGAGTGGAAGGGCCTCGATTTTCAGGCCAGCGGCGAGTACGTTAGATTCCGCCAGCCCACGCTCGTGACCGGCGACCGATCGGTGTTGTACCCGAGCGTGACGTGGTCGCAGCACGGCAACGCGTGGTTCTTCAACGCGCGCACCGGGCTGCACATGACGCATTACGATTTCGACAATACGAACCCCGCCGATGCGACGCTCGCCGAGCCGCGTCTGAATCGCGTGGTCCCGATCAGCAGCATCGACAGCGGCTTGGTATACGAGCGCGAGACGAATCTGTTCGACAAGGCATTCACGCAGACCCTCGAACCGCGTGCCTATTACGTCAACATTCCGTATCGCCGTCAGGATCAAATACCGCCATTCGATACCGCGATCGACGACTTCAATTTTTCGCAGCTCTTCACAGAAAACCGCTACCTCGGCAGCGATCGCATCGGCGACGCGAATCAGCTGACGCTGGCCGCGGTCACGCGCCTGCTCGATCCGCAGACGGGCGAGGAGAAAATGCGCTTTGCCGTCGGGCAGCGCTATTATTTCGAGACCCAGCGCGTCGTGCTGACCGAGGAACCGCGCGCCGCCAACACCTCGGACCTGCTGCTCTCGGGTGAGGGACGTCTGTCGGACGTTTGGTCGGCTTCCGGCGCACTCGAATACAACCTCAATCATCCGCAGATCGAGCGGCTCGACTCCGGCGTGCGGTGGCAGCCCGCGCCTGGGCGCGTGCTCAACGCAAGCTATCGTTACATCCGCCAGCAGGTCGATCCGACCGGAAACGTTTCGCAGTTGAAGCAGGTGGATTTCTCCGGGCAATGGCCGTTCAAGGACAACTGGTCGGTGATCGGGCGCTGGAACTATTCGATTGTCGATCGCAAGACGCTGGAGGGCGTCCTCGGCGTCGAGTACAATGGCGGGTGCTGGGCGTTTCGCATCGTCGCCCAGCGTTTGACGACGGCGACCGAGCAGGCGAGCAAGTCCGTGTTCGTGCAGTTCGAGCTGAACGGACTCGCGCGCTTCGGCACCAATCCGATCGATGTCCTCAAGCGCAGCGTCCCCGGCTATCTGACCGTCACCGACCCGGCCTTGCGGCCTGCCGGGGCCACGACGAGCGATTACTTCCCAGATTTCTAGAGGGTCACCGCGATGGCATTTCGAAATCTCTTCAAGGCAGGATTGGCGCTGGCGTCCGCCTGCGCGCTGGCGCAACCGAGTGCGCCGGCGCAGAACCGCGTCGTCAGCGTGGACCGGGTGATCGCCGTTATCAACGACGAGGCTATCACCCAGCACGATCTCGACGACGCCAAGCGCATCATCCTGCAGCAGCTCAAGCAGCAGAAGGTGCAGCCGCCGGCGCAGGACGTTCTCGACAAGCAGGTACTCGAGCGCATGCTGACCGAGCGGTCGCTGCTTCAGTTCGCCAAGGAAAGCGGCGTCAAGGTCGACGATACGCAGATCGAGCGCGCGATCCTGCGTATCGCGCAGGAGAACAAGCTTTCCGCCGAAGATTTTCGCAAGGTGCTGGAGAAGGAGAATATCGCCTATCCGAGGTATCGCGAGGACATTCGCAACGAGCTAACGGTGCAGCGCATGCGCGAACGCGAGGTCGACAGCAAGATCACGGTCAGCGACGCTGAAGTCGATCAGTACCTGGCGACCCTCAAGTCGCAGAGCGGCGGTGAAGCCGAATACAACCTCGCACATATTCTGGTGATCGTGCCGGAGCAGGCAAGCGCGGAGCAGATCGATGTCAAGAAGCGTCGCGCGGAGGACGCGCTGCGCGCGCTGCGCAACGGCGCCGATTTCGCCCAGGTCGCGGCGGCATTTTCAGAGGCAAGCGATGCGCTGAGCGGCGGCAATCTCGGCTGGCGTTCGGGTGCGCGCCTGCCGACGGTATTCGGCGATGAGGTCCGGACGATGAAGGTCGGCCAGATTTCGGCGATCACGCGCAGCGCCGCCGGATTTCATATCGTGAAGCTGCTCGACAAGCGAAGCCACAACGAGTCGACCGTGGTCGATCAGACGCACGCGCGGCACATACTCGTACGCGTCAACGAAATCGTTTCGGAATCCGACGCCAAGGCCAAGATCGACCGCCTCAAAGAGCGGATCGATTCGGGAGCAAAGTTCGAAGATTTGGCGAAGCTCAATTCCGAGGACACGACTTCTGCCAAAGGCGGAGACCTTGGCTGGCTCAATCCAGGCGACACCGTGCCGGAATTCGACGACGCGATGAAAAAGCTGGAGCCGGGTCAAATTTCCGCGCCGGTACGCTCGCCTTTTGGCTGGCACCTGATCCAGGTGATCGAGCGGCGCCGGCAGGACATCACCGGCGACCGCGAGCGTTCCGAGGCGCAGGTCGCGATCCGCCAGCGCAAGGCGGACGAGGCGTTTCAGGACTGGGTGCGTCAGATCCGCGACCGTGCCTACGTCGAGGTTCGCCTCGATGATCGATAGATTTCTTCTCCGCCCCGCGCAACGGCGATGAACCTCGGCGAAGTCTTCGCCGAGCCGCTGGTCAGACTGGACGCAGACGACCCCGCGCTGGCGGGGATTCGGACTCCGAGGAGCGCGCTCGGCGCGGTCAAGAGCGGGGTCACCGCGCAGTTTCTCGAACGCGCCGATGAGTATCACCGCAACTACCTGAACCTCGACTACTGGCGTTTTCTGCTGGAAAGGGCGTTCCAGGCGATCGGAGAGATGCACGATCCGTCGTTGATCATCGACATCGGATCGGGCTCGGGAAACTCGGTCATCCCGCTGGCCGACCGCTTCCCCCGCGCGAACATCGTCGCCACCGACATCAGTCCGCAGTTGCTCGCGATCCTGCGCGATTTTTTGAACAAACGAGACGATTCAAAACAAGGCGAAGGCCGTGAAGAGCGATTCGCGCTGGTTTGCGTCGACGCCGCCGGCGCCAATTACCTTCCGGGAATCGCTGACCTCGCCGTCGGGGCCGCCATCCTGCACCACATTCTCGATCCCGCCAAGGTGCTCGCGTCGTGTCATCGCGCGCTCAAGCCTGGCGGCTGGGCAATTTTCTTCGAGCCGTTCGAAGCCGGCAATGCGATCGTGAGGATGACCTACGAGCGCATTCTGGCTCGCGCGTCGGCGTCGGAAGCCGAAACCGACGCCCTGCGACTGCTGCAACGCATGGTCGCCGATTACACGGTCCGACAGCGCGCCAAGGCGGACCCGGTTTTTCTGGGACTGGACGACAAGTGGATGTTCACCCGCACCTACTTCGAGCGCATCCGGGACGAACAGGGATGGGCCGAGCTCAGGACTTACGCGCTCAATGTCTGCCCGACGATGCTGCGCAACCAGGCCGAAGTACACCTCAAGCTCGGCGCGCAGCTCCCGCCGTCCGCGCTGCCGGATTGGGCGTGGGCCATCATCGACCAGACCGATGCGGCGATCTCCGACGATCTTCGTCAGGAATGGGCGCAGGAGGCCGCGGTGATGTTTCGCAAAGCGGCGCTCGCCTGAGTCCTTCTCAGCGTTTCGGCGACGACTCTTCGGGTGGACGGACCGCGCGAAACATGCCGAGCAGCAACAGGTCGTAAACGATTTTCAGAACGCCGCCGATCAGGAACGGCCAGCCGAAAGTCGAAACCTGCAGCAGGTAACCTGCCGCCAGCGGGCTGATCGACGACGCCAGACTGCGCGGAACGGACGTGATGCTGGCAGCCGCCGCGCGCTCGGACGGCAACACCACCGCCATGACGTACGAGCTTCGCGTTGGCACATCCATCTGCGAAAGGACGCTGCGAACGAGCAGCAGCGCGATGACCCAAGACAGGTCCGGCATCAGCGGAATGAGCACCATGAGCACACTGGCAGGAAGATGCGTGAATACCATGGTGTTGATCAGTCCGAATCTCTTGGCGAAGCGGACCGCGAGCAGATATGAAAATGCGGTGAATATGCCGGTCCAGAAAAAGATCATCGCGGCGAGCCCGACCGATAGCTGAAATCTTTCGAAGAGCCATAGCGCCAGCATCGATTGCACAATGAAGCCGCCGCCGAAAGCGTCGAGGCTGAACAGCGCCGCAAGGACATAGACGATGCGCTTGGATTCCTCGAGTGGAGCCGCCGAGGTCTGCGTGTCGGCAGCGAAATCCGCCGGCAGCTTTCGGTAGATCGTAGCGGCCACCAGGCCGATCGTGCCGTAAAGTCCGAACATGAGCTGCAGCGCTGATCGCATGGGCATGCCGGCGGCGTCGACCATCAACCCCGGCAATCCCGCCGACAGCGCACCCAGCGCGGCCACCAACGCACCGACCAGACTGTAGCGGGCGAAGAGCGCCGTTCGCTCGCGGTCGCCGGCGACGTGCGCGAGCGCGGCCTGCTCCAGGGGCAGGAACACGCTCACGTCTCCGCTGGAAGGATTGAGCGTGCCGATCACCGCGATCAGAAGCAGCGGCCAGAAATTCGTCACGACCGCGAAACCCAGGCCTGTCGCCGCCATCATGAATGTCGCGCCGAGCAGCAAGCTGCGTAGTCTGAAACGATGAGCGCCAAGACCAATGGCCAGGGTGAGGACGCCGGAGCCGAGCAGCGTGCCGGCCGTGATGGCGCCCACCTGAAAGGGCCCGAGCCCGAGTTCGATCAGATACAGCGGCAGCAGCAGGCTGACGAAGCCGTCGCCGAAGGCACGCAGGCCTCTGACCCACAACAGTCGTCGAACATGGGATGACATCATGGAATGTCCAATGCAAACTCCCGTCCGGGAGCGAACCCGGCGTCAGGAGCAGAGCTTGGACGCGCAGAACGTCTGGTGAAGCGGGGAGTCTGCTCGCACGTCCCCGTTGACAAAATATAGCACGGGCTCGAAATCTTTGGCAGACGCGAGAGGGGTTTTCGCGGGCGAGAGGATTACTGCGGAGACGTGACCGGCGGCGCAGCAGGATACAGTGCGAGGTGCCGCAGGCGCAGCGGGCTGTTCGGGTTGCGCAGCGTGAGCGTAACGCGGATCTGGTCGATGGTCGCTGCCGTCGCCAGGCGGATAAGCGGCACCGAAAGCCCGGCCGAAGTCTGCGCCAACTCGGCGGCGGCGTGCGGCAGGGCGAGTGCGATCGTCGTTCCGTCGGACAGGCTGCCCTCCACCGCGATACTGATTATGTTCTGCACTTGATCGGCTGCAACGCCCAATGCCATGAGATCGCTTTCATCGCCGCCGAGCGCGAGCGCCAAAGGGGAAAGCAGCGTCACCTCACCGTTCGCCGGCTTCAGATCGACATGGCCGGGCCCGGGCGCAAGCGTGCCCACCGACGCCGACCAGCCGTCGGTGTCGGCGAGCCGCGGCGAGCCGAAGGTCCACAGCCGAGCGCCCAGCGGCACGAAGGCATGGCTCACGGCAAAGTCGCGCATTGCATCTTCCAGCGGAGTGTTGCGCCAGGCCATGAACGACACGTAGCCCGGCTGGCCGGCGTAAATGCCGTTCGATCCGTTCCACGCCATCGGCGAGGCGAACCGCGCGCCGTAGTTGAACATCTCCCGAAACGCGCGATATCCCATGGCGTAGCTCGGCAATTCCGTCTGCGTTCGGAAATCGGCGGTGTTGAACTCGACCACGCCCCAGCCGCGGTCCAGGCGATGAAATGTCGCGAACAGGTTTGCGTTGTCCTCCATTCGCACGTCGTTCACGGCGCTGGCGCCGTATACGATCGCGCCCAGGTGCCCATCGTGAGGGATCGCGCCCTCGACCGACATGCCCCCGCTGTCGTAGTTCTTGGTCGGGCTGTCGATTCTGACCGCAAAGGGAAGCGCTGCCGGGTACGGCGCAATAAAACCCTGCGACGAAAAAATGCGCGACGGCGCGACGCCCGAGTCGGCCAGCCATCGCGACAACTCGTCGTAATGCAAATCGACCAGATGACGGCGGAATACTTCCCACTCGTGGACCCACGGGTCTTCCCAGAACGGCTTGCCCTCGCGCGGAAAGGCTCGCGGCGGATCGACTTCATCCCATGAGTGGAACGGCTTGCCGGAAATCTTGCGCACCTCCGCCAGCGACAAGGTGCGTGTGCGGCGGTAACGCGACAGGTCGGGCACGCCGCGGTCCGGCTTGTTCGCGTACGGACCGCTGCCGGCAAGCCACTCCCTGAACTGGCGCAGCGTGCCTGGGTTGTAGTCGTACCATTGCTTCTCCTCGAAAAACGGATTGAGGTAGGTGTCGGGGTCGAGATTCACGCCGGCGAATAGGTCCGGATGGGCAGCCGCGAACTCGGCGACAATGCGTCCGGCGGACTGAAGATTGCGCCGCTTGTAATGCCGGTTCTGCGTCGCGTAGACGTTGAAGGTCAGAGACCGGCCGAGTTCCGGTGCCGCGCCCGCGCCCGGCAGGTGCTTGAGATAGTCGTCGGCCATCACCTCGTCATGCTCGTTCCACTGGCAATTGGCCTTGTCGTGTTCGAGGTGATCGTTGATGTCCCACTCGGGCACATCGCATACCGCGTCGGCCCAGATGCCGCCGTTAAGCGTGAACAGGACCGGCAGCCTGTGAAGGACCGCATAGGCAATCAGAGCCGACAGGGAATCCTCGGCGATGCGACGTTCGCCGCAGCGCCGTTCGATGTTCCAACCGGGATCGAACTCCCAATCCCGCGTCGGCCCAAGCGTCGTGCGCAAATAGAGGATCGGCACCCGCATCCCGAACTTCACGGTCGGCGACATGTAGGGTGAATACGCCTTGTCGAGCTCGATCGCTCCTCCCAGCGGGATGCCGGAGAGGCCGGGCAGGACGAAGAATGGCGTCGCCGAATCGGCGTACCGGGACGCGTACAGCGGCTGCCACTGCGTGAGCGCCGCGGGCGGCAGGAGGCTCTTGCGTGCGAGAACTGTTTCGCTGCCTTGACGATTGACGGAGATAACGGCGATCTCGTGCCGCGCCGGCTCGAGCGGTGCGAAATTACCTTCGAACGAAAATCCCGACTCCGCCGAATCGGGATAGCCTGGCTTGACCTGCGCGACGTCAGCACGCGCGAGTCCGTAACGCGCCGGGTATGCGTGACCGTCGAGACGGATCTCGACCCCGCGTATCCCTGCCGGGTCGAGCGCCCAGCCGCTGATGCGCACGCCGGTACCGATGACCGTCTCGTCAGTGGGAGCGTCGACCGCGCCTATGGTGCCTGGTGGAAGCGGCGCAAGCGGTGTTCGGCGATGCTGCCAGCCGAGCACGGAAGCAATGCCGATCGCGCTGACAATCAGGAGCGCGGCTGCGATGTTGGTTGGGCGACGCAGCACGTTCACGCGAAGCGCCCACGGTTCGGAGCAAGGAAGGCGGTCGACGGTACAGTCATGGATATGTTCAAGCGCAAGCGGTCGCCATTGTAATCGGCGACGCATCCGACGGGTGGCGCGAGCGATGGGCGCGGCTTATGATGCGGCGCATGATTACCCCCGCCATTCTGCAGGACCAGATCGACTACTATCGCGCCCGCGCCGCGGAATACGACGAATGGTGGTTCCGTGGTGGCCGCTACGATCGCGGCGCCGAACTCAATGCACGCTGGCATGCCGACACGGCCGCGGTCGATGCGGCGCTCGTCGGCTGGCTCGGAGAGCGCCGCCCGCGCAACGTCCTCGAGCTCGCGTGCGGTACGGGGCTTTTTACCCGTCACCTCGCGCCACACACGGAACATGTCACAGCGGTTGACGCGTCGTCCGAAGTCCTGGCCATCAACCGCGCGCGTGTCGGCGGCGGCAACGTCGAGTACATCGAGGCCGATCTTTTCACGTGGCAGCCCCAGCGGCGGTACGACGCGGTGTTTTTCAGCTTCTGGCTATCGCACGTGCCGCCGGACCGATTCGACGCATTCTGGGCGATGGTGGGACAGGCACTAGTGCCTGGCGGTGCCGCGTACCTCATCGACTCCGCTTTCGATCGCACGTCGACGGCGAAAGATCACGTTCTTCCCGGCCGGAACGAGGGCATCGTTACCCGCAGGTTGAACGACGGCCGCGAATTTCGAATCGTCAAGATGTTCTATGACCCGAAGCCCTTGACCGCGCGCCTGCGGCAAATCGGCTGGAGCGCCACGCTCGACCGAACCGCGAACTACTTCATTCACGGCAGCCTAGAGCCGCACACCGCTGTCGCTCTGTAGTCGCGAATAGTTCGCACGCAGGCAAACGAAGAACCGGTGACGGCGAGCTAAATTCGACGCCTAGGAGTCGCTGTCGTAGACGTACGGCGACTGCGGCACGCGGCTTTGATCCATCGTGCGTTCCTCGGCGAGCTCGCGTGGCCGCTTGTCCCACCAGATCGCGCGCGCCTCGCGCTGCTTTTCCACGAGCTCGGGCCGCTCCTGCAACAACTCGCGGATAAAGCGAGTATGTTCGGATTCGTAGTGGCGGCTGGGGAGCATCATGGCTTGGTTCGCGAGTACGACGAGGATCAGGACGAGGCCATTCTATCATCGCGCGCCTCGGTTGGCCTCCTCACTTACCCTCAGCTCACTGCTGGCCGCGGCTGGCGCATCGAGCCCGCGACCAGACGGTATTCGTAAAGGCGGCATTCGAGTGCGCCATTGAAGAGCGGCGTGCGCCGGCTCGCCTTGAGCCCGATCAGTTTCGGCAGACGCGTATCGCCGCTCAGCAGGAACGCGGTCCACCCCGCGAAGCGCTGCTTGAGTGCATCGCCGAGCCGCGGGTAGAACTCCGCCAGCGCATGGGAGCCGGCGAGTCGAACGCCGTACGGAGGATTGGCGACGATCACGCCGTCGCTCGCAGGCGCCGTGCCGACCAGCGCATCGACTTGCTCGAGGACGATCGCGCCGGCGACTCCGGCAGCCTCGATGTTCACGTGACACTGGTGAATGGCGGTGGCGTCGATGTCTCTGGCGCAAATGTTCGCAGGCGCTGCAGCCCGCGCGCGGCGCTGGGCCGCTTGCTTGATCTTCTGCCAAGCGGAGCCATCGTACCAAGCGAGTTTCTGAAAACCGAATGTGCGCTTAAGCCCCGGGGCGATGTCCAGAGCGATCAGCGCTGCCTCGATGGCGATGGTTCCGCTGCCGCACAATGGGTCGAGCAAAGGAGTGCCGGGGTGCCACCGGGCGAGACGCAGCAGTCCCGCGGCGAGATTCTCGCGCATCGGCGCCTCCGCCGTCTGGCGGCGATATCCGCGCTTGAACAGCGGCTCGCCCGAGGTATCGAGATAGAACGTCGCTTCGCCGGCCGTCAGATACGCGTGCACACGCACGTCCGGTTGATCTTTGCTGACGTTCGGTCTGACGCCGCTGCCTGCCCGATGCCTGTCGCATACCGCGTCCTTGATCCGCAGCGTCGCGAATTCCAGGCTGGTCAGCGGTGAGCGCGTCGCCGCGACGTCGACGCGCAACGTACGATCGGCGCGAAACCATTGCGGCCAGTCGAGATCGAGCGCGAGCTGGTAGATGTCCTGTTCGTCGCGATAGGCGCCGTGACCGACCTGCCAAAGGATACGGCTGGCCAGACGGCTTTCGAGGTTGGCGCGGTAGGCGAGAGTTATCGGCCCGCCAAACGCGACGCCGCCGTCAGCCGCGGTGACTGGGTCGGCGCCAAGATCGGCGAGTTCGGCGCCGAGTACGCCTTCCAGACCTCGCGGACATGGCGCGAAGAAACGTTCCATCAACGAGAGGCCAGGCTAGAAGGGTTTGAATACGACCAGGAGCACCGTGCCGACCAGCACCGGCAACGCGGGAATCTCGTTGATCCAGCGATAGAAGACGTCGCCATGCCGATTGCGGTCGTGGCGGAAGTCCAGCATCAGCTTGCCGAGCCAGACATGGTGTGCCACGAGAATCGCGACCAGCGCGAGCTTGGCGTAGAGCCAGCCGCCTGAAATCCCGTAGCCCAGCCACAGCCAGAGGCCGAACACGATGGTCAGCACCGCGCCTGGAGTCATGATGCCGAAGTAGAGCTTGCGCTCCATCAGCCTGAAGCGCTCGATGCCGATCGCGTCCTGCGCCAGCACGTGATAGACGAACAGGCGCGGAAGATAGAACAGACCCGCGAACCACGTCACCATGAACACGATGTGCAGCGATTTGACCCAGAGCATTGCGTTCTTCTTCAGCGCAGAAGGCGTCGCCGCGTCAACACCAGCGCGACATAGTAGGCAGCGCATGCGTACGCCAGCAGCACGGTGAGATGCAGGACAATATTGTCCGGCACATTGCCCAATAGCAGCGGCCGCGCGATGTCGATCGCGTGCGAAAGCGGCAGAATCGCGGACGCCACACGCAGCGCGGCGGGCATTTGCTCGACCGGGAAGAACACGCCGGAGAGCAGCAAGGTGGGCGTCAACACCAGTGTGAAAAAATAGGTGAAGAAGTCATAGCCAGGCGCGAGCGAGTTCATGACCAGGCCGAATCCGCCGAAGGTCAGGCCGATCACGAAGCCGAGTGGCAGAACCCAGATCGCGAGCCAGGAATGGCCGTAACCCAGGGTCATGATCACAGCCAGGATCGCCATCACCGAGATGACGCTCTTGCTTGCTGCCCATATCCACTCCGCGAACAGGACGTCGTCGAGCGACAGCGGAGCATTGATGATCGCTTCCCAGGTGCGCTGCATATGCATGCGGGAAAACGCCGAGTACATCGCCTCGAACGAAGCGGTGAACATCGCGCTCTGGCATACCATGCCGGTGCCGATGAACGCGATGTACTTCATGCCGCCGACTTCCGGAATGAAGCTGCCGATGCCGTAGCCCAGCGCGAGCATGTACAGGAGCGGGTCCGCGATATTGCCGAGCACCGATGCGAT
>JADGRP010000193.1 GCA_017880805.1 Burkholderiales bacterium
AAGCGCGGCTCGACAAGCTGCTCGAGCTGCTGGCCCATCGGATCGAGGTGCTGAAGGTCTCGCACGAGATCGCCGAGCGCACGAGAGGGTCGATCGACGACAGCCAGCGCAAGCATTTGCTGCGCGAGCAGATGCGCACGATTCAAAAGGAGCTCGGCGAGGGCGACGAAGGCGCGGCGGAGATCGCCGAACTTGACCGCGCGATCGCCGAAGCAAAAATGCCCGAGGAAGTGGAAAAGCAGGCGCGCAAGGAACTCAAGCGCCTGGAACGCATGCCCGAGGGCGCCGGCGAGTACTCGATGATCCGCACGTATCTCGACTGGCTGATCGAGCTGCCCTGGGCCGCCGACGCGGAAGGCGCGATCGACATCGCGGAGGCGCGCCGTATTCTCGAGGAAGACCATTACGGCCTCGACAAGATCAAGAAGCGCATTCTCGAGTATCTCGCGGTGAAGAAGCTCAATCCGTCGGGGAGGAGCCCGATCCTGTGCTTTGCCGGTCCGCCCGGGGTGGGGAAGACCTCGCTTGGCCAGAGCATCGCCAAAGCGACCGGGCGCAAGTTCGTGCGCCTGAGCCTGGGCGGCGTACACGACGAGGCGGAAATCCGCGGTCACCGACGCACGTACATCGGGTCGCTGCCCGGCAACATCATCCAGAGCCTGCGCCGTGCCGGCACGCGCAACTGCGTAATGATGCTCGACGAAGTCGACAAGCTCGGCGCGGGCGGCTTTCACGGCGACCCGGCGTCGGCGCTGCTCGAAGTGCTCGATCCCGAGCAGAACGCGACCTTCCGCGACAACTATCTGGCGGTGCCGTTCGATCTGTCGGGCGTGATGTTCATCTGTACCGGGAACGTGCTCGACACGATACCGGGCCCGCTGCGCGACCGGATGGAGATCATCCAGTTGCCGGGCTACACCGCGCAGGAGAAGCTCCAGATCGCGCGGCGTTACCTGGTCGCGCGCCAGCTTGCGGCAACCGGCCTCACGGCGGAGCAGTGTGCGATCAGCGACGACGCGTTGACGGCGGTCATCGACGACTACACGCGCGAGGCGGGCGTGCGCAATCTCGAACGCGAGATCGGCAACGTGTTTCGCAATGTCGCGGTGCGCATCGCCGAAGGCGGCGCGCAGCGGGTGATGGTCGGTCCCGATGACCTCGCGGCCATCCTTGGCCCCCCCAAGTTCGAGGCCGAAGTCGCGATGCGCAGTAGCGTGTCCGGTGTCGCGACCGGCCTGGCGTGGACCCCAGTGGGCGGCGACATTCTGTTCATCGAGGCCACGCGCATGCCCGGTGTGGGAAAGCTGATACTGACCGGACAACTGGGCGACGTGATGAAGGAAAGCGCGCAGGCGGCGCTGTCGCTGGTCAAGGCACACTCGCAGCAGCTCGGCATCGAGCCGGAAACGCTCGAGAAGTCGGACATCCATATCCACGTGCCGGCCGGCGCGACGCCGAAGGACGGCCCGAGCGCGGGCGTGGCGATGTTCGTCGCACTCGCTTCGCTGCTCACGGGACGGCTCGTGCGCAGCGACGTCGCGATGACGGGCGAGATCAGTCTCCGCGGGCTCGTCTTGCCGATCGGCGGCGTCAAGGAAAAGGTGCTGGCTGCGCTGCGCGCCGGCATCACCACGGTGATGCTCCCCGCGCGCAATCGCCGTGACCTCGAGGACATTCCTGCCGAAGCACGCGAAAAACTGAACATCGTATGGGTCGAGCACGTGGACGATGCGCTCGCCGTGGCGCTGTCCGCGGCGCCGACCGAGGTCGCCCCCGCCTGAGACCGTCTGGCGGGAAATGCGCAGCCGTTGATGTACGTCAATGAAGGGCGCGTGTCGGCGAGTAGGGTATCGACATATGGACCAAGTCGATTTTGCAAAACTCCGCGATAACATGGTCGACAGCCAGATCGCCGGCCGTGGCGTGCGCTCGCATCTGGTTCTCGACGCCATGCGCACAGTGCCGCGCGAAGCCTTCCTGCCTGGGTCCATGCGGGAATTTGCGTATGAAGACGCACCGTTGCCTATCGCAGAGAACCAGACCATCTCTCAGCCATATATCGTCGCGCTGATGACCGAGGCCCTGGCGCTCGAAGGCGGCGAAAAGGTGCTGGAGATCGGCACTGGCTCCGGTTACGCCGCGGCCGTCCTCTCGCGCATCGCCAAGAGCGTTTATACCGTCGAGCGCATCGGCCAGCTCGCCGAGAAATCGGCTGCAGCGCTGGCGGACCTCGGTTACCGGAATGTGCACGTACTGCATGCCGACGGAACCCGCGGCTGGCCCGATCACGCACCTTATGATGCGATCGTGGTCGCGGCAGGCGGGCCCGAGATACCGGAATCCCTGAAGGCGCAACTCAAGATCGGTGGCCGGCTGGTTATTCCTGTGGGAAGCAATCGGCGGGGTCAGGAACTGGTGCGCGTCGTCCGCGTATCGGAGCGCGAATACAAGACCGAAGATATCGCCGATGTCCGCTTCGTTCCCCTGGTGGGAGAAGAAGGCTGGGCGCCGGAAGATGGCCATTACGTCCCGCCTGGACCTCGTCCGGCAGTCAAAACCACCGACGGCACGCTGGCAAAGGCCATCGCGGCATCCTGCGCAACGTTTGCAACGATAACCTCGGCTGACCTCCGGCCCCTGCTTGATCGCATCGGCGATGCGCGTGTCGTTCTGCTCGGTGAAGCGACGCATGGCACCTCGGAATTCTATCGGATGCGCGAGCGCATTTCGCGCGAGCTCATCGAGCGCAAGGGCTTCACCTTTATCGCCATCGAGGGCGATTGGCCGGACGCCGCGCGTATCGACCACTATGTCCGGCATGCTGAATATCCGCCATCCGAATGGACAGCCTTCGCCCGCTTCCCCGTCTGGATGTGGCGCAACCGGGAGGTGCTGAATTTCGTCAACTGGTTGCGCCAGCGCAATGCCAACGTCGAACCTGCCGACAGGGTAGCGTTTCATGGCCTTGATCTCTACAGCCTCTACAACTCGATCCGCTCGATCCTGAGCTACCTGGATGACGTTGACCCGCAGGCGGCAAGAGTCGCACGCCAGCGCTATGGATGCCTGACGCCGTGGCAGGCGGATCCCGCCACCTACGGTCACGCTACGCTGACCGGCGCTTACGAAACCTGCGAGCGTGAGGTGGTTTCCATGCTCACGGATCTGATGAAAAAGCACAATGCCTATGCCGAGCATGATGGCGAGCGGTTTCTGGACGCCGTGCAAAACGCCCGCCTGGTCGCCAATGCCGAACGCTATTACCGGACCATGTATTACGGCTCCCGCTCCTCCTGGAATTTGCGCGACAGTCATATGTTCGACACCCTGAAGACGCTGCTCGATTTTCACGGACCGAAAGCCAAGGCGATCGTCTGGGCACACAATTCGCATGTCGGCGACTCCCAGGCAACCGAAATGTCGTTGCGCGGCGAATACAACATCGGTCGGCTATGCCGGCAGGAATTCGGCAATGCGGCCTACTCGATCGGCTTCGGGACGAACAGCGGAACGGTCGCGGCGGCTTCGAACTGGGATGAGCCGATGGAAATAAAAACTGTCCGCCCGGCCCTGCCCGATAGCTACGAGCGGCTGTGTCACGAAACCGGCAGGCCGCAGTTTCTGCTGCCTTTGCGCAGCCCGATTGCGGCTGCTGTCAACGAACAGTTGATGAAGGCACGGCTCGAACGCGCCATCGGCGTCATCTACCGGCCCGAGACAGAGCTTCAAAGTCACTATTTTCAGGCGGTTCTGCCGCAGCAGTTCGATGAATACATCTGGTTCGACGAAACCAAGGCCGTAACGCCATTGAAGACGGAGGAGATAGAAGGCCTTCCGGACACCTATCCATTCGGCCTTTGAGGCTGACGATGGCCCCATGCAGAGATACGCAGTACGTCATTGACAGGCTGGCCTGGATGCGCGCAGAGGGCATCTGGCCGAACGGTCTCAGGTATCTGTGGACGGATGCCTTTGGCGTTGTCCTTTTGGTTTCACTCTACGCCGAGCTGGACCGGCGCCGCTATCTGGACGAGGCGGAATGGCTGGTTGCTGCAGTCGATCGCGTGCTCGGTCGCACCCGTGGCATTCGCATCGGCGAAGCGCCCGATCGCGACGGCCAGTATTTCCATTACCTTTCCATGTGGCTTTATGCGCTCTCCATTCTCGGCCGGCATCTTCCGGACTACAGGCAAAAAGGGGTGGAGCTCGTGCGCCAGATTCACGGCGCTTTCATCGTGCCGGGCCGTGGCGTCGTCTGGAAAATGAACGAAGATCTGAGCGGCCCTTATCCGGGCTATGGGTTCGGTGCGCTCGATGCCTTCGACGGCTATGTTTCCTACCGTCTGCTCGATGAAAAGGCGCTGTCGCGCGAGATCGCCGACCTGCGCCTGCTGCTTGACCGGACGGCTCCCGATCTTGTTATCACCCAGGATCTGGGCCTGGGCATGATGTTATGGATGACCCAGTTCTTTCCGGAAGAAGACTGGGCGAGAACGCAACAGGCGCGTTGCCTTGCCATGCTCGATCAGATGTGGGTCGAGGCAGGCTATTTTTGCCGCGAACCCCGGGCGCACCATGTCAAATTCGCCTTCACCAACTATGGTGTCTCGGTCGGGTTGCAGGCGGTGAATGCGATGCCGGATCGGGTGCAAAGGCTCAATGCATTTTTCGAGACCTATCGTTCCGGAGATGAATACGACCGCGGAGCCATTACCCATGTGATGGCCTGCAGCGCGCATTTCCCGGGTTATCTCATTCGAAGCTTTGGCCAGGCGTCCCGGAATCAATGAGCAGTTGGGTTGCACATCAGCTTTTGTATCACCTGTAGTAGTTCAGACTTGATCCGACAAATACTGAACGAAACAAAT
>JADGRP010000194.1 GCA_017880805.1 Burkholderiales bacterium
CAAAGCAGTCCATGGATTGCAGCACGAGGCTTTTCGATCATGGATCCGCTGCGGCGGCTGGTTGCGGACTTGAACGCATATCAACCGATGTTTCTCGCAAGTTATCCTACGATGCTCGCGCTGCTCGCCGAAGAGCAGAAAGCGGGGCGGCTGAAGATCCGACCGCTGCACCTGTGGTCAGGGGGGGAATGCTTGCCGCCAGACACGCATGCGGAAATCGAAACCGCTTTCGGATGTCGCGTCGTCAACGAATATGGCGCATCGGAATGCATGAGCATCGCTTTCGGCTGCGGCGAAGGATGGCTGCACGTCAACGCCGACTGGGTGCTTCTGGAGCCGGTCGATAGCGATTACCGCCCGACGCCGCCCGGCAAGGCGTCGCACACGGTGCTGCTCACCAACCTTGCTAACCATGTGCAGCCGGTCATACGCTACGACCTGGGCGACAGCGTCATTGCCAAGCCCGAGCCGTGCGCCTGCGGCAGTCCGCTTCCGGCGATACAAGTGGAGGGGAGGCGCGACGACGTGGTTTCGTTATGCGCGCCGGACGGGAGCGTTGTCCGGCTCTTGCCATTGGCCCTTACGACGGTCGTCGAAGAAGCCGCGCACGTGCACCGCTTCCAGATCGTGCAGACAGGCGCCGACCGGCTCATGTTGCGTCTCGACACCTCTCGCAGAAGCGATCGACAGGAAGTGTGGCGCGCGGCCGCGAGCGCCTTGCGCCAATATCTGACGCGACAATCTCTACCCAACGTGCACGTCGGCCTCGATAAACGAGGCCCGGTGACCGATCGCCGCAGCGGAAAACTCAAGGAAGTCGTTGTCGCCAAGGAAGCAAAGCCGCTACGTTCCTAGCGGCTCGCCGAACTTGCTGCAGTGGGGCGTTTGCAGGATAGGCATGAGCTCCGGAGCGACCGCGTGCTCGGCAACGCAACTATCTACCTTGACGGTCTCGCTGCATCGCAAGCGCGGGCTCGGTGGCCGTGGGAAGCCATCGAGATCTGATCGCAACTATGCGAGGGCGCGGTCCTAATACTTGCACATGTAAATCTGCGCAACCCCAGTCACCAAATCTGCGGAAACAGCCTGCAGATTTGATGCTGGCGCACTCTTGGCGCGGTTGCACGCTACTACCGTCAATCTAGTGTGCGTGCGGGAGCTCGCCCCTTTCACCTCTATCGCCGGTCAATAGGCATGCATTTCAATCTCGTCCTGTGCCGTCGCTACGCCGGGGGCTGATCACGCTACGGCGTCGGCTTGTTTCTTCTCTTCCCCGGCGCGAACACTGTCACGCAGGTTTACCTTGCAATCAATTACGTCGCCCTCGATCTGCTTGCCGCGGAGTTGCGCGCGGTGCGTAAACGCGTTCTCGATTTCGATTTGACGTCGCCTGAACTCAGCTTCGGCTTGACTGCGATGCGGTTCGTAATGTTCCTTACGCCCAATAAGTACTGGACAGCGTATCCAGCAGCGGTCTTCTGAGATTGCCATTCGACTTCGCCGTCAAGCGTTATCCACCCATTCTCGACGAGGACCTGGATCCCATCAGACGGTATGGAGGCATTGAAGCGAAGGTTGATTAACGCCGACTGCGCAATGTCGAAATCGCGCTGTTCGGCCGTCGCAAATAACTTGATTTCCAAATTCTCGGCGACAGCTCTAACACCCGCAACATGGCGGGCCGCCTTCTCCGCATTCTTCCGTTCCGGATAGCTGCGGACGGTCCCGGTGATGGTCACGATGCCGTCCCTCACGGCAATGCGGATTTGCGATGCATCAACGCTGGGCTCTCGGTCAAGTTCTTCGATGACCTTTTGCCGCAGGTCGATTTCTTCAGGATTGGTCATGAACCATCTACTGTGTTCGGATATCACCAAGGCTGCTTCTTCCGAAACCGCCAGTGGAAACTCGGACGCATCCCAGCCACTAGTGATATTTTCTTCGCTAGTCGCAAGCAACTTTTTGATCCAGAGCAATATCGATGAAGAGAAGGAGCACAGGGGCCGACCAACATCACCTTCTGGAATGCGTGCGGAGTCGTCACAGCGTATGCGGTTTATCAAGCGCTGCTACTACTCGAACTGCTTCAGGAACGCAAACGCAACGATCAGCCTTGGCGCCGCGCCACGGTTTGGTGCGGTGCGTCGGCTTCGCCGGACTGCTGCGTGTCGGTGGCGGCGAAGTGATAATAGAGATCGTTCAGATAGCGAGCAATAGCAGAGATGTCACCCTCGCTCAGTCCGAGGCCGGCGTTGCTTTGCCAGCGACGAATCTGCGCCTTGAGGCTGGTCCAATCGGTCGCCAATGTTTTCTCACGCCAGTGGACCTGCGCTGTGTGACAGCTAACGCAGTAGGTCGAGTAGAGCAGCGCGCCGCGAGAGTCTGCCGCTCCGCGGAAATCGCCCGCGGTGGCTACGCAAGCGGAAATCAATGCGAACCCAACCAACGCCCGTACGCACCTCATAGGGAAACCCCTCCACATCTGGCCAACGAAGGCTCAAGGGCAATGCTAATGCCGCACGAAATCGAATTCATTGATCGGGATCAACGCGGACGCTCTCTGCCCGGCAACAGGTGGGTGACGCGACTCGCAGGCTTGGCTGCATTTGCTGGCCCTGCTCGAGAGGTCCGTCAAACTGGAACGGGTCCGCATTGACTTCGGTCAATGACATGGTGCGCTGCATCGTGCAACCTGAGCATGTCTTGTGAAACGGGAGTAAGGCAATGACAACCATTGGCAACTCAACAGCGCAACCGAGCCCGGCTGAAGCATCGGGCCTTGTCAAAATGCATGACGGTTCGGCGGCCTCAGACCCCGCCATGCATTGGCACGAGAAGCTCGACGACGGCACCCGTGTACTGATCCGTCCCATCCGCAAGGAAGACGCGGATTTGGAACGCTCGTTCATCGAAGGCTTGTCGCCGGAGTCGAGGAGCTATCGGTTTCTCGGGCAGGTGAGGGCCAGCGACGATCTGATCAGGCGACTGACCGAAATCGACTACCAGCGCGACCTGGCATTCATCGCGCTGCATCTGGATGCGGGCAAAAAGCAGGAGATCGGTGTCAGCCGGTTCAGCGTCGGCGAGGATGGAGAAAGTTGCGAGTGTGCCGTGGCGGTCAGCGACGCATGGCAGGGCAAGGGGCTTGGCACGCTGCTGATGCGCCACCTTATCGACGTAGCGCGTCAACGTGGGATCAAGCGCATGTTTTCCATCGATATGGCGGGGAATCCGGGCATGCGTAATCTTGCCGCAAGCCTCGGCTTCGTTCGAAAGATGGACCACGAATATCCCGGCGAGGTAATTCACACCCTCGATTTGTGAGCCTGCCGGGTCCGCCGACCCAGGGTGCGCCCGATACAGGCGGCATCGGCTCGAGGCCGCAGCAGCGACCCCGAGCCCATGATCATGTCTTTCCGTTTCTCGACCGCCGCGTTGCAAGCAACTTGGAGACTTCGCGTATCAGGCGGTGACGATCACCTCGTTACGAACCTTGGTCACACCCGGCGCGGACCACGCAGCGATTTCCGCCGCGAGCTTCTCATCTATCGAACGAGCTCTGCCTTTCAGGGTCACTTCGCTGTTCAATGCCTCAACCTGGATCTTGTTGGCGTCCAGATGAGCTTGTCGGGCGAACGCACTTTCGATCTTCGATTTGACGTTAGTCGCATCAAGGCGAGGCTTGATGGAAATGCGATTGGTGATTCCAACGACACCGCGCAAGTGCTTTACGGTGTTCTCGGCGGCGGTCCGTTGATACTGCCATTCAAGTTCGCCATCGAGCGACACCCAGCCGTCCTCGACCAGCACTTTCACTCGATCCTTTGGGACAGAGGCATTGAAGACAAGGCCGTTGACAGCCGCTTGCGCGATGTCGAAGTCGCTGCGTACGTCCGAACCAAAGAGCTTGATTTTCAGCTCGTCGGCTACACCCTTGACACCCGCCACGCGCCGCATCGCCCGCTCGGCATTGGTCTTCTCCGGATAGCTCAACACCGTGCCCGTCAAGGTCACGATCCCGTCCTTCACGGCAACGCCAATCTGTGATGCATCGACGCTGGGTTCCCATTCGAGCTCTTCGATGACCTTGCGCCGCAGTACCGAATCCTCGATCTTCATAGTCGATCTCCTGGTTAGGTTCGTCGCTTAGCCATCCGCAATTCATGTCCAACCGCGTATGGTCAACGTTGATATTCTGTTCCCGCGACGGCGGGTGCGGCTTGATCCAGCTCAAACGACAGACATCTCGCCCGTGCGAGCGTCCCCGAGGAACCTATTGATTGCGCAAACATGCTGAGACATCACGACTTCTTCATTGATCCCGATCAAAGGGGTGTTGCAAATGGAGGGGTATCGTCGTTCCGAGCATGCAGTAGTTCGAACAGGGCGAAGAAGATCATGACGGGCGGGATCACGCGGCGAGAATTCCTCAAGGGTACGGGGGCGGCAATTACAGGTGTTGCGGTGCTCGATACCGGGTTGTGCGCCGCTGGAACGGCTGCGACCGAGGCAGGGACGAATGAGATAGCGAAGAGCTCGGGCCCGGCTACGATCTTGCTCAATGTGAACGGCGTGCAGCGATCGGTTGCAGTCGAACCGCAAGCGACCCTCGCCGAAGTCTTGCGAGGACCGCTCGATCTGACCGGTACCAAGATCGGCTGCGACCGCGGCGCGTGCTCAGCGTGCACCGTCTGGGTCGATCGCGTTCCCGTCGCTTCCTGCATGATGCTCGCAGCCGATGTTGGTGAGCGCGAGGTCGTGACGATAGAAGGCCTTGCGCGTGGCGACACTCTCCACCCCGTTCAGTCTGCGTTCATCGCACATGATGCGGTGCAGTGCGGCTTCTGTACGCCAGGGCTGGTCATGAGTTGCGCGGCCCTCGTCGAGAATCATCCTGATCCTTCTTTGGAGGACATAAAGGCGGCGATCAGCGGACATCTATGCCGTTGCGGCACCTACCCGCACGTGTTCGCGGCAACTCTCGATGCTGCCAAGGCGATGAAGGCTTGAGCGTGACGAGCGGCGACACACGTCTGCAGACATACCCGGTCGGCATCGATCCCGCTGCGCTCGGCCACGCGGAGCGCAGCGTGCCCACCGACGAAGCGCCACCACTTCCGCCCAACGCTGATCTTGCCTGGATTGGCAAGTCGGTGCCGCGCATCAACGGTCGCGCCAAGGTGAGCGGCGTGGCGCGCTTTACCGTGGATGTGACGTTGCCGGGCATGCTGCACGCGCGCCTCACCCGATCGCCATTCCCGCACGCCCGACTGGTCTCTCTCGATCTAAGCGTGGCTGCGCGGCAGCCAGGCGTTCGCGCTGTTCTCGCGCTCAACGAAACCGTGGGCCGCGCGGTCGAGGCAAAGACGAATGGCGGATCGCTCTCAGGATCGACGGCGCGGCACGTGCTTTATGTCGGCGATGTCATTGCTGGTGTCGCCGCATCCACACCCGCCGAAGCGGAGGCCGCGTTGCGCCTGATCCGTGCGGAATATCAGACGCTGCCGTTCGTGGTCGACGTCGAAAGCGCGCGCATAAGCGGTGCACCGCCCGTTTTCGAGGCCCCTGTGCACGGCGCGGGCTATGCGGACGGCGCGGCGATCGGTGCGACGCTGCCGCAGCAAGGCAACGTCCGTGGGCCTAACAAAGCGGGTTCCAGGGGCAATGTGACCGAAGGTTTCCTACAGGCGGACGTGGTCGTCGAAGGCGAATTCCGCACACAGGTGCAGACCCACTGCTGTCTTGAGACGCACGCGGTGGTGGCCGACTGGCGGACCGACGGCCTCACTGTTTACATGTCGACCCAATATACGGCCGGAGTTCGCAGCGAGCTGGCGCAGGCGTTTGCAATACCGCTCAGTCGCGTCCGCGTGGTCGTCGATGCGATGGGCGGAGGATTTGGCTCCAAGTCGGGCGCCGGCAACTACGTGCGTGCGGCCGTGGCCCTGTCAAGGCAGGCCCTCGCTCCGGTGCGACTGGTGCTCGATCGAGAGGAGGAGCAGCTCGACAGTGGCAACCGGCCTGCAACGGTCCAGCGGTTGCGCATAGGGGCACGCCGCGACGGCGCCCTTTGTGCCATCGCTTTGGATAGCTACGGGACCGCCGGGGTCGGTGTCGGTGCCGGTGTCGGGAACTTCGCCCAGTCGATTTACGATTGCGCGAACTTCGATATTGCCCAGTCCGATGTGTTCATCAATGCCGGACCCGGATGCGCGATGCGCGCGCCGGGCAACACTCCCGGCGCATATGCGTTCGAGCAGATGATCGACGAGCTCGCCGAGAAGCTCGCCATGGATCCGCTCACTTTGCGCGATCGCATCGATCCGAGCGCCGTGCGCCGCGAAGAAAGACGCGTTGGCGCCGCGCGCTTTGGCTGGAGCCGGCGGCATTTGCCCGGATCCGATGTTGGCCCTATCAAGCGTGGCATCGGGATGGCGCAATCCTACTGGGGCGCGAACGTGCACACCAACGCATCCTGCGAGGTGCGCATCATGCGCGACGGGTCGGTCGAGTTGCTGTCCAGCGTGCAGGACATTGGCACCGGCATCAGCACCGTGCTCGCCCAGGTCGTCGCCGAAGAATTGGGACTGCGACCGCAAGACATTGTCATCCGGATCGGCGACACGGACTTCCCGGCCGGGCCACCCTCTTACGGCAGCATGACCACAGCGTCGATCACGCCGCCGGCCCGCAACGCGGCACATCGGGCGCTGCGCGAGTTGTTCGGCGCAGTGGCGCCAGTGCTCGGCGCGGCGCCAGAAAATCTTGTCGCGCGCGGCGGACGCATCGCTGCATCAGACAACACCCGCAGCATGGGTTTTCGCGAGGCGGCTGCACATCTGCGCACCGAGCGTATCAGCGCGGTGGCGAGCCGCTCGGATGACTATGGCGGGTTTGGCCGCAAGATGGGCGACATGGCATCGGCGCGGAGCGCGCTGGGCGGCGTCCAGTTCGCTGAAGTTGCAGTGGACGTGGAGACCGGCATCGTGCGTGTCGCGCGGATTGTGGCGGCCCAGGACTGTGGCCGCCCGATAAACCCCCGCCAGATCGAAAGCCAGGTGCAAGGCGGCGTGCTGATGGGGCTGTCGTATGCACTGTACGAAGAACGCGTGCTCGACCGGCACACCGGGCACATGCTCAATGCCGACCTCGAGCATTACAAGATCGGGCGGTCGCGCGAAGTGCCGGAGATCGAAGTCATCCTTCTCGAGAACTATCAAGGCACCAGCGCGACCGACGCCTACGGCATCGCCGAGCCGTCGAACATCGCCACTGCCCCGGCGATCGCCAACGCCGTCTACAACGCCATCGGCGTGCGCGTGCGCCAGTTGCCGATGACGCCCGCGACGATCTTGGGCGCGCTCGGTCGGATTCCCGCGAGGAGCCCGCGCACATGAATCGCTTCGAATGGATCAGCGCCGGCGACCTTGCGACGGCGGCCCGCGCCGGGTCCGCCACGGTCGCAGATGCCATGCTCACGGCGAGCGGCCAACCTGGAACGAATGCCGTCATCCTGAAGGGAGGCGGCATCGATTTGCTCGATCTGATGAAGGAAGGCTTGCTCAATCCGCGCCGCATCGTCAACTTGCGCGCAATCCCCGAGCTTCGGCGCATCGTCGAAGAGCCTGGCGGAGCCTTGCGCATCGGATCGATGGTTACGCTCACGCAACTGGCCGAGCATCCTCGGGTCCGTGCTCAGTACACGGCGTTGGCCCAGGGCGCGGGACAATCAGCCAGCCCTCAGATCAGGCACGTAGCGACGATTGCCGGCAATTTGCTGCAGCGGCCGCGCTGCTGGTACTTCCGCTCGCTGCATCATCACTGTTTACGCAAAGGCGGTGAAGCGTGCTTCGCGTTTGCCGGTGAGAACCAGTATCACGCGATTTTTGGCCACAACGGTTGCGCCATCGTGCACCCCTCCACGGCGGCGACGGCTTTAGTTGCTTTCGATGCCAAGGCTGAATTGGTCAGTTCGCAGGGAGGCAAGCGCGTCGTTGCGCTGGAGACCTTCTTCGTGACGCCCGATAAGGACATTGCGCGCGAGAACGATCTGAAGCCGGGTGAAATCCTTACATCCGTAATACTGCCGCCATCGAGGTCCGGCGTTCGTTCCTCGTACCTTCGGCAGGGTGAGCAGGATTCCTTCGATTGGCCAATTGCCGATGTGGCGGTTGTCGTCGGTATGGACCCGCAGGGTATCTGTAGCGAGGCTTCGGTGGTCCTCGGTGCCGCGGCACCCGTCCCCTATCGGGCGAGAGGCGCGGAATCCGCCCTGATCGGGAAGCGGATTTCCGAAGACACCGCTCGTGGCGCGGCGAGCGCCGCCATCGCCGGTGCCGCACCGCTGAGCAAGAACGCTTACAAGCTACCTGTTTTCGAAGCGCTGGTGAGAAGGACCATCCTCAGCGCGGCAGGTCAGGCATGAAGCGGCCCTGAGCGCTCCTGGCTCCGTTTGGTCCAGCTAAGGTTCAGACAATGTCGCTTCGAAAATTGCAGCTTGGTACGGCAGGCTCATCGCGTCTAGCTTTGCAAAGAAGCGTCTGCTGATTTTCTTGTAGTCACTGAAAGGAAGGCCATCCAATGTCGATTAATCGTTTCTTGCGTCGGGCCGCAATGTGCGCCCTCTTGTCGATGACGGGTGCGGCAAGCGCTGTGCCGACGTTTTCGATTCTCGGATCCGGGACAACCGAAACTCCGCCGTACGACATTGAGAGCGCGTCCCCGAACTTCGACCCGCCTTGGGGAATTCAGCAGTTTCCCGCGGAGACTATCTATCGCGGCCAGTCGCCGTCCACGGGCACGACGCTTTCCCTGTCCGCACCAGCCGACGTGACTTTCCAATATCTCGGCCACGGGGACGCGAACTTCGTCAACGAGTTCAAGGTCTTCGACGCTGGGGGAACGCCTATCCTGATTTGGTGCACGCAGGGATCCAGCATCGTTGGCTGTCCCGAGGCGAAGATCAACCCGGGTTTTGAGAACGGCCCGACAACGCCGTTTGTCGCCTCGACGACGGTTAAGTTGCTCAACTTGCCGGCGGGTCTGCTTACCTTCGAGTTCATTGGCAACCTTTCCACGGAAGGCGTACCGGGGCCAGAGTCGGGCGCGGTTTTCAATACCGCCCCGAGTAACATTTGTGGATTGGCTAGCGATCCGCCAATTGGTAATCCGCCACATCCAGGAGACGTTTGCTTCGGAATAGCGATTCCCAATGGTGCCGGAACTACCGGCTTGAACAGCGTGAAGCTCGGCTTCAAGGACGGCGGCCAGGCCGGCGCATACGACCCGGACTACCAGGACATGGCGATCATGGTCACGATTTCATCCGCCGAGGTCGCGGTTCCTGCAACCAGCCCGCAAGGACTGCTTGCGCTCACTTTGTTTCTGGCTGTCGCGGCGATGTGGCGCTTCCGGAAAGAGTCTGCCTGATAGTAGTGGCGCTCAACCCGATTCAGCCAGCCACCGCTTGATCTGCGCGTAGACTTCCGGTCGACTGAGCAGGTCGAGGTGGTTGATGCCATAAGCGACCCACTGTCGCGACTCGTCGAATGTCAAGGCGAGCCTCGGATTCGCGTGGCGGCCGAGCGCGCTGGCCAGCGGCACGATGCCGTCGCCGATCAACCGGTCGCTGAGATTACCGGCCGTCTTGCCGGTGGTTGCGGCGATCGCGTAGCACGCGACGCCTTCAGGCAGCGGCACCGCTAGACGGAGGTCGCGGCTGCGCTCGAAGCGATCGAGTTTTTTCCAGTCTTCGTCGACCAGATTTCCGAACCTCAGATCGGTGATGCCCGCGCTGCGAATTTTGCCGAGGCGAGCCAATGGAGCTGAGTAGGCGCTTGAGCTCAGGAGCATGTCCACCCAGTTTCCGCCACGCTCGAGTGGCGCTCCGTTGTGCGGGGTGCCGACGAAAACGAGCTTGTCGAGGCGTCGCACCCATTCGTGTTGCGCAAGTGCGCCGTAATGGCAAGCGCTCCGGGCGACGAGCCCACCCATGCTGTGGCCGATGAGCACCAGTTCGGTCAACGGCACCGGCCAGCGTTGCACCAGGGTTTCGAGAAATTCGGCGAACGCGCGCCCGTTGGTGGAGATATGGAGGCCGCTGTTGTAGTGCAGATAAACCGCCGTGTAGCCGAGGTCGCGCGCCAGGGCGGCGCCGTGATCGTGCCCTTTGCGCTGCCACTGCAAATCGTTCATGCACAAGCCGTGCAGCAGCACGAGCAGCTTGCCGCCGGCTTGCGGGATCGCCGCGGCTAGCGGCTGGCGCTCGCCGGGCAATGCGATTCCGCCGCGACGCAGCCGCATGGTGATCGCCAGCGAATTGTTCGACGCCGCCAGGTAGTCGCCGAGCACGCCGTTAAGCGCGGCGAGCATCGCCTCGCGCCCAGGCCACGCGCTTCGCTCGTTGAGCAAAGGCTCGAGTCGTGCCAGCAGCCTGTCGAGCCCGTGCCCGACGAGGCTGATCACGCGGCGAATGCTCCAGTAGACCAGGCGCGTTATGCCGGTCGTCCGCCCCTCACTCGGCTTGGCCAGTATTCCAGGGACGCTGGCAATGTTGCGATGCATCGCCTCGACCAGGTCGACGACGCCGACGATGCCGTCGATGGTCAGCCGATTGACGCCACGAAGATCGGCGGCGTGTACCCGGAGCTTCTTGACCATATGTCGGGTAACGACGCGGGGCCGGAGCTGAACTGCGCAGCCGGCTAAGCCCTGCCTTTCTTCGCCGCCTTTTTTGCCGTCGTTTTCGCGGGTTTCTTCGCTATTCCCTTGGCGGCCTTAGTTACCGCGCGACCGGTCTTTCGGGCCGCCGACTTGACCTTGACCACGCCTCTCTTCACCGCGGACTTGCCGGCCGTGGCCTTGCGTCCCGCGAGCTTCCTTGCCGCGCCGGTCTTGCGCTTCGCCGCGGATTTCTTCCGACTCATGGCGCGCTCGACGTTTCCGGCAGCCTTTTTTGCGCTTGCTGCCGCTGCCTTCACCTTGCTCTTCACCTTGCGCTTCGCCTTACTCAACGTCCTCTCCGCATCTGCTTCGGCGACCTTCGCCTTGCGTTTCACGCTTGCCGTGGTGACCCGCGCTTTTCTCTCCACCCGCGTCCGCGCGTTTCCCGCTTCGCCCTTGGCGTCCAACGCCGCAACCTGCGCCTTCTTCACAAGCGAGGCGCCCACTTCCTGCGCCTTGTCCTTGGCCGCTCCAACGGCATCGCCGATCTTGGTCAGCAAACCCTTTTCTTCGCCCATCATTGATTCTCCTGTCCGGTTATGAATCACATCGCGATCCGAATGCAACCATGGTTACCGCGGACCGCCGCGCGCTTGGCGTATATTTGCGCGCGCCGATATCGACGTCTATTTTTTCTGCGCTACGTTGGGTTGCGTGGGTCCTCTCACGCCGGTTACAAATAATTTTCCGATGCCAGCGGTCAGCGCCATCGCAAGTGCGCCTCATAACGTGCCACGCATTGCGCCCAGCGCCACACTTGCACCACCCACGAGCCAGAGCATGGCGAATTCTTTCGTTGTGATTCGATTTGGAAAAAATAATGCTTCGCAAAGCATCCGGTCGTTTTGATTCACGTCAATCCGCAAGTACCGTGAGAGCGGCTCGATCTTGCCGTGTTGGCCGGACGAGTGCGCAGCTTGTCACGGACTTGCCAGCCGAAGTTGGATCCTTGTTTGGGGTAGCTGTGCGAGATCCCTGCCGCGCGTCTGCGGAGCCGGGCGAATCATCGGTAGACACGCGATTCTGTCGCTTCGGGGTGAACAGCGGCGCTGAGGCGACGACCACCACCAGCGCAAAGCCGCCAAGGATTCCCACAAGCTCACGCTGCAGCGGTTCCATCGTCTGGTAGAAGACATAGGTGGTGACGAGGCCATAGACGACCCATAAGGCGGTGATGGCCACTGCGAACGAAGATGGTTTTTTCATGCAGCAGTCCTCGGCTGGTCAATGCGAAGCGGAACCCGCTGCCGGGCGCTCACACAATCCTGGATCGCGGACGAAAAGTTGCTTCATGTTTGCCGCACGTAGGTCCCGGGAGCCTCGTACAGCGACGTATAGCCCGCGTCGGGTGCGCCTATACGTGGCGCGGGCACCTCGGCGCCGGAACGCGCCTTGAGCCACTCCCACCAGGAGACCCACCACGAGCCCTGCGTCAGTGCTGTACCGGCGGCCCAGATTTCCGGGTCGACGTAGCGCCCCTCGGCGGGACGCGTGGATATACGGTAGTGGCGACGCGGGTGACCGGGTTCCGATACGATGCCGGCGTTGTGGCCGCCGCTGGTCAGCACAAATGTCACTTCCGTGTCGGTCAAGAGATGCATCTTGTATACGGAGCGCCATGGCGCCACGTGGTCGGTTTCAGTACCCACGACAAAACAGGGCGTGCGGATGTCCGATAACGCGACCGGCCGTCCCCCGATTTTATATCGTCCCTCGGCCAGATCATTATCGAGAAAGAGATGGCGCAGGTACTCGGCGTGCATGACAAATGGCATGCGCGTCGCGTCGGCATTCCACGCGAGCAAGTCCGTCATCGGGGAACGCTCGCCCATGAGATAGTCGTGCACGATCCGTGACCAGACGAGATCGTTGGATCGAAGCATCTGAAACGCGCCCGCCATTTGCCGCGCGCCCAGAAACCCTTGCTCCCACATTGTGTCTTCGAGGAAGGCTAGCTGGCTCTCGTTGATGAACAGCATGAGCTCGCCGGCCTCGGTGAAGTCGGTTTGTGCCGCGAAAAAGCTTGTGGTCGCCAGACGCGCGTCACCGTCCCGCGCCATCGCCGCTGCGCCCATGGCGAGCAGCGTCCCGCCTATGCAATAGCCGACCGCGTGCACCTTGCGCCCCGGCACGATCGCGGAAATTACATCGAGTGCCTTCATCATCCCCAGCGCCCGATAGTCGTCGAGCGTCAGATCGCGGTCCTCGGGTCCCGGGTTCTTCCAGGAAATCATGAATACCGTGAACCCCTGATCGGTGAGGTGCCTCACCAGCGAATTGCCCCGGCTCAAGTCCATGATGTAGTACTTCATGATCCACGCCGGGATAATCAGTACGGGCTCCGGACGCACCCGGTCGGTCGTCGGGGCATACTGGATGAGCTCGATCAGGCGATTGCGGTAGATCACCTCGCCAGGCGACGCGGCGACGTCGCGACCCACCTGGAAAGCGTCGGCGCCCACCGGCTTCTTATCGCCAACGGCGTGCTCCAAGTCTTCGAGCCAATTGCTCGCGCCGCGGATCAAGTTCATTCCGAATTCGAGCTGCGTCCGGCGCAGAACCTCCGGATTGGTCAACAGCGAATTCGACGGTGAAAACACGTCGAGCCATTGCCGGGTCACGAATGCGATCATGTTCTCGTGCTGTCGGGTAACGCCGCGCACGCCGGTGACCGCGTTGTGCCACCACTGCTGCGTCAACAGAAAGGCCTGGTAGTTCAGGCTGAACGGCAATTGCTGCCAGCCCGCGTCGACGAAGCGCCGGTCTTGCGGCAATGGATCGATGCAGGGGCCGACGTCGACCTGCGCGACGCGTCGTGCTGCATAGTTCGCCAGGCGCAGCCCTTTTTTCACGGCCTTTTCGGCGAGCAGTGCGCGTTTGCCCGGTGAGAAGGCGAGGTGCGATGCCCAGTCCGCATACGCGGCGAACAAAGCCATGGGCGAAATTCCGCCCGTGAAGCGAGCGGTCGCGGCGTGCAACGACCGGTCAAGGACATCCGCGAACGCGGTTGAGGCGTATGAGTCGGGCGCGAAGGACTCGCCTTGGGTTGGGGCCGCGGTCGGCGTCGGGGCCGCCACGGCGTCGACCGGCGTCACCTTCGCCGCGCGATGCAGTGCATCACGCCGGCGCCCGCGGGCGCGCGTGCCGAGCCCGGGCTCGGCGCGTGGGCGCCGCGCACGCGACGCGGAAGCGGTATCGGAGAGCCGAGCCGTTTTCATGCCGTGCCCGGGCAATAACCGACGGTCTGCGCAAGGATGATCCGGTGACTGCTCGGCAGCGCCATGGTTCGGGCGAGCGCCGCGCGATCGATCATGCCGCGCACGACGGTCGCCAATCCGGCCGACGCGCAGTACAGGTAGACGCTCTGCGCGATGAATCCAGCATCCGCGGCGGAGAATAGGATACGATCCGGATCGGAAGCTTCCGTCATTGCGTCGAAGTCGGCTACATAGACGAGATTGAGGGGTGCGCCCGCTACGAAGGGCTCCAACCCGGTCGCCGCGCGGACATCTTTTTCCGAGTTACGGCGCAAGGCGTGCCAACGTGGCTCGTACAGGAACAATCCGTCCGCCTTGGCGACGAAAATGAGGATTTCCTTCCAGTCGTTCGTGGATGGAGTGGTTCGGCCGTCGGTCGCGGAGCGGTTCACACCCTGTGCGGCCCAGAGCAGGTTGGATAGAATCTGCATCGGTATCGAGCGGGTGCTGAATTCACGCGATGATCGGCGGCTTTGCAGCGCACGCATGATTGACTTACTGCGCGTGAGAGCCGGTGCGGGCAATTCGATTGTCGGTTCCTCGCCGTCGCGCAATGCTTTACGCCCAGACTGATGCGACCGAAAATTGATTAATTGCACGTTGCTCATTGAGCCTCCAAAGGGTGGATGTCACCCCGTCCGGCCACCCGAGCGGAAGCACGAGCATGCCGGTCCAAAATAAGTTTATGTTGCGCCGCGTTTTCGAAACGGGCATTGATGAGGATCAAGAATCAAGTCGCGCCGGAAAGTGCCGATATGCGCGCCGGCGCCCTTCGCTCGCGTCCTCGACTGCTCCGATGGCGGGCCGGCTGCTTCTCATCCTCGCTCCCATTCTCGCGTTGATCGCGCTAACCGTAGCGCTTGCGCTCTGTGCTTGGCTGCTTGGCTGGTATCGAACCGAGATGCTTGTCGCCGCGACCGGAGCGGGTGTTCTGCTGGCGCTGCTCGCCGTCGCTGCACTTTATGGTCAGGTCAGACAGCGCCAGGAGGCGCACCAGTCTTTGCGCAACGTCGAGGCGCGGGTCGACGATATCGTCGAGGCCGCCATGGATCCGATCGTCACGATCGACGAGCAACAGACGATCCTCGTGTTCAATGCGGCGGCCGAAAAGGTTTTTGAGTGGCCCCGGGAGGCCGTAATCGGCCAGCCGCTCGACAAGCTCATCCCCCCGCAGTTTCGCGATACGCATAAGTCGCACATCGAGGAATTCGGTACTACCGGCATTACCTCGCGCCGTATGGGCGGGCAGACCGTATTGACCGCGCTGCGCGCGAACGGCGAGGAGTTTCCGATCGAAGCCTCGATTTCGCAGCACACCGAGGATGGCGGGAAGTTGTTCACCGTCATCGTGCGCGACATCTCCGAGCGACTGCGCGGCGAGATGCGCTTGGCTCAAAGCGAAGCTCGCCTGCGCGGGGTCCTCGACTCGGCGATGGATGCGATCATCACGATCGACGAGCGCCAGCACGTCGTATTCTTCAACACCGCCGCGGAAGCGATGTTCGGTTGCCCGCAGCAGGACGCGGTCGGCGCGCCTCTGAATTGGCTCATTCCCGACCGCTTTCGCGGGGCGCATGGCGAGCACGTTCGTGGTTTCGGCGACACGCCTACGTCTTCGCGGCGAATGGGCGGACAGCGCCTCGTGACCGGGCTGCGTCGCAACGGCGAGGAGTTTCCCATCGACGCCTCCATCTCGCAGTTGAGTGGGCCGGGCGGCAAGTTCTTCACCGTGATCCTGCGCGACGTGACCGCGCGCGCCCAGGCGGAGGAAGCGCTGCGGCGATCCAGGGAGGAGCTGCGCGAGCTCGGCGCCGCGGCGAACCAGGCTCGCGAGCAGGAAAAGAGTCGTCTCTCGCGCGAGTTGCACGACGAGCTCGGCCAGGCGCTGACGGCGCTGCAGATGGACGTCGCGTGGTTCAAGCAACGCATGCCCCAGGGCGAGCCCGCGCTGCCCGCGAAGCTGGAACGCATGGAAGCGCTGCTCAACACGACGGTCGCGGCCACGCGCCGGATCGCCGCCGATCTGCGCCCGCTGGTACTCGATGATCTCGGGCTCCTGGCCGCCATCGAGTGGCTCACGGAGAGCTTTACGCAGCGCACCGGCGTCGATTGCGAGATCAAGTTCAGCAGCAAGGACCTGGACATTTCGGAGTCGCAGGCGAGCGCCGTGTTTCGCACGATTCAGGAGTCGCTCAACAACGTCGCCAAGCACGCGCACGCTTCGCGGGTCGAGCTTGCCATCGACCAGGACGATAGCCAGATCAAGATAAGCGTGCGCGACGATGGCGTCGGATTCACTCCCCAGGAGGCGCGCAAGCCCAGATCCTTCGGCCTGCTCGGGTTGCGCGAGCGCGCCTCGATGCTGGGTGGACAGGCGAGCGTGATCACATCTCCCGGCAAGGGCACGCGCATCGAAGTGTCGTTCCCTCTGGAGAGGAACGGTCGCGCTCCATGATCCGCATCCTTGTTGCCGAGGATCACATGATCGTGCGGGAGGGGCTCAAGCAATTGCTCTCGAACGAGGCTGATTTCGCCGTCGTGGGCGAGGCGAGGGACGGCAACGAAGTATTGAAGCTGGTGCGAGAATTGGATTTTGACGTCCTTTTGCTCGACATGTCGATGCCGGGCAAGAGCGGCATCGAATTGATCAAGCAGGTCAAAGGCGACAAGCCACGATTGCGACTGCTGGTGCTCAGCATGCACCAGGAGAATCAATATGCCGTGCGAGCCATCAAAGCCGGCGCGTCGGGCTACCTCACCAAGGACAGCGCCTCGGCTCAACTGGTCTCGGCGATTCGCAGGGTCGCGGCGGGCGGGGCGTACATCAGCGCGGAAGTGGCAGAGCAGCTCGCGCTGGACGCCATGCCGAATGCCGCAGGGCTGCCGCATACGACCTTGTCGGACCGCGAGTACCAAGTTTTCCAGCTACTCGTATCCGGTGTGACGGTTTCGGAGATCGCCGATCGCCTCAATGTGTCGGTCAAGACCGTGAGCACGCACAAGGCGCGGTTGTTGGAAAAGATGGGCCTCGGCAGTCAAACCGAGCTGATCCGCTACGCCCTCCGACATCATCTGGTCGAGGATTCCGCGGACCCCCTCTGACTGTAACGCGCAGTGTAGGATGATTCCTACCCGATAAATCGGACGCGGCCGACAGCGCTTTTCAGCGCCTGCCGATGGTCGTGTCCGTCATGGCTCCGCACACTTGCAGCCATGGAGACACCGACTCCCGCCAAAGTGTTCATCGTCGAGGATTCTGCGTCGATTCGCGCGCGGCTGACCGATCTTCTCGGCGACATCGATGGCTTGCAAATCGTGGGCGAGGCGGAGACGCCGATCGATGCGATCGACGGCATCCTGAGGTCGAGGCCGGCCTGGGTCGTGCTCGATTTCCAGTTGCGCGGCGGCACCGGCGTCGACGTCCTTCGCGCGGTGCATCCGACGGCGCCCGACATCATGTTCGTGGTATTGACCAATCATCCGACTGCGCAGTACCGCCGCCTGTGCCTGGGCGCCGGCGCGAGCTGGTTTTTCGACAAGAGCACCGAGTTCACGAAAATCAAGGACGTGATCTTGGGCGCCTCCGTTGTGAAGCAATAACTCCGACCGTTTCCTTCATCCCTACAAGGACGACGCCATGCAAGCCGTAGCCACACACCGCATCGAAATGCCGCCTCGCTCCATAGCTGCCGCGCTCGGACGCGCTTTACTCAAGGATGTGAGCCGCCAACAAACGTCGTGCGCGACATGCAAGCAGCACGATACGTGCTTGGCGACCGGTCTGGACGTCTTTACGATGCAGCAGTTCGATCAGTTGATCACGACGCGCATACGGCTGCGCAAAGGCGAAACGCTCTATCGCGCCGGCGCCCGCTTCTCCGCGCTCTATGCTATTCGGTCGGGATCGTGCAAGACCGTGTTGCTCACCGAAGATGGTCACGATCAAATCGCCGGCTATCATATGGCGGGAGAGATGATTGGAATCGACGGCATCGGCGACGACCGTCACGAGTGCGAGGCGATCGCCCTGGAGGATACCGAAGTCTGCGTGGTGCCCTTCGACCAGGTCACGCAGATCGCTCGCGAAGACGGCGTGTTTCAACGCAATCTGCACCGAATGCTTTCCCAGGAAATCACTCGGGAGCGGCGATTGATGCTGTTGCTGGGGACGATGCATGCGGATCAGCGCATAGCGACCTTCCTGCTCGATCTGTCACACCGTTATCAGTCGCGAGGCTACTCCCCATCTGAATTTGTGCTGCGCATGACGCGCGAGGAGATCGGGAGCTACCTCGGGCTCAAGCTGGAGACCGTCAGCCGGCTTCTGTCGCGGTTCCAGCGAGAAGGTCTTATCCACGTTGTCGGCCGTGGGATCAAGCTTCTGGATCGTATGCTGCTCAAGCAGATTCTCGATCAGTCTGTATAGAGGGTCCGATACGACGAGCGGGCAATGATCAATATCAGGACGATCGTAGTGCATGTCGATGACAGCGATCGATGTGAGGCTCGCGTGACATGGGCGAGTGTGCTGGCAAGAGAGCTGGGGGCGCGCCTGATCGGTATGTACCTGACGCCGGACATTCCTTTGGCGCCTTCCGTTGCGGCTCTGCTGCCCAAGGATGTCGTCGACAGTCGACTGCGTGAAACCGGCGCGGCGCAAAAGTGCGCGGAGACGAGATTCCGCCGCCTTTCGGTCGACGCCGGGCTTCTCTCGAGTGAGTGGCGGGCGCCGGCGGACGATGCGCTGACGGCGGCAGTCGCGCACGCGCGTTGCGCGGATTGGTTCGTCGTTGGCCAGCCCGACCCGGCGGATCCGCAGACAGCGTTCGCCGGCGCGCTTGCCGAAAGCGTGATCTTTTCCAGCGGCCATCCAACATTGATCGTCCCTTATGTCGGTGCGTCTCCAGGGGTTCCTCGCAACATCTTGGTCGCATGGGATGGCGGACGAGAGGCCTCGCGTGCCATTGCCGATGCGTTACCGCTGCTTGTCTCCGCCGCGCGCGTGACGGTTGTATCGATTCGCACGGATGCGGACAATGAGGTCGTCGATACGCAGACCGAATCTCGTTTGGCAGCGTACTTGCATGCGCATGAGGTGCACGCAGAGTTCAAGCATTATGAACATCCCGAGGGCGACGTGGGCGGGGTCCTGCTCTCGCGCGCAGCCGATTTCGGTTGCGAGTTGATCGTAATGGGCGCCTACGGTCATGCCCGAATCCGGGAGTGGGCGCTCGGCGGCGCGACACGCACTTTGTTGAAATCGATGACGGTGCCCGTTTTGATGTCGCACTAGGCGACGGTGGACCGGCGCCGCGAGTCAATGATTGCTTCAATGGATAGCCCGGTCCTCCGGTCGGGCAAGGCGCATAGGCGTTTCAAGACGATACGTACAGGGCGCCGGGTAAACGTTTCTCGACGGCACCACCGATGACGTCGCGAGAAGGGCACGAGAGCGATACCGCCGGCGACCCCGCGTGGTGGCTGCGTCCGACCGCGTCGCTTGCGAAGGAGTTATCCGCTACTGGGGACGGATTGTCCGCCAGCGAGGCTCGTTCCCGGCTGAAGCGATACGGCGCGAATCAGGTGGAAGACGCGCTCCACCGTTTGTTGGTGCAGCAATTCCTGCACCGATTTCGTAACCCTCTGGTGCTGATCCTGATCGCGGCGAGCGTCGTTTCGGCAATCACCGGCGACGTCCCGAGCTTCGGCATCATCGCGAGCATGGTGCTCCTCAGCGTCACGCTCGACTTCATACAGGAGCACCGCAGCGACATCCATCGCCGTTGTTGGCGTCGCCTTGACGCTTCCATTCACTGCGCTCGGTCATTACTTCGGCCTCGAGCCATTGCCGGTGCAATTCTTCTTCATCGTCGAGTTGCTGACGCTTGCCTACCTTGGGATCGTGGAGGTCGTGAAGCGGGTCTTCTAGGCGAGGCTGAGGGTGCCGGAGTCAAGGCGGCCAGGCTCGCGCGTGCGAAACGTGCCTTCGGCATACACTTCGCAACCAAGTCAAAATGAGTCGAAGCGATTCTGAGCATAACTGAGCGCACAAAGGATCGACGATGAGCATCAGAAATCTTGAGCACTTTTTCCGCCCTCAATCCGTCGCGGTTATCGGCGCGTCGGACAAGCCGCACAGCGTAGGAGCGACGGTGCTGCGCAATCTTCTCGAAGGAGGATTTGCGGGGCCGGTCATGCCGGTCAACCCACGGCATGATGTGTTGGCGGGCATCAAGGTTTACCCGACTGTGGCGAGTCTGCCTGCCGCACCGGAGCTCGCCCTCATCTGCACGCCGCCGGCGACCGTCCCGGACCTGATTGGCGAGCTCGGTGCACGAGGCACAAGAGCCGCCCTAGTGATCAGCGCGGGGCTCGGTGCCATCAAGGACCAGCAAGGAAGGACCTTGAAGGAGGCGATGCTCGCCGCCTCGAAGCCTTATCTGTTGCGTATCCTCGGTCCAAACTGCGTCGGGCTTCTCGTCCCCGGCCTCGGGCTCAATGCGAGCTTCGCGCATACCGGAGCCTTGCCCGGAAAGATTGCGTTCGTTTCACAATCGGGTGCTCTGGTAACCGGTGTGCTGGACTGGGCGAAGTCCCGGAGTATCGGTTTTTCGAAGTTCATTTCCTTGGGCGATAGCGCCGATGTGGACTTTGGTGACCTGCTCGACTATCTCGGGAGCGACGCCGAGACGCGCGCGATCCTGCTCTATATCGAATCGATCACCGCGGCGCGCAAGTTCATGTCCGCGGCTCGGGCCGCGGCGAGGAACAAGCCGGTGCTTGTGGTCAAGGCCGGGCGCGTCCCCGAAGGTGCGAAGGCTGCCGCCTCCCACACCGGTGCGCTCGCGGGCTCGGACAATGTTTACGACGCCGCGATTCGTCGCGCGGGCATGCTGCGTGTGTTCACTACGGAGGATCTCTTTGACGCTGTGGAAACCCTGGCGAGGGCCCGGCCGCGCACAGGCGACCGTTTGGCGATTTTGACCAACGGTGGCGGCCCCGGTGTCATGGCGACCGATGCGCTCGTGCTTGGTCAAGGCCGGCTGGCCGCACTGTCGGTGGAGACATTGCGCAGGCTCGACGCGATCCTGCCGGCCACCTGGTCGCACGGTAATCCTGTGGACATCATTGGCGACGCACCGACCGAGCGATATGTGCAGACCCTGCAGATCCTGCTGGAGGACCCACAGGCCGACGCCGTCCTGTTCATTCATGCGCCGACAGCGATCGTACTCAGTGCGGAAATTGCGGCCGCAGTCTCACCGGTGGCCACGCAGACGGACCGCAACGTGTTCGCATGCTGGCTGGGTGGCGATGCCGTGAGGCAGGCGCGCGGGACCTTCGCGCAGGCCGGCATTCCAACTTACGACACTCCCGAAGAGGCCGTGCACGCGTTTCTAGAAGTCGTGGAATACGGCCGCAACCAGGACTTGTTGATGGAGGTTCCCACCGCAAGATCGACTGAGTTCGCATGCGATCGCGAAAAAGCACGGACACTGGTGCAGAGCGCTTTGACGGAGGGCCGAGCGATACTATCGGAGCCCGAAGCCAAGTCGGTGCTCGCGGCCTATGGTATTCCGGTGGTCGACACCCGGATTGTGACGACGGTCGAGGAAGCGGTGAGAATCGCGCCAAACATCGGCTTCCCGGTGGCGCTCAAGATTCTCTCGCCCGATGTCACGCACAAGTCCGATGTGGGTGGCGTCGCGCTGGACCTGCAGAATGCGGAAGCGGTCGATGCCGCAGCCCAAGTGTTGCGAGCGCGATTGCAACAGTACCGGCCCGGTGCAAGCTTGCAAGGTTTTACCGTGCAAACCATGGTGCGGCGGCCCGGCGCCCACGAACTCATCATCGGGGTGGCAACGGATCCGGTGTTCGGCCCGGTCATCCTCTTTGGCGCAGGCGGCACGGCCGTGGAAATTACTGCCGATCGCGCGATCGGTTTGCCGCCTCTCAACACTGTGTTGGCGCGCGAGCTCATTTCGCGAACCCGCATTTCCAAGCTGCTCGCCGGATACCGCGAGCGATTGCCGGCGGACCTCGCTGCGATCAGCCGGACGCTGATTCAGGTGTCGCACCTGATCGCCGACATTCCCGAGATCGTCGACCTCGACATCAACCCGCTTTTGGCCGACGACCAAGGGGTCCTTGCGCTCGATGCGCGCATCCGTGTCGCGCCTTCAGTCGTAACGGGAGTCGATCGATTCGCGATCCGTCCCTATCCCGAGGAACTGGAGGAATGGATTAGTTGGCAAGGTCGGCAGGTATTGCTGCGCCCTATCAAACCCGAAGACGGTGCGCAGCATCTCGAGTTTTTCAACGCGCTAAACGCGGAGGATATCCGCTCTCGAGTCTTCATGACCATGCGTGAGTTGCAGCGCTCCCAGCTCGCGCGCCTGACACAGATTGACTACGATCGGGAAATGGCATTCATCGCTACCAGCGAGCGCGAATGCGGGGGTGTCGAGACATTGGGCGTAGTGCGTGCGATCGCGGATCCGGACAACATTACCGCCGAGTTCGCGATTATCGTGCGGTCGGACTTGAAAAGGAAAGGGCTCGGCGCGATTCTGTTCAAGAAGCTCATCGACTATTGCCGCAGTCGTGGAACCAGGGAGCTTGTTGGCGAGGCGCTGGCGGAAAACCAGGCCGTCATCGCGTTGTTCCGACGCTTCGGCTTCGCGGTGACCAGCTCGCTGGAGACCCATACCGTTAACTTGAAGTTGGACCTGGCGACGGCGGGCCGCTGACAATTCACAGGAGGAAGAGCCATGTTTCAAAGGATCTTGGTGCCGATCGATGGAAGTGATGCATCGAATCTCGGGCTGGAAGAGGCGATCAAGATGGCGAAGGACCAGAATGCGACGCTGTGCCTTCTCCACGTCGTCGATGATCTCGTTGTCACGCAGAATCTGGATGGCACCGTGTATGTCCCTGCCTCGTATGTCGACGAGTTCCTGGCTGCACTGCGCAAAGGTGGCAAGCAGATATTGGCAAAAGCCCAGGCGAAGGTGCGCAAGCGCGGAGTAAAGGCCGATTCGGTATTCGTCGAAACATTGGGCCGGCGCGTTTCCGATGTCATCATCGAGCAGGCCAGGAAGTGGCGAGCCGATCTTATCGTGCTCGGCACGCATGGGCGTCGCGGCCTTACGAGACTGGTCATGGGGAGCGATGCCGAGGCCGTAGTGCGCTCCACCCCAGTACCGATCCTCCTCGTTCGTTCGCCGGATGCGCCGCGGCCACGCGCCAAGCAACGCAGGAAATCCTAGCTTGCTGCCCGCAAGCCTGACGCCTCATTCCGAAGCTCTGTAGAAGCTGGACCGGACTCCAACCGACGCTCGCAACACGAAGTAGTGATAGAGCTTGCAATCTTCTCGGCAGCAACGCAGGTATCGATCGCCGGTGCTGGAGGAACGGCAGGCTTCGCTTCGGCCAACGCGTAAGCGCAAAGAGGAAACTACTTCGCTTGCACGTAGGCCGCGAGTGCCTCGATCTCAGTTGGCGCGAGGTCTTTGACAATGCCGTGCATAACGGGCGCTGCGCGAACCAATGACTGAATGTAGTTCAGCTGTTTGACAACGTACTTGGCGTGCTGGCCTGCGAGACGCGGAAAGTCGGCCGTCCCCGCTGCATCTGCGCCGTGGCACGCCATGCACGCCGGAATACCTCGCTCGGGGAGACCCTTGTCGAACAGCTCTTTGCCCTTGGCGACGAGCGCCGGGTCATCGCTGCGACCGCGGGCAGGCGGCTGGGCCGCATAGTACGCGGCGATGCCGCCGATGATCGCCTCGTCGAGATTGCCTGCGATCCCCCACATGAAATCGTGGGCGTCCTTCTCGGCGCGCGTTCTCTTCCGGAATGCATCGATCTGTGCTTCCAGATAGCCCTTGCGTTGTGCCGCGAGGATGGGAAATTCGGAAGAGGTGCTGATTCCACGCGGACCGTGGCATGTCGAGCAGAGGTTGACCGCCTTCTCCTCCGCCGCCTTCTGCATCTCTGCCGCGTTGTTCTGAGCGTTTACCGCAGTAACCGCGCCCGCCAAGAGCATCGCGGCGAGCGCCACGTTTTTGCAATTCATAGCACAGCCTCCAAACGTCTCACCGATGCGGCCCGCAGGGCCGGGCAATCGGCGCCGGCTCCATGGTGGTTCAAAACGCGACCCATACGTTGAAGAAAGCGGTGTTGTTGTCCCGCGCATTGCGGCCGTTGCCGTCGTAATTGATCGACGCTCCGTTGAATTTGTTGTAGGCCGTATATTGAAACATCAAGCGGATGTTCTGAATCGGCAGATAGTCAAGCTCGGCAATGTAGCCGCGGCTATCCGGTTTCAACGCATTTCCGTTCGGGTCCATCCCGTAGAGGCCGCTGTCCGCGCTGCCCGTCGTGGAGAAGTAGGCCAGCGTCCCGCCGTACTTGCGGTCACGGTAGTACGTCGCCTTCGCCTTGAACGTGTGCAGCTTGTCGGTCGGATTCGCTGGTGTCGGGCCGGCGCCGATGCCCGCTCCGGTCTCGGTGGTCACCGGAAAGCTCGCCTTGTACGACTGCTTCTCATCGATATATGTCACCTGCGCCGTGAAGGTGTCGGGATCGGTGATGTATTGGTATTGCGCGTCGATAGCAATGTCGCGGAAACGATCCGTCGGCGTCGAAGTGTCGAAGTTGCTCGGATAGCGATCGGCAACCATGCCGTAGGTGCCCACCATGATCGAGTTCGGGCCCCAGTCTTGGTTGTAGGCGAAGCGCCAATACGGGTTGTAACCCTTGAGCGCGGCCACGCCGCCATCCGTGTGGATGTCCTGCCCCTGCCGCAAGATGGAAAACGCGCGGTCCGCAGTCCGGTAGAACGACACTTCGCCGTACAGCGCCTTCTTCCAGAACAGATATCCGCCGAGGCCAGCCACTTGCTGCGCAAGGCCGCCGTCGATAAGCGTGGCGGCAGCAGGCGTGCTCGCCAACGGCGAGGTCGTATACGGAAACCCGAATGCCGGGGTGCTATTCCAGACATCTTGTGCCGTCGGGTTGTTGTGCAGCGTTGCGCCATAAATCAAGTCCGGCTCTGCCGCTCCTGCGCCGGAGTATTTGCCGGCGATTCGCAGATCAGTGTTGTCGATGCTGCTGTGGCCCCCGAGTGATCCGTCAGCAGTCGTGGCAAGATTGTCGTAACTCCACTGGATGAAGCCGCCGATATAGTCGTTAACCTTGCTCGCAAGGAACACGCTGGCGCAGCAGAATACGAAGCCGTTATTGCGCTGATTGACGGGGACGGTATCGCCGGTATCGGGGTCGGTCGTATTGTTATGGCGCGTATTGGTAACGGATGCCTGCGCCATCACCGCCAGCGGGACGTAATTCATCCCTTCCGACGAGATGGCGACCTTGCCTATGGTGTAGCCGGTCAGTTTGAAGTACCGGCCGTAAGGTGTGAGTTCGGGAAAGCTTACGTGACAGGCAATGCACTCCTGCCCCGTCTGCCGCGCGTAGGAGGGAACGGCGTTGGCCGGGCTGATCAATGCAAGAAATAGTAGAAACGTCAGGACCGCTGTCAGCAACGCGAACGTGACTGATCCTGCCATCGCTTTTACGTTGCGGTAAACCACGGCAGCACCCCCATTGTAGGTCTTGGACCCGCGAAATCGGATTCTAAACCACTTTTCAAGATGGCATGACGCCGACCCATGAAGAGTACTTGTGGTTTGTCGCAGCTTTCATGATCTGGATCAAGCCGGGCCCATTCGACTCGAGCCCGTAAATTACCCATGGTTTGGATCGAGGGGCATGTTGCTGGCCGCTGGAGTTGCGGTGCGTCAGGTAGTTTGAACGGAGACAATCAGCCTCTTTTGAATCAATCCGGTTTGGGTGTATGTCGAAGGGCCGATAGAACGGGCCAAAGCGAGGATCCACCGGGAATTCTGAGCGGATCCTGCGGTCGGCTTGATCTACCTCAAGGTCGAGGGCCCGGCCGGCTGGCACGATGCCGACATGGTTCAGATTGCACCGACTACGGGCCTTTCGTTCGACGCGGATCTCATCCGCAAGTACGATCACTTTGGTCCGCGTTACACCTCCTATCCGACGGCAGATCGCTTTACCGCAGGATTTACCGCAGAACATCTGGTTAACGCGCTTTTCAGCCGTGAGACGGAGGGCGCTCCGCAGCCGCTGTCGCTGTATGTGCACTTACCGTTCTGCAACACCGTCTGCTACTACTGCGCGTGCAACAAAGTCGTCACCAAAGACCATGGTCGATCGGCGAAGTACATCCGCTACCTTGGAAAGGAGGTTGCCATACTGTCCGCTCTGGTGAATCCCCAGGCGCCAGTCAAGCAACTGCACTGGGGCGGAGGCACGCCGACGTTTTTGTCGGCGGATGAAATGACGCAGTTGATGCGTATCCTGCGCGACAACTTCAATTTCGCTCACGATGCCGAACTGTCGATCGAAATCGACCCGCGGAAGGTAAGCGGCGCAGACATCGCGTTGCTGGCCCAACTGGGCTTCAACAGGATGAGCCTGGGTGTCCAGGATTTCGACCCGGACGTCCAGAAGGCTGTGAATCGGATCCAAAGCGAAACAGAGACGCGTGCCGTGCTGGACGCGGCTCGTGCGTATGGTTTCCGCTCGCTAAACGTCGACTTGATCTATGGGCTTCCCCGGCAGACCTTGAGCGGCTTCGACGTGACATTGGACAAAGTGCTCCGCGACGCACCGGACAGGATCGCGCTATACAGTTATGCGCATGTGCCCCACCTGTTCAAGCCGCAGCGGCGCATCAGCGATGCCGATCTGCCGTCGCCCGACATCAAGCTCGCGATCCTCGGGCGGGCCATCGAAAAACTGACGGGTGCCGGTTACGTCTATATCGGGATGGATCATTTCGCACGGCCCGACGACGAGCTTGCGGTCGCGCAGCGCGACGGAAGGCTGCAGCGCAACTTCCAAGGCTACGCGACCGACGCCGATTGCGATCTCCTTTCGTTCGGCATTTCGGCGATCGGAAAGGTTGGCACAACTTACAGTCAGAACGTGCGCACCCTCGATGAGTATTACGACCGACTCGACGCCGATGCCCTGCCGACTTTTCGCGGCTGGCAGCTATCCGCCGACGACTTGTTGCGGCGCGATGTGATCCAGGCGCTTATGTGCCAATTCAATGTTTCGTTCGAACGCGTGGGAGGCGCGCATGCCATCGCGTTTCAGGAATACTTCGCGACCGAGCTCGAGGCACTCAAACCGCTGGTCAAGGACGGATTGATCGAAGTCGCGTCGGATGCGATCACGGTCACACGACGCGGCCGGCTTCTGGTTCGCACCGTGGCCATGGTGTTCGACCGCTACTTGCGCGAGCAGCGCGAGCAGGCTCGTTACTCGCGCGTAATCTGATTGAGCTCGACCTCCAGGCCATGGCGAGCCGGAATATCGGCTCGACGTGAATGCGGTCGCAACCCGGTATCGGGTCAGTCGTCCAGCGCAACGAAGCCGCATCGCTTTCCGCAAGGTTGCGCTTGCTCGAGATCCTCAATCCATCAGGCAACCGCGCGGACCGATTCAACCAGGTTTCAGCGGATGACCAATACCGGGATCGAGCTATGGGTCAGGACCTTGTGCGTTTCGCTGCCCAGAACGACAGCCGACAAGCCGCGGCGGCCGTGGGAAGCCATGCAAATGAGATCGCATTTCTTCTTTCTTGCGACCGCGATGATCTGCCGGTAGACATCGTCACTCTCGACAAGTGCGCAATCCAGCTCGACGCCGGCGGCACTTGCGAGTTTCTTGGTTGCCGCGAAAAGCTTCTCGGCCTCCGACTCGTGGTGCCGAATGTGCGCTTCGGCGATGACGTCTTTCGCGGGGCCGAATGTGCCATAAGGGCTGCCCGAAAACTTGGGATAGACGTGCAGTGCGACGAGGCTCGCCCCGTTCACCATCGCGAGCTGCATTGCTGCCTGCACCGCCTTCTGCGACAGCTTGGAACCGTCGGTGGGCACCAGGATGTTGTTGAACATGAAGATTCTCCTCGTCGATGTGAACAGCTTGCACGGTCACGCCGCGGACCTTGACGCCGGGAGGCATTTTGGCTCAACGCCGGCCAGCCTTCCTTGATTTAGGCCAAGGCTGATGCACGAATGCCAAGTGAGCCGGGCTTGATTAAGGTCAAGGCGTCCTGGCGCCGCAGCATTAACATGCATTGGAATCGTTCCAGCACAATCAGAGTGGTATAACAAAATCGGTCGTACGCGACCGCTTTCACTATGCAAGCGCTCCGCGTCATTAATGACGAGCACCGCGGGCTGGCCGCCGTCCTGCACGGGATGCTTTATCTGGTGCACGAGATCCGCGACCGTAGAGGCAAGCCGAATTTCGAGTTGCTCGGCGCGATGATTTACTACATCGATGCGTTCCCCGAGCGCTTCCACCATCCCAAGGAGGACGAGTACCTGTTTCGGCTCTTGCGCCTGCGTCACCCGGAGGCCGCTCCGCTGCTCGACCGACTGAAAACGGAGCACCGGGCGGGCGCCGAGAAGATCCGCACGCTCGAGCAGGCGCTTGCGCGTTACCAGCAGGGCGGCGACCGCGAGTTCTCCAACTTTCTGGCGGCAGTGGAGGAGTATGTGGCATTCCATTGGGACCACATGCGGGCCGAGGAAAAGGAGGTCTTGCCGCTGGCCGAGAAATATCTTTCCGCCGGCGATTGGGAAGTCATTGACGCTGCGTTTCTCGGTCACGCCGATCCGTTGCTTGGCGCGGAGGCGGGAGCCAAATATGACGCGCTGTTTACCCGCATCGTCAATCTGGCACCGCCGCCCATCGGCCTGGGGCCTGAGCGCCAGCCGGCATGACCCCACAGGGCGTGGCGCAATCGCTGCCCGTGAGGCAGGCGGTGCTTATCGATGACGAAGAGGAATTGCGTGCAAGCGAAACGCATTATCGAGGAGGAGCATCGATCCTTGGCGGCAATGCTGCATGGCATGCTTTACGTCGTCCGCGAAATACGCTACGTGGGCATCAAGCCGGATTTCGTGCTGCTCGGCGCAATGGTCGACTACATCGATGCGTTTCTGGAGCGGTTCCACCATCCCAAGGAAGATGCCTATTTGTTCACCGCGCTCGGGTCTCGTTACCCAGGCGCGGCGCCGTTGCTCGATCGCCTGAAACAAGAGCACGAACGGGGCGCGGCGAAGATGCGTGAGCTGCAACAAGCGCTGACGCATTACCAACATGGCGGGTCCGCCGATTTTCCAAAGTTTGCGGCGCTGGTTGCCGACTACGCGGCATTTCACTGGCAGCACATGCGGGTCGAAGAGAACGATCTGCTGCCACTTGCCG
>JADGRP010000195.1 GCA_017880805.1 Burkholderiales bacterium
ACGCTGGAAGCGACGTTCCAGAACGATCGGATCGGCAATCTGACGCTGATGATGCCTGCCACCTCGCCTTCCTTGAATCCGTAGCCGTGCTCGATGCCGTAGCGTTCCTTGACGTCATTCGGAGCGCTTGCCGCACTCGCATGGCAGGCGAGGCAGGAGGCTTTTTCATAGAGCGTGCGCGCGTAGCGAAAACTGTCCGGCAATATTTCATAGTACTCGGTCAGATGTCCCGAGCGGATCCTGTCCAGCGCTTTCGACTCGAACGCATCCGGCTTGTTGACCGGATTCATGAAATTGTGCGACGTCATCCGGAATTTCGCGGGCGACGCCGACTTCTCGACGACCTCGGAAAACTCGCGTTGCGCGAGCGCCGGATTCTTGGAATAGAAATGCCACTGGTCCGCGGGCACGGCGCCGTCGGCGGTATTGAGCAGCGTTACCTGTCCGAGATAACTCTTGTTGTCGTCCTTCACCCACACCCGGCCGTATTGCGAAACCCAGCTTCCGAACGCATCCACATTGTCGGCAACCGTCTCCGCCTGCGCCTTGAGCTCGTTGCGATAGACGCTTTCGAGAACCAGAAAAAACGAACCGCCGACCAGCAGCAGTGCGATAACGAACACGAGCGTGAACTGCACGGTGATCGAACGATTGAGCAACATCGGTTTCCCCTTTTCGCCGGTGACGCACTGGCGGCGCGGCGCGTTCCTTCAGACCACTAGAGCTTTATGCACTCCATCGCCTCCGCGACGAACGCCTCGCGTTGTTCGCGATCCTCGATGCTCGCCGCCAGCAACGCGACATATTCCTCGACGTCGGAAGGCTTGTTCTTGTTCCCGGTCGCGAGCCATGCCGCGCGTGCGTCCTCGGCCAAACGCGTCCCGAAAGGGCCCACCTCGACCACGAATAGCCGGTCGATGGCGGCGCAGATGCGCAGCAGGACGGGCAAGGCGCGGTGTGCGTCAGGCATCTCGTTATCGTCGATTGTCGCTCCGCGCCCTCATGCCTTGTTGCGAGCATGGAACCTCCCCGGTGCGGCGGTAAACCAGAACACGAATCCTGCTACAGAATGTCGGCTACGGCAACTCCGCCGAAGGCATGCGCGCCAGGATGATCGGAATCTTGCGTGCCAGCCCTTTCGAGTTCGGCGTGCTTTCGTAGTGGCGAGGATTGGGCGCCATCGCCGCCAATCGCGCCGCCTGCTCGGCGCTCAGCTCGCCGGCGCCGATGCCGAAGTAATGGCGCGCCGCTGCCTCGCTGCCGAAAACTTCATTGCCCCACTCGATGACGTTGAGGTAGAGCTCGAAGATGCGCCGCTTGTCGAGGATGGTTTCCAGCAGCACGGTGATCACCGCTTCCTCGGCCTTGCGCAAGTAGCTTCGCTGCCCCGACAGAAACAGATTCTTGGCCAGTTGCTGCGAAATCGTGGAACCGCCCGCGACCACGCGGCCCTTGCGGAAATTCTTGTCCATCGCCTGCTGAATGCCGTCCCAGTCGAATCCCTCGTGCTCGACGAACTTCGCATCCTCGGCGGCAATCATCGCCTTCTTGAGGTTCATCGAGATGCGGTCGTAGGGAACCCACACGTATTTCAGGCGCGCCTGCGGCCGCTTGGCCTGGAGCTCGGAAAGCCGCGCCGCCATGAACGCTGTTTCGCTCGGTGGGTGGTCCCGCCACCACCAAATGTTGGCCGCGTACCATACTTGCAGCAGCGCGACGAAGGCGAAAATCGCGAATGCCGTCCACAGCAGCCAGCGGCCAAGCTTGCGCATGCTTCTAAGCTTGCGGACGCAACATGGCGAACACCGGCGATGTCTCCGGGCGCACACCTCGCCACAGAACGAAGCTTTCCGCCGCCTGTTCGATCAGCATGCCGAGGCCGTCGGCCGTTCGCTCCGCGGACCGCTGAGACGCCCAGCGGAGGAAGGGCGTGGGCACGTCGGCGTACACCAGGTCGTAAGCGAGGCCGCCGACCGCGAAGGGATGCTCCGGCCAAAGGTTTTCGGGAACATCGCCGTTGATGCCGATGCTGGTCGCGTTGATCACCACGTGGAATCGCCTGCCGTTCAACTGCGCCGACGACATCGCCGCGACCGGCCCGTGTTCCGCGAATGACGCGGCGAGCTCCGCGGCCCTGGGCTCGGTACGATTCACCAGGACCACGCTTCGCGGCATTTTCGCCAGCAAGGGACCCAGGATTCCGCGCGCCGCGCCGCCGGCGCCGAGCACGAGCACATCGCGTCCCGCGAGCGTCTCGTGCAGGTTGTGCGTCAGGTCACGCATCAGTCCGACGCCGTCGGTATTGTCCGCGTACCAATGGTCGTCGCGCCAGGCCAGCGTATTGCACGCCTGCGCTTCTTCCGCGCGCGCGCTTCGCTCCTTTGCCATCGCATACGCCTCGAGCTTGAACGGCACCGTGACGTTGAGTCCCCTGCCTCCCTCGGCTGCGAAACGCTGCGCAGTCGCAAGAAATCCGTCGAGCGGCGCGGGCAGAAGCTCGTAACTCATGTGCTGGCCGGTCGCTCGGGCAAACGCCTGATGAATCAGCGGCGATTTGCTGTGCGCGACGGGATGGCCGATGACGGCATAACGGTCCATGAGACGAGCCTGGTCGGAGATTCAGCGAAACAGCGAGGCTGGTGTGCTGCGATGCGTTGATGCGGGTGCTTGCTGGCGGATCGTCACTGCGAGGTCAAGGAATCACCGGGCGAAAAACTCCACGTTCGCGTGATGTAGAGGATATCGGTATCGCGGCTGATGTTGGGCGGAAACGGAGCATAGGGTCCTCCCATCTCGACGATCCGGACCGCGGCGAGGTCGAGTATTTTCTGTCCGGAGGTGCGGTCGACGACGATGGCTTCGACGCTGCCATTGGCACGAATGCCGACGGTCAACAACAGGCTGCCGTAGAGTTTTTGCGCGCGCGCCGCCTCGGGATAGTTGCGGTTGCCGATACCCTCGACCTTGAGCCGCCAGTCCTCGACGTAGCGCGCAAATCGATATTCTTCGGCGCGCGCGCCGACAAAACGCCGCTTCGGACGCTTCTGATATGCGTCCATGTCCTTGGCGATCTGCGCTTCCAGCCGCATCGCTTCCAGCGTTCGCTGCATCATCTCGGCCGAGGTTGGCAGCTCCGGCTTGTCCGGCGCGGCATTGGGCGCCGGATCCGGTGGCGCGAGGGTCGCGGCCGATTTGAGCTGAGTCAACAATTCCTGGCTCTTCTTTTCGAGCGTCTCGACTTTCTGCGTGGCGACCGCAAGCTCGGTCGTCGCATTGTCCTTGGGCAACGCGGGCAGCGGCGTTTTCGCGCGGCGATTGGCGTCGGTATTACCGCCGCCGTCGAGGTGTGCCTGCGCCAGGATATCGGCCTTGGTCGGCTTGGACACCGATTTGGCATTGACCAGGGCGACTTCAAGGGGTGAATCGTTGCGCTCGCTCTTGGCAAAATCGATCGGGGCGAACCGCATCGCGAGCACGACCGCATGCAGAAAAATCGAGCCGAAAATCGCCCACGCGAGCAAACGATTGCCGGGCGCGCGCTCCTCGGCGAGAAACGCGAGCGACATGGTGCGTGGTTCCGGCGTCGGCAGCGCCCGTACGCGAGGCCGCGCGGCGGTCTTCTTGGCCGGTGGGGCTCGAGGCGCCGCAGCGACGGCGGCGAGTATTCGGGGACTCTTGGTAGCCTTGGGCATGACCTGCAAGTATATCGCCGCCCATCGATCCTCGTATTTCGGCCCCTGGGCGCTTCAGGGGCGGGTCAGTTTCGTCTCAGGCAGCGCCGATAAAACGCGCCTCGACCGTCGCTGCAAGGAGATCGATGCGCCCGACCCCGACACGCACCCGTGTCCCGGGCGTCAGCGCCGGCATGTCAGGCAACCGAACGTACAGCGGAATCGCATCGAAACGGACCAGGGTGTCGCGAACGACGGTCGCCTCGCTCTCAGTGACGTTTTCCTGCTGCAACCAGCGAAGGCACCAGTAGTGTTCCATCTGGCTTTGCAGCTCGGCGTACTGCGAATAGGTCAGCTCGAAATCCGCCATGATCGCGAACAGCTCCGCGTCGCCCTCGGCGTAGACCGGGAGAGCGCCGTCGAGAATCGCGAGCAACTGCCGCTGGTTGACCAGATCGCTGTAGCGACGCAGCGGCGAGCTCGCCCATAGATATTGCGCGACGCCCAGGCCCTGGTGCGGCTCCGGCTTGGTGCTCATGCGGACCTTGCCGGTCTGCTGGGTGCGATAAAGTCCCGGCGCGCCCGCGCCGACCAGCACCTTGCCCCAACTGCTGTTGACGTGAATCATCAGCTCGGCGACCAGCTTGTCCAGCGGCGACCCGCGCGGACGCGGCACGATCGTAACGTGGCCATCAAGTGGTGTTTCCCAGTCGACGAGAAAGTTGTAATCCACGCGCATGACGTCCGCCCTGCCACGGCCCTCCTCGAGCTTCCGAGCGAGGCGCCACAGCGCTCGCAGCTCGTCGCTCCACTCCGGATCCGATGGCGATGCGTCCGAGGCAAAGCACTCGCTTATCGCATCGAGACGAAGATTGGCGGCAATCGGCACGCGCTCGGCTTTTGTCGATTGCCTGACCACGACCCCGTCGTGCGTCGTTTCGACGTAAAGCGAAAGCGCCGCCGGCTCGGTGCCCGCCGTAAGCGTGAAACGCCCGATCACCGCCTCGGGCAGCATGGTGATCTTGCGCCCGGGCATGTAGACGGTGGACAGCCTCGTCCGCGCAATCGCGTCCAGCGGCGAGCCGCGTGCGATCGCCAGCGCCGGCGCCGCGATATGAATGCCGATCTCCAGGTTTCCGTTCGCGAGACTGCGCACCGAAAAGGCGTCGTCGATTTCGGTCGTCGAAGCATCGTCGATCGAAAACGCGCGCACCGCCGCGAGCGGTAAATCCGGGACCGCGGGCAGGTCGTGCACAGGAGGGAAGTCGGTCCCGCGCGGAAACGCCTCGAACAGAAAGCGATTGAAGTGGTATTCATGGGTGGAAGGAATCGCGCCGCATGCAGCGAGCAGCGCCAGAGGGTGTGTGTGCATGGCCTCGCACGCGGCAGCGAGCGAGCGCGTCTCGAGTGCGAGCTTGTCCGGTTTGTAGAGGAGCATCGGCAGCTTGTCGCGAAAGCCGGCAGGCAGGCGGTGTGCCTGCAGCTCGGCGGAGTACGCCGCCACTTCCTCGGTCTCGCGTCGTTTTCGCTCGACCCCGGCGCGCGCGGCCTGCAGCGCCTCGACAGGCGCGGCCTTGTAACGTCCCTTGCCCTTCTTGTAGAAATGCATCGGCGATGCGTGCAGTCGCAACGCCAGGGCCGCGGCCTCACTCGGTTCCGGCGATCGGCCGAAATACTCCGCCGCCAGCTCGGCAAAGCCGAACTCGGTCTCGCCGCTCACCTCCCACAGAAAGTCGGCCTCGATCCCGGCCGCGATTGCCTGCGCGTCGGCGAGCAGTATCGACGGCGCCGGACCGGCGAAGCGCAGCAGCACGTTCGCCGCCTTGATCTTCAAGCGTTTGCCGGAAATCGCTTCGACTTGCAGCGAGGTATCGTTGTCGGCAAGGACGGTGCCGGCCTTGAACGCGCCGTCGTCCTCGAAAAAAACATGCATGGAAGTGAAACTGCGAGGGAGGGAGGCGCGAATTATACCGTAGCGTATCGATGCCATAAGCG
>JADGRP010000196.1 GCA_017880805.1 Burkholderiales bacterium
ATTCGCCGAGGATCAGCAGCGCGACGTAGCCGCCGCCGAAGCCCAGCGCTTTCATGGTCGCGTATTCGGACCCACGCTCGCGCGCGGTCATCGCCATGGTATTGGCCATCACCGCCATGATGATGACCACGATCACGAACGACACCGCCTGAATCGCGAGCAGGATCGCCTCGGTCATCGCCACGAAGCCGAGCTGGAACGCTTTTTCGGTTTCGGTGAGCGTCTCGGCGAGAGAATTCTTGAACACGGTGTCGATCGCGGCCGACACCGGCGCCGCCTGGGCCGGATCCTTGAGCTGGACGATGAACACGCCGGTCTGATCGCCGCGTCGCGGGAAGCGCTTCTTGATGGTCTCGTTGAGGAACGCCCAGTGGAAGAACATGGTCGACTGGTCGGTGCCCGCGTCCGCTCCGTCGTAAATGCCGCGCAGATTGAAGGTCCACGTTCCCGAAAAGATGGTGCCGCGCAACGGAATCTGATCGCCCACCTTCCAGCCGTACTTGTCCGCGAGCTTGCGTCCGACGATGCAGCCCTGGCGATCGACAAGGAACGCCTTTTTCTCTTCCGGCGGCAGGATGAACTCCGGATAGAGATCGAGGTAGCTGGCCGCGTCGATCGCGAACTGCGGAAAGAAATTGCGCTCGGTGATGTAAACGCCGCCGAACCAGTTGGCCCACGACACGCCGGTGACGCCGTCGACCTGGCGGATGCGCTGCGCATAGGTGAGCGGCAGCGCAAAGGCGAGCGAGATCGAATTGCGCGTCACCAGCCGGGCGCTCGAGCTTGCATTGGCGCCCGCATACCAGGCGTCGACGATCGTCCGCAGCAGGCCGAAGGCGGTGATGGCGACGACGATGCCGACGACGGTCAGACTCGTGCGCAGCTTGTGCCGCAGCGAATTCTTGAGGACGAGGCGGAGCAGATACACGAAAAAGCGGCGGAAGATGCGGCGGTCGGAAGCGCGAAGCTTACCGCAACCGGCGCCTCGCGCGCGAAGCCCCGGAGCGCACGCGAAGTCTCTGTGGACCTGCGGCATGAAACTTGCTCAATAGGGGTCGGAGCCGCCTGGGAGTCCTGTTGTATTGGACACGACTGCCCGGGGACGGCATTTGCTGACCCACCGACCGAGAGATCGCCTTGCGACACTTCGCTCCGATGCACCGATTCTCTGGTTTCGCCTGTGCTGCGCTGGCAGGCGTTGTTTTCCACCCCGGGTTCGCCTCGGCTGTGGCGCTGGGCAACATCGCGCTGCAGTCCTCGCTTGGACAGCCGCTGCGGGTGGTGATCCCTGTTGCCTTGAGCAATGGCGAGACCCTCAACGCTTCGTGCCTGAAGCTGGTCCGTGATTCGCTAGCCGGTACACCGCAATTACTGACGGGCAGGGTCAGTGTTGAACGGAACGCGGCCAGTACACGATTGATCGTGACCACACCGCGTGCCATGAACGAGCCGGCGCTGCGACTCACGGTGGAGGCTGGATGCGGCGATACCGTCCGCCGCGATTACGTATTGCTGCTCGATCCGCAGGGAACCGGATCGGACGCCATGGTGGCCTCGGCCGATCTCGACGAATTCAGGAACTACGCCGGCGCCGCACGTTCCGTGGCGGCTGCGCGTCGCCCGCAACGGGACGCGGCTGCGTCGACTCCCTCTGCCGTTCCCGCTCGTTCTATCGCGGCCGATGCCGCTCCTGCGCCAACCACTTTCACGCCCATCGCGGGACCTGCGCCCGTCGCGGTCGCGCGAACCCAAAAGACGATCCCGCCCGCGCCGATCGCTGAACGGGCGCCGGGACCACGCGAACCGGTCGTCTTGGCCGCGGTGCAGCCGCGCGGCGGATTTATTACCGAGGCCGCGGCCGCGTCGCTCTCTCGTGTTTCAACCGAGGGCCCGAATACGCTGACCGCTTCGCCTTCGACTGCGCTGCTCCCCACACAGGCGCCGGCTCCGGAGGCGACGCTGTGGACGCAGACCTGGCCGTACGCCGCGGTACTGCTCAGCATCGTCGCCATTGCGCTGACCGCGTTCGCCAAGCGCCGCGGTGTGGTCGTTCCCGCGTGGGGCGCACCGACAGTACTCGACAACTCGAAATCACCGATGGGCAATACGGGCACCGCGAATACCTTCGCCCATTTCGGCGCCATGACCGAGCCGGCACCGGTCGCCCAGCGTGCCGCGTCGGCTTATCCGACCGTGACTGCCGACTCGACTTACGACGCAAGCCTGGACACGCTTCTCGAGCCGACCCAAGAGGATGCGATCAACCTCAATGTGGTCGACGACGATGTGATCGATGAACACGTGGTCAGGAAGGCATGGGCGACACTCGCCACCGAAAGTGCCGTCGATATCGGCACCGATTCGATTCTCAAGGCCATCGCGGACGCCGAGCGGGATCTGCGCATCGGCCCGCTCGAGCCCAAGCAAGCTGCGATCGACAAGGCGCTCGACGATGAACTTTTGCGCGCGTCTAAGGCACGTCGCTAGGTGACGCGGCAACACTAGGGCATCGTCAATAAGACGACGTCGAAGTACGCCAACATATTTCGTCGTCCTCGCGAAAGCGGGGACCCAGTAGCTTTCGTCAAAACGACACGGGATTCCCGCTTTCGCGGGAATGACGGGCAATTGGATCGAATCATCGCCGATTGCGAACCGAGACACTAATCCGCTAAAACGCCCTTCTCGAGGTGGATCAGGCGCCGCGCCTTTTCCGCCGCCTTGGGATCGTGGGTAACGATCAGGATGGTCTTGCCCAGCTCGCGATTGAGCTGATCGATCAAGGAAAGTATTTCTTCGCCGGTGGTCCGGTCGAGGTCGCCCGTCGGCTCGTCGGCGACGATCAGCGTCGGGTCGGTAATCAGCGCGCGCGCGATCGCGACGCGCTGCTGCTGGCCGCCGGAGAGCTCATTCGGGCGATGATCCGCGCGATCTTCCAGGCCGACGAGCGACAAGGCAATGTCCACTCGCTCGCGCCGCTCACGACGGGAAAGATTCGAGAGCAGCAGCGGCAGCTCGATGTTTTCAAACGCCGTGAGCACCGGCATGAGATTGTAGAACTGGAAGATGAATCCGACATGCGACGCGCGCCATGCTGCGAGATCGCCCTCGGACAAGCGCGCGATGTCGACGCCGCCGACCTTGATCGTTCCGCTCGACGGCTTGTCGATTCCTGCAATCAAATTCAAGAGTGTCGTCTTGCCCGAACCGGATGGCCCCATCAGCGCGACATAATCGCCAAGCTCGACGTCAAGATTGATGTCGACCAGCACGGGAATGATCTGCTCGCCGCGCCGGTAGTACTTCGAAAGCTTGCGGATCTCGACCAGTATCGGCGCCGCCGGCACCTGCGCAATAGCACTCGCCCCCAAGTCGTCATTCCCGCAAAGGCGGGAATTCATTGGCATTTTTGACGGGCGCAAAATGGATCCCCGCTTTCGCGGGGATGACGCATCCGTAGCCAATCGCTGCGACGCTTCGCGTCTTGCTCTTGGACGGATGCGTCACTTTCCGGCAGCCTTGACCTGCGCGCCGGCAATCAAGTCGGGTGCGGGCTTCAACACGGCTTTCTCGCCGGTCTTGACCTCGCCCGTGATCGCCGTCAGCTCGCCGATCTTTCGTCCCGGCGTGACGGTCACCTCGGCGGTCTTTCCGTCGCGCACGACAAACACCACGGTCTTGCCGTCACGCGGCGCGAGCGCGTCCGGATGAACGGCGGTCAGCGGCTTCTGCTGCTCGGCCGTCACTGGCTGAGAAAGGAACGAGACCTTGGCGCTCATTTCCGGCAGCACGCGCGAATCGATAGCATCGAAACGAACCTTGGTCATCACGGTCGCCTTCGCCCGGTCGACGGTCGGCACGATGCGCGATACCGTGCCGCGAAAGCGTACGTCGGGCAAGGCATCGAGCGTGATCTCGCACGGCTGGCCCGCGCTGACTTTCGACAGGCTGGATTCGGAAACGTCGGCTTCCACTTCGAGCGAGCTCATGTCGGCCATGCTGACCACCGCGCCTTTGGAGTCGGCGGCCGATGAGAATGGCGTCACCATGTCGCCGACGTTCGCGCTCTTCGACAGGATGATGCCGTCGAACGGAGCGCGGATGACGGTGTAGTCGACGGCGACCTGCGCGTTGCGCGCGTTGGCCTCGGCCGAGCCAACGGCAGCCTTGGCGCTCGCGACGCCGGCGACCGCGCGATCGGCGCGCGCCTTGGCCGTGTCGAGCGCCGACTCGGAGACAAACTTTTGCGCGATGAGGTCGCGCGTCCGCTTGAGCGAGGAAGCCGCGTCGCGATCCTCCGCTTGCGCCTGCTCCAGATTCGCGCGCGAGACTTGGACATTGGCACGCGCGCCTTCGACCTGCGCCTGGACGTCACTCTTGTCCAGGCGTGCGATGACGTCGCCCGCCTTGACTCGCGAGCCTTCCGCGACCCCCAGCCATTCCAGCCGCCCTGACGCCTTGGACGAGATCGCCGCCTTGCGCTGCGCTACGACGTAGCCGGTGGAATTGATGACGACGAACTGCTGCGACGGGTACGTCGTGACGATCGGAGTCGTCTGCACCGCGATCGCTCGCGGTTGAGACGCGAACCAGCCTCCGCCTGCGATCGCAAGCAGCGCGATCGCGGCCAGCCACAGCCATTTGCGGCGCCGGCGCGTTGGCACCGGCGCGATGCTGCGGTCGATCCTGAGTTTGGAGAGTTGCTCGGAAGCCACGGGGCGAGCTTGCAGCGTTGAGGAAGAGCGAAGGATTATAGCCTGCGGGCAACGCGGACTTGATCGTCCTGGTTACGCATTGCCGAGCCGCGAAGGCGGGTGCCCATTGGCTCCCATCAACGGAAAATGGAATCCCGCTCAGTTGCCAAAATGAGCGGGAATCACGAAACTAAGGAATGCGGGCGTCACGCTCTGTCGTAACGCTCATTCGCGATTACCCGCTCTCGATCACCGGCGTTTGTGGCGAGTCTCCTTCCCCACGGCGCGCACGCATCCATGCCAGCAGTGAGATGATCGCCAGACCCGCCGCGATGAACGCGATGCCCGACCACTCGGTCGCATTCAGGCGTTCGTCGAAGATAATCATCGAGCTCACGAGCGCGATCGCGGGAATGGCAAGCATGTTGAACGCCGCGGTTCCCGCGGGCAGCCAACGCAACACGGCGATCCAGAGCACGAAGCCGCTCGCCGTCGCGATTGCGCCCGTATAGGCAAGCATCGCCACATACACCGGGCTCCAGTCGACCGGCGGCGTATCGCGGATGAACGGCAGAAGAAAGAAAGGAAGCACGCCGACGACCATCTGCCAGCCGATGAAGTTCAGCATATCGAGAGGCTTTTCGCGCTGGAAGTATTTGGTCGCGATGGTGCCCGCCGCCCAGCCGAACCCAGACAATACCGCCCACAGTTTCGGCGTGAGCGCGTCGTGCCAGTTCCAAGGCTCGACGACCAGCGTAAGTCCGCCGAGCGCCAACAGCACCGCAATCCATTGACTGCCGCGAACGCGTTCACCGAGCACCGGCCAGGCGAGGAGCAGCGTCCAGAACGGCATCGTGAACACCAGCACCGACGCGCGGCCAACACCTCCCGACGCCACTGCCATCGTGGTCGAGCCGAAATTGATCGTCGTCTGAAAAAAACCAGTGACGATGATGGCGATCCACGAATTGGGCGCCAGAGACTTTCGCTGCCAGACCATCAACGCGAACAAGACCGCGATCGCCACCAGGATGCGCTGAATATTGAATGCGACCGGGTCGGCATGTTGCATCGCGAACTTCATCGCCACCCAGTTGAAGCCCCAGATCAACGTCAGGACGACCAGCGCGACGTACGCACCGCGGCGCGAGCGTATGGCGAAGCGCCGCACGATCACACGACGAGAAAGGCTTCGATCGCGGCGGCGACGGCCGTCGGCTGATCGTGATGAAGCATGTGCCCGGCGTCGGCGATCGTAAGCATCCTCAAGTCCGAAAACGCTGCCATGCGGCGCTTCAATTCTGCCTCGACGTCGGCATCGCTTGCATTCGGATCGCCAGTGAGCCACCTGGGTATGAACGATTCCCGGGCACCGACCCAGAGCACCGGCGACGTGACGCGCCGCCAGATCGCGAGCGCTTCCTCCATCCGATACACCAGCGGAAAAGGCAGCTTGTGACGCGGGTCCGACATCAGACGCGCGCTGCCGTCGGGCAACGGCTCGGCCCAGTGCACCGCGAGAAACTCGGCCTTGTCACGCCCCAGACGCGCATTGTTCTTCTGCAAGCGGTCGGCGACGGTGGCGATACTGGTATAAGGCGCGAACGACGGCGGATCGCGCAGCGCATCGAGCCATTTCGCGATCTTGTCCGGCGCGACCTCCGGGCCCTCGCCCGGAATGCCGAAGCCATCGAGCGAAATCGCGTGCGAAATCCGCGCCGGCCGCAGGCCCGCGAAGAGGCACACGACGTTGCCGCCGAGGCTGTGGCCGACAACACGAGCCGCCTCGTCGGGCGAGAAATGATCGAGCAGCGCTTCGAGGTCGGCGAGATAATCGACGAACCAGTAACCGTCGGGGCACCACTCGCTGCGGCCGAAACCGCGCCAGTCGGGTGCGATGACGAACCAATCCCGAGTCAGAGCGTCGACCAGAAACTGAAACGATGCACCGACATCCATCCAGCCGTGGAGCATGAACAGCTTCGGCGCGCTTGGGTCTCCCCAGGTACGGACGTGGTAGGAAAGGCCTCGAATCGGGATGGACTGCGAAGTGGACGGCGTCACTCTTTTTGCATTCTCAACGCTTCTTGCACAGCGCGTTTCCGTCGACCCAGCCGGTGCGATATTGGCCGTCGCTCTTGAATCGGACCGCGTCCTTTTGTTCCACGGCGCCGATGCTGGCGCAGCCATCGGCGTAACCCTGCCGGTAGGGCAGCGGAAAACCCTGCAGATTGATTTTGGCCGCAGGACTGGCGCTGGTCGTCGGCGGCGCCTGTGGTTTGGGCGGGGGTTCGGGCGCAGCGGGTGCGGCCGGCGCGCCCGTTGGCGCCGCCGGCGGAATGGCGGCGGGCGGAACGCTCGCGCAGGCTGCGACGATGATCGCCGTCAGCGCAAGCGTGAGGTTGCGGCAACGATTTTCGATTTTTGCCACGGAGCCTGAGCGCGGAGTCAAAGCGAGTAAAATTGTACATCATGGTCGCGCCCGGCTCAGTTAGCTCCCTCAGCTCCGTCAGTTTTATCCATCTGCGCCTGCACAGCGAGTATTCGATCGTGGACGGGATGGTACGCCTCGACGACGCGGTTGCCGCCGCAGCAGCAGATCGCATGCCCGCGATGGCGCTGACCGATCTGGGCAATGTGTTCGGCATGGTCAAGTTCTACAAGGCCGCGCGCGCCAAGGGCATCAAGCCCATTGTCGGCTGCGACATCTGGGTGACTCACGATGCCGAGCGCGACGCGCCTCACCGCCTGCTGCTGCTTTGCCAATCGCGCGTGGGCTATCTCAAGCTTGCGGATTGGCTGACCCGCGCCTACCGCACCAACCAGCATCGCGGCCGTGCGGAAATGAAACGCGCCTGGTTCGCCGAGGGGACCGAGGGCTTGATCGCGCTCTCCGGATTCGCCGGTGGCGACGTCGGCCATGCGCTCGTACAAGGTAACCCCCTGTCGGCGCGCATTGCGGCAGATGCGTGGGCGAAGCTTTTCCCTGATCGCTTCTATCTCGAAGTGCAGCGCGCCGGCCGCAGCGACGACGACGCGTTGACCGCCGCCACCGTGCGGCTCGCGACGGAGCTCTCGCTGCCTGTCGTCGCGACCCACCCGGTGCAGTTTGCGACGCGTGCCGAGTTCCGGGCGCACGAAGCGCGCGTGTGCATCGCCGAGGGTTACGTCCTTTCCGATCCGAGGCGGCCGAAGCGCTTCACGCCGGAGCAATACTTCACGACCCAGGACGAAATGGCACAGCGCTTCGCGGATCTGCCCGGCGCTCTGGCGAACAGCGTAGCGATCGCGCAACGCTGCAATCTGACGCTGCCGCTGGGCAAGAATTATCTGCCCGCGTTTCCGACACCTGAAGGCGTGTCGCTCGAGCAGCATTTGAACAGCGAGGCGAGTGCTGGCCTGGAGCGGCGCCTGAGCGTCTCGTTCGGCGACGCGGCCGAGCGCGATCGGATGCGGCCGGAATACTTCGTCCGCCTCGAGTTCGAGGTGAAGACCATCATCCAGATGGGATACGCCGGATATTTTCTGATCGTCGCCGATTTCATCAATTGGGCCAAGCGCAATGGCGTTCCGGTGGGCCCCGGGCGCGGATCCGGCGCCGGCTCGCTGGTGGCTTACAGCCTTGGCATCACCGATCTCGACCCGCTGCGCTACACGCTGCTGTTCGAGCGCTTTCTGAATCCCGAGCGGGTGTCGATGCCGGACTTCGACATCGACTTCTGCCAGGACGGGCGCGATCGTGTCATCGACTACGTCAAGCAAAAGTACGGCGCCGAATCGGTGTCGCAGATCGTGACCTTCGGCACCATGGCGGCAAGGGCAGTCGTGCGAGACGTGGGCCGGGTGCTCGACTTGCCCTATACCTTCTGCGACGGCATCGCCAAGCTGATTCCGTTTCAACCGGGCCGCATGGTCACGCTCAAACGCCGCCAGCGCGACGCCGAATCGCAGACGAATGTCGTTTATGCGCGCGATGTGGAACCGCTGATCAACGAGCGCGAAGCCGCCGAAGAAGAAGTGCGCGAGCTGTTGAGTCTTGCCGAGCAGCTCGAGGGTATTGCGCGCAACGTCGGCATGCATGCGGGCGGCGTGTTGATCGCTCCGGGAAAACTCACCGACTTTTGTCCCTTGTACACGCAGGCCGGAACGGACACGCCGGTGTCGCAATTCGACAAGGATGATGTCGAGCTCGTCGGCCTGGTCAAATTCGACTTTCTCGGCCTGACCACGCTGACCATACTCGACTGGACGCTGCGCTATATCAGGAAGCTCGATCCCGCATCGACCGTGGCGCTGGAGACGCTGCCGCTCGACGACAAGGCGGCGTACGATATTTTCAAGAATGGAAATACGACGGCAGTGTTCCAGTTCGAATCGCGCGGCATGCGCGAGCTACTGTTGCAGGCGCCGCCGAAGCGCTTCGACGACATCGTCGCGCTGGTGGCGCTCTACCGGCCGGGACCGATGGAGCTGATCCCGGATTATGTGCGCCGCAAGCAGGGTGCGGAGCGGGTCGAATATCACGATGCCCGACTGGAGCCGATTCTTGCGCCGACCTACGGGGTGATGGTCTATCAGGAACAGGTGATGCAGATCGCGCAGGTCATCGGCGGCTATACGCTCGGCGCCGCCGACCTGCTGCGCCGGGCGATGGGCAAGAAGCTGCCGGACGAGATGGCCAAGCACCGCCAGGGCTTCGTGTCCGGCGCCATCGATCGCGGCTTGTCGTCGGCCAAGGCGACGCAACTGTTCGACATCATGGAAAAGTTCGCCGGCTACGGCTTCAACAAGTCACACGCCGCGGCCTACGCACTGATCGCTTACCAGACTGCCTACTTCAAAGCGCACCATCCCGCAGCGTTCATGGCGGCGAACCTCTCGCTGGTGATGGACGATACCGACAAGGTCCGCCAGTTCTACATCGACGCGCTGGCGCTCGGCCTCGAGATGCTGCCGCCGGACATCAACGCATCCTGCTACCGCTTCGAGCCGATCGATGAGCGGCGCGTTCGCTACGGCCTCGGCGGCGTCAAGGGCACCGGACGCTCGGCCACCGAAGCGATCGTCGCCGCCCGCGAGCAAGGTCCTTTCGCCGATCTGTTCGACTTCTGCCGCCGCGTCGACAAGCGCGTCGTCAACCGGCGCGCGGTCGAGGCGCTGATCCGCGCGGGCGCATTCGACACGATCGAGTCGCAGCGGGCGAGTCTGCTCGCCTCGGTCGGAGCCGCGATGGATCACGCCGAGCACGCGGACCGCGCCGCGTCGCAAGTCTCGCTGTTCGGAGAGCATGGCGACGCGTCGGGAGCGGCGGGGCCGGCACTGATCGCGGCGCGGGAATGGACGGAGACCGAGCGCCTCGTCCAGGAAAAGGCGAGCCTCGGCTTCTATCTCTCCGGGCATCCTTATCATGCTTATGCCGTGGAGCTGACGCAGCTCGTTCAACAGCCGCTGGGCGCGCTGCGCCCGTCGACGACGACCATACGCATCGCCGGCGTCGTTGCGCAGCTTCGCACGCAAGCGTCGCGACGCGGGAAGATGGCGTTCGTGATCCTCGACGACGGCAAGGACCAATGCGAGGTCGCCATCTTCAGCGAGACGTTCGATGCATGCCGGCACATTCTCCGCGAGGACGCGCTGCTGGTCGCCGAAGTCAAGGTGACCCAGCGCACTGGCGAGGACGGCCAGATTCAATCGTTGCGGATTGTCGCCGAGTCGCTGCACGATCTCGCCGGCGCACGCCGCAAGTGGGCGCGTTCGCTCAAAATATCGTGCAATGGATCTAGCTCGGCCGAGCGCTTGCTGGAGCTGCTCGCGCCGTTCCGCAGCGGCGCGAGCGGAGCGGCGGCGATCATCGTCAACTATCAGAATCGATCGTCCAGCGGAGACATCGAGCTCGGCGGCGACTGGCGGGTCAATCTGGACGATCGCCTGCTCGAAGGCCTGCGCGAGCGGTTTTCGCCCGAGAACGTGCAGGTCGTCTACTGAAATGTGAAGCGCGTTCAGCCCGCGCGCTCGACCTTGTCGATGAAGTGCTTCGTATCGCCCATCCAGCTCCAGCGGAAATATTTCTCGCGATAGTGCAGCTTGACTTTTCCGTTGACCGAAATGGCAGCGTCGATGTCCTTGCGCACCTGCTCGTCCTCGTCGCGGACGCTGAAATCCCAGAGCCGGGTCGCGACACCTGCCGCCGGATCCTGTTGCAGGAATCCGAAGTCCAGCGTGCCTTCCCAGGTCTTGAACACGTAGCCGCTGCGCGAGAGCTTAATGACCTGACCGACGCGATAGCCGTCGCTGTAATCGGCGGCGAAGGCAAACCAGCTTAGCACCGCAATCAGCAGCACGACAACGACCAGCGCGATGAGCTTTTTCACGTGGAGTTCAACGGGCAA
>JADGRP010000197.1 GCA_017880805.1 Burkholderiales bacterium
ACAAGGTGGTGCGCGAAGTCATGACGCCGCGGCCCGGCATCGTGGCCATTCCCGCCGACGCCACGCTCGAACAACTGCGCCAACTGGTGATCGACGAACAATACTCGCGCGTCCCGGTTTACGAGCAGAATATCGACCAGATTATCGGCTTCGTACACGTGCGCGACATGTTCGAGCTCGAAGAGAGCGAGCGCGAAGGCCGCACGGTTCGCGAACTGGTCCGCAGCATTCCATTCGTGCCCGAGTCCAAGCCGGTGAACGGCTTGATGCGCCAGATGCAGCAGGAAAACACCCACATGGTGATTGTGGTGAACGAGTACGGCAACACCGCCGGCCTGGCCACCATGGAAGACCTGCTGGAGGTTATCATCGGAGAGATCCGCGACGAGCACGAGCCCGACAGCGACGTGGTCGAAGACGGACACGGCGGATATATCGTCTCGGGCAGTTTCGACCTGGATCGCGTCGGCGATCTGGTCCATGGCTTTCACAAGGAAGAAGACATCGAATCCACGACGGTGGGCGGATTGGCCGGCGAATGGCTGGGACGCGTTCCCAAGCCCGGGGAGTTTGTGGACCGCGACGGCGTCCGCATCGAAGTACTGGCGGGCGACGAGCTGCGCGTCAACCAGGTTCGCATCGGCAAGTCCCAAACGGTTTCGCATGAATAAGAGCTTCAGATCGGGGTTCGTCTCGATCGTCGGGCGGCCCAACGCAGGAAAGTCCACGCTACTGAACGCGCTGATCGGCCAGAAAGTGGCGATCGTCGCGGATAAGCCCCAGACCACGCGCACGTCGATTCAGGGCGTGCTGACGCTGCCGGAGGCGCAGATCGTATTCGTCGATACGCCCGGCATCCACAAGGCGGATACGCCTCTCAACAAGCGCTTGATGAACACCGTGCGGGCATCCCTCGATCAGCGCGACCTGCTGCTCTTCGTGGCGGATGCCGCGCGCACCTTCGAAGAAGAGGACCGGCGCGCGGTGGACCTGGCGCGCAAGGCGGAAACTCCCGTCGTCCTGGTCTTGAACAAGGTCGACCTGGTGAAAGAGAAAGCCCGCCTGCTGCCGCTCATCGAGCGCTACAAGGCGATGTACGAGTTCATCGAGTTCGTCCCGGTTTCGGCGGCGAAGGGCGCCGGCCTGGACGACCTGCGCCGCGTCATTTTGGATCGCTTGCCGGAAGGACCGGCGTACTTCCCCGAGGATTACGTGACGGACCAGCCCGAGCGTTTTTTGGCAGCCGAGTTGGTGCGCGAGAAAGTTCTGCTGGCGACGCGCAAGGAAGTGCCGCACTCGGTGGCGGTGACGGTGGACCGGTGGGAAGAAACGCCCCGAATCACCCGCATCTACGCGACCATCCGCGTGGAGCGCGAAGGCCAGAAGCCCATCGTGATCGGCGCCAATGGCGCGATGTTAAAGCGAATCGGAACGCTGGCGCGCGTGGAGATGGAAAAACTCTTCGGAACCAAGATCTTTCTAGACCTGCACGTTCGCGTGCAGCCGGGATGGCGCGAGCAACGGGCCTTCCTCGATGCGCTCGACTGGCGTACAATGGCCGGTGAAGATGATAAATAAAGCCTGCATTTCGCTACTGACGATTCTTGCCTTGGCCTCCGTCTGCCTGGCCAAGGAGGCCCCCAGCGACGGGTTGATGACCGACCAGGTCAGCATCAAGCTGGCAAACGACCAGGTGGTCAAGGGCGGAGCGATCAAGGTAGACGTGAAGGAGGGCGTGGTCACCTTGAGCGGGCAAGTCGAGCTGCAGAAACAGAAGGACAGGGCCACGACGCTCGCCAAGAAAGTGAAGGGCGTGAAGCAGGTGATCAACAACATCACGCTGCGCGAGCAAAAAGGCGGGCGCTGATTCGTGGCGCCGGACGACCGCCGATACCCCAGCCGCCCGATGGTCGGCGTGGGCGCGATCATCCTGGAGCGCGACCGCGTCCTGATGGCTCAGCGGGGCAAGCAGCCGCTGAAGGGTTGGTGGTCGCTGCCCGGCGGTCTGCTGGAGATCGGCGAGGCGCTGACCGACGGCCTCCGCCGGGAAGTCCGCGAGGAGACCGGCCTGGAAGTCCGGCCGCTCGGCGTGCTGGAAGTGTTCGAACGGATCATGCGAGACGCCGCCGGCGCGCCCGAGTATCATTACGTGCTGATCGATTACATCTGCCGCGCCGCCGGGGGAACGTTGCGCGCCGGCGACGACGTCTGCGCCGTGGAATGGGTGCGCCGCCGCGACATGGCGCGTCTTCCGATCACCGAAGGCACCCCCGCGGTGATTGAGAAAGCGTTCCGCGAGCGCCGAAAATACAGGTAGGGGTTTGGTGGAGCGGACAATCGTTTTTTGTCGTCTGCCTTTCGACGGGCGAAGATGGCAGACCACGAAAAACGATGGTCTGCCCCACTGGCGCCCCGAGGTTCACACTTGAAGACCAGTTCCGAAGTCCTCGAATTCGAAGCCTTGCGGCAGCTACTCGGCCGTTCCATTTCGAGCCCACTGGGCCGCCGCGAGCTGGAAAAGGTGCAGCCGCACACGGACCGCGCGGCCCTCGTCGAGGACCTGGCGGAGACCGGTGAGGCTATAGAATACCTGCGCGCCGCCGTCCGGCCCGCGGCGCGCGGCGGAGCCATCCGCATCGATTTCAACGGCCTGCCCGACACCGAGGCCTCGGTACACAAGCTGCGGATTGAAGGCGCCAGCCTCGACCCCAAGGAGATCTTCGACCTCTTCTCGCTGCTCGACCGGGCCGCCGACGCGAAGTCCCTGCTGGCCGCGGCGGCCGAGCGCTTTCCGCGTTTGGGGCGGCGCGCGCAGGCCATCGGCGATTTCCGCGCGCTGTTGAAGGACTTGGAAGGCAAGATCCTGCCGGATGGCGGCATCGCGGACCACGCCAGCGTCGCGCTGGCCCGCGTGCG
>JADGRP010000198.1 GCA_017880805.1 Burkholderiales bacterium
TCCACAGCACCAGTCCTTCAACGAAGTCGCGCCACAGACCGGGCGGCTGCGCGCCGTAGCGGCAGGCCACACGGCGTTCAAGGTCGAACCAGGCAGAAAAGCGGGCAATATCTCCAGCGTCGTGAAACGCCGCCATGAGTTCGTAATTGAGGAACAGGCTGCGGCTGTCCAGGTTGGCGGAGCCGGCCAGCGCCAGCACATTATCGATAATGGCGGCTTTGGCATGCAGCATGTGCGGCGCGAGCCAGACGCGCACCCCCGCAGCGGCAAGAGCGCGCAGCGAACGATGCCGCGCGATGTCGGCCAGGCGATGGTTGGACCGCGTCGGCAACAGTAAATCCACTTCCACGCCCCGCCTTGCCGCCAGACATAGCGCCATCAGCAAGGCGTCGTCGAGCAACACATACGGCGAGACGAGCGCCATGCGAGTGCGCGCGCGGTAGCCCGCGCTGACGAGCAGTGCGTGCACGGTGTCGTCAGCCTGGTCAGGGCCCGAGGCGATGATCTGCCCCGCGGCCTCGCCCGGTGCGGCGATGGGGATGGGCTTCGCCTCCGCCGCCACAGCGGCGTCCGTCGCCGGCGATTCGGCCCCCACCGCGAAGTCCCAGTCGCGCCCGAACAGATCGGCTGCCTGCCGGGCGAGCGGGCCTTGCAGATCGAAGCTCAGGTCGCGCCACGCCGCGCCGCCGAACTGCGCTTCGAAATACTCCCCGGCCAGGTTGCGCCCGCCGCACCACAGCCGCTCGGCCACGCAGCCTGCGTCGGCCACCGCGAGTTTGCGATGGTTGCGCAGGTTCGTTCGGCCATTCAGATTGAAGCGCAGCAGGGGCGCAAACAGCCCGACCCGGACACCCGCGTGCACCAGGGGCGACAGGTCGGGCCACCCGCCCATCATGCGGCCCACCCCGTCGAGCAAGAGCCGCACCGGCACCCCGGAGCGTGCCTTGGCGGCCAGACGCGAGATCACCGCCTCGCCGACCGCGTCTCGCCCGAGCATGAAGTTGCACACATCGAGGGTGTGCCGCGCACCGTCGATCAGTTCCAGCAGGGCTCGCAGCGACTCCTGGCCATCGGCGTGGACGCACAAGGCCCGGTAGTTCGCGGGGCGCGGCTGCCCGAGCGCAGCGGCCACCTCGGCCGGCCAGGCACTGTCATCGGCGCTGTGCGGAAGCGTCCGGGCATCCGCGCGTGAACCGCCGCTGCGGGCGAGCTTGCGTGTGCCGAACAGGAGATACAGCGGCAGCGCGGCGTAGGGCAACAGGAACATGAAGAATACCCAGCCGATCGCCGCGGCTGGATGCCGGCGTTGCTGCAGCACGTGCGAGGCCACCACGTACACGAGCAGGCCGGTAACGGTAATGAGCCCGTGCAGCGACAGCCAATGCGAAGGCGTCAGGGCAGGCAACACGTGCGGCGCGGCGAAGGGTGGAGCGTTTCGGTCATGACATCAAACGCCTTGGATTGCGGGATCCTGCCGCCGAACGAGCATTTCCTCCTCCAGTCCCGCTCAAGTTCGGACGCAGCACGCCGTTAAGAGGTGAAACGGTCGCTTTGCAGCAATGTGTCGCCGACCGCCGCGGAAGAGCCGGGTCCCGGTCCGATCCGAAAGTTCTCCGGGCCGTCTGAAGCGGCCGGGCCATGCGTTGGGAGGCGTTCATGAAGTCCGTGTGCCAGCATTCAGTCGCAGCGCTTGCCCTGCTTTGTTGCATCCATGCCTTCGCAGCGCCATACCCGACGGAACACCAGCTTCGCACGGCGATCGGAGAAGTCGCGGGGATGCTGAAATCGGAAGGCCTCGAATTGGAAATACTCGACGCCCGGAAGGAAGGTCTGACGCGGCCTCTGATGGCCGCGGGGCTGAGCCTGCCCAGTGGCGTCTGTCTCATATTCTACAATACCGAGCCCGAGGACGGGCTGAACCAGTTCTTTGACGCCATTGACCAGAAAGACCTGCCTGTAATGCTGAATGCGATTGCAGTGCATGAGGGATCGCACTGCATCGAACAACGTGAAGCTTATGTTCGCAAGCGCTTCGACAAGGTATTGCCGCCGGATTTTAAACGCGACAACGTGACCATTCAGGGCTACCTGTCGGTGGTGAAAAGCGGCGCGCTGGAGACATGGGGCGAAGCCCTGGGGGACATCGCCTCGGTGCTCTACCTGAAGCGGGCCGTGCCGGCTAAATGGGTTCATCTTTCCAATCGCATCGCAGCCTGGCGCCACGACTTCGCCGGGAAGTGGCCGGAACACGACACTTCGGCGTGGCTGTACAGGATCATCGCCGCCGATACCGGCGAGGTCGTGAACCGGAGCCTGTTTGAGACTGCGTTTCAACTGCGCAGGCAATACCGCCCCGGCGAGTGACGTCGCTGGCGACGCTGGCCGGGTGCCGCGTTTGATCCGGCCGGAGTCCTGAGCCTACAAAGCCCCGAGGAAGGCGACCAGATACTTCTTCTCCTGGGCACTCAGCTTCAATTCCAGGACGAGGTTGAAAAACTCCACCGTGTCGGCTAGCGTCAGCAAGCGGTCGTCGTGCAGGTACGGCGGCGAGTCCTTGATGCCGCGAAGCGGGAAGGTCTTGATCGGGCCGTCGGCAGACGCCTTGCGACCGTTAATCGTGACCTCCTTGAAAAATCGCTCCACCTGCAAGTTGTGCATGAGGTTGTCGGTGTAATACGGCGGGGCGTGGCAGGTCGCGCACTGGCCCTTGCCGAAGAAGATATCCTGGCCGCGCATCTCGCTCTCGCTGGCCTTGGCGGGATTGAGCTTGACGAAGACGTTGAGCTTCGGCGCGGGCGGGAAGTCGAGCAGCGCCTGAAACTCCGCCATGAAATGCACTTGGCTGCCACGTTCGAGAATGTTGGTGCCTTTGCGCGTCGCGTCGGCCGGGATACCGTCGAAGTAGGCGCCTCGCTGCTCGAACTCGGTGAAGTCCTCCAGGGATTTGAGTGCCCGTTGCGAACCGAACAGGCGCTGAACGTTCACGCCCCGCAGCGATGGCGTATCGATCCGATGGCGATGCTCGTTGGGCCGTATGTCGCCGACCGTGTGGGTGGCGGCGTTCGTGTGGCCGTTGGCGTGACAGTCCAAGCAAGCCACACCCTGCGAGGCCTTCAGGCTGCGGCGGTCTTCGATGGCGTTGAACTGCTGCTGAGGA
>JADGRP010000022.1 GCA_017880805.1 Burkholderiales bacterium
AATTCCACTATGGCAAGCATCATCAAGCCTACGTCGCGAATCTCAACAATCTCATCAAGGGTACCGAATTCGAAAACGCGAGCCTCGAGGACATAACCAGAAAAGCCTCGGGCGGGATTTTCAACAACGCCGCCCAAGTGTGGAACCATACCTTTTACTGGAACTGCCTGTCGCCCAAGGGAGGCGGCGCACCGACCGGCGCGCTTGGCGCTGCGATCGACAAGAAATGGGGCTCGTTCGCCGCATTCAAGGAAGCTTTCTCAAAATCGGCGGTCGGCAATTTCGGATCGGGCTGGACCTGGCTGGTGAAAAAGGCCGACGCCTCGGTCGACATCGCGAATACCAGCAATGCGGCCACTCCGCTGACCGGAGCGGACAAGCCGCTCATGACCTGTGATGTCTGGGAACACGCGTATTACATCGATTATCGCAACGCCCGCGCCAAGTACGTCGAGTCTTACTGGAATCTGGTGAACTGGGGTTTCGTATCGAAGAATTACGCCGGCTGATGCCGTATGGCGCGCGGGGCTCATGCCTGAACCCGCGCGCCCGATGCAGGTGAAAAATCCGCTCAATCGGCAGCCGGCTACGGGGTTGACCGAGCGCGCGGCGTGGAAGGCTCTCGCCGGGCATTACCAGGCGATCCGCGGTCTGCATCTGCGGCAGCTTTTCGCCGAAGATGCTCGCCGGGGCGAGCGCCTGAGCGTTGAAGCCGCCGGGATTTACCTCGACTATTCGAAAAACCGCATTACTGACGAAACGATACGACTGCTCGTGAGACTGGCCGAGGAATGCGGTCTGCGTGAGCGCATCGCCGCGATGTTCCTGGGCGAGCGGATCAACGTGACGGAAAAGCGCGCCGTGCTGCACACGGCCCTGCGCGCGCCCGAGACCGAGCAGGTCGTTGTCGATGGTGTCGACGTCGTGCCCCAGGTACATGCGGTGCTTAAACGGATGGCGGCATTCTCGCTCCGGGTCCGCATCGGCGAGTGGCGCGGACATACTGGAAAGCGCATCCGCAACGTCATCAGCATCGGTATCGGCGGCTCGGACCTGGGCCCGGTGATGGCGTACGAAGCCTTGCGCCACTACAGCCAGCGCGACATGACATTCCGCTTCGTCTCGAACGTGGACGGCACCGACTTTGAGGAGGCCACGCGCGATCTTGACCCGGCAGAAACCCTGTTCATCATCTGTTCGAAGACTTTCACCACGCTCGAGACGCTGACTAATGCCCACGCCGCGCGCGCCTGGAGCTTGCGCAGACTTGGCGACGAGCGGTCCGTGCGCAGGCACTTCGTGGCAGTCTCGACCAACACCGAGGCCGTGGCCAAGTTCGGCATCGATACGGCGAATATGTTCGGCTTCTGGGACTGGGTTGGCGGGCGCTACTCGATGGATTCAGCGATTGGCCTGTCGACCATGATCGCCATCGGACCGGAGCACTTCCGTGCGATGCTCGCTGGCTTTCACGCGATGGACCAGCACTTCCGCAGCGCTCCATTCCGGCAGAATATTCCCATCCTCATGGGGATGCTGACAGTATGGAACTGCAACTTCTTCGATGCGCAGACGGTCGCGGTGCTGCCTTACGAGCAGTATCTCAATCGCTTCCCCGCGTACCTGCAGCAACTGACGATGGAGAGCAACGGCAAACACGTCACGCTCGACGGGGCGCGCGTGGCTTATCAAACGGGGCCCGTCTACTGGGGCGAGCCCGGTACCAACGGCCAGCACTCGTTCTACCAGCTCATCCACCAGGGAACCGGGCTGGTTCCGTGTGACTTCATCGGCTTCTGCCAGGCGCTGAACCCGATAGGCCATCATCATGACTTGCTGATGTCGAATCTGTTTGCGCAGACTGAGGCGCTGGCCTTCGGCAAGACGGAGGACGAGGTGAGGGCAGAGGGCACCCCAGGGTGGCTGGCGCCGCACCGGGCATTCGAAGGCAATCGCCCGAGCAATACCCTACTCGCCGAGCGTCTGACGCCGGAGACGCTGGGGCTGCTGGTCGCGCTGTACGAACACAGCGTCTTTACTCAAGGGACGATCTGGAATATCGATTCGTACGATCAATGGGGCGTCGAGCTGGGCAAAGCGCTGGCGCAGCGGACGGCGCCTGAACTGGAAAGCGCGGACGAACCGCAGCTCGATCATGACAGCTCGACCAACGCGCTCATCCGGCGCTACCGCCGGCTGCGGAATGCACGCACATGAGCACCGCGATCAGTCCATTGGCCGGCCATCCGGCACCGCAGGCACTGCTGGTCGATGTCCCGAAGCTGCTCGCCGCTTACGTCGACCAGCGCCCCGATCCCATGGTGCCGGCCCAGCGCGTCGCGTTCGGCACCTCCGGGCACCGCGGCAGCTCGTTCGAGCGCAGCTTCAACGAATGGCATGTGCTGTCGATCAGCCAGGCGATCTGCGACTACCGCAGGAGCAAAGGCATCGATGGCCCGCTGTACCTTGGCATTGACACCCATGCGTTGTCGCAGCCGGCGTTCGAGACCGCGCTGGAGGTGTTGGCCGCCAACGGCGTGCAAACGATGATCGCCGAGCGGGGCGAATTCACGCCGACGCCGGCGATTTCGCATGCGATCCTGGTCTACAACCGTGGCCGCAGCTCCGGGCTGGCAGACGGCATCGTCATCACGCCCTCGCACAATCCGCCCGACAACGGCGGCTTCAAGTACAACCCGCCCAACGGCGGGCCGGCGGATAACGACATCACAGGATGGATCGAAGCCCAGGCCAATGCGTTTCTGGAAAGCGGCCTGAAGAGCGTAAGAAGAATTCCTTACGTGAAGGCCCTGCGCTCCCGCACCACCCACCGCCACGACTTTCTCAACGCGTACGTGAGCGATCTCGGTAATGTGCTCGATATGGACGCGATTCGCGACGCGAACATCAGTATGGGCGTGGATCCGCTCGGCGGCGCGGGCGTTCACTATTGGGGCCCGATTGCCGAGCGCTATGGTTTGAATCTCACGGTCGTGAACGAAGTCGTCGATCCGACCTTCCGGTTCATGACGGTCGATTGGGACGGTCAGATTCGCATGGATCCGTCCTCGTCCTACGCAATGCAGAGCCTGATCGACCTCAGGGATCGCTTCGACATTGCCTTCGCGTGCGATACCGACCACGACCGGCACGGGATTGTCACCCGCAGCGGGGGATTGCTCCCGCCCAATCACTATCTTGCAGTCGCCATTCACTACCTGTTTCAGAATCGGCCAAAGTGGGGCAGGCAAGCCGCAGTAGGAAAGACCGTGGTAAGCACCCAGATGATCGATCGCGTTGCGGCGAAACTCGGCCGGAAGCTCTACGAGGTGCCGGTCGGTTTCAAGTGGTTTGTGGATGGCTTGCTCGACGGCTCGCTCGGCTTCGGCGGCGAAGAGAGCGCCGGCGCAACTTTCCTGCGCCTTGATGGCGCCGTCTGGACGACGGACAAGGATGGAATCGTCCCGGCACTGCTCTCCGCGGAAATCACTGCGCGGATGGGCCGCGATCCCGGCGAGATCTACCGCGAGCTTACGCGCGAGTTCGGCGAGTGCCTCTCCGACCGGGTTGAGGCACCCGCGACCCCGGAGCAAAAACGCATGCTGTCAGGACTCTCGCCGCAGCGGGTACTGAGCAAGGACCTGGCCGGCGAGCCGATCTTGAGCATACTTGGCCACGCACCCGGCAATGACGCTCCCATCGGCGGACTGAAAGTGATCACCGAGAATGGATGGTTCGCTGCGCGTCCATCCGGCACGGAGAACATTTACAAGATCTATGTGGAAAGCTTTCGCGGCGAACAGCATCTGCGCCGTATCGCGGATGAAGCGCAGGCGATCGTCGATACGGCTTTGGGCGCGGGCGCGGCGGC
>JADGRP010000199.1 GCA_017880805.1 Burkholderiales bacterium
GCAGCATCTCACAATCAGCGACGGCAGCAAAGACGCCCGACGGTGCGTTGCCATCGAGGTGAGCCACGATTGTTCCCCAATATCGTCATTCCCGCAAAAGCGGGAATCCATTTTTCGACCGTCAAAAGCCCAAGGATTCCGGCCGTTGAGGAATGGAGGCGGTCTTGCGGGAGTCGTCGCGTATTAGGCAATCTCCAATAGCAACGCGATTGCTAGAATGTCCGCAGCCCCCAACCGTGCCACCAATTCTGGAGCGTGACGCACATGGATACCGCAATGATCGAGCGCATGCGCATTCGAGAAGTCGTCGAAAACTGGGTCCTCTGGCGCGACGCGGGAGATTGGGAGCGATTCCGCACTGTCTGGCATCCGGAGGCGCGCATGATGGCGACGTGGATTCAGGGGTCCGCCGAGCGCTTCATCGAGGTCAGCCGCGAAGGCTGGAACAAAGGCATCAGCATCCTGCACTTTCTCGGTGGATCGTGCATCGACGTCGCCGGCACGCGGGCCATTGCACAAACGAAGATGACCATATCGCAACGCACCGCAGTGGACGGCGTCCAGTGCGACGTGTTGTGCACCGGACGCTTCTACGATTTCTTCGAGAAGCGCGACGAGCGCTGGGCGATCGTGCTGCGCCAGCCGATCTACGAAAAGGACCGCATCGACTCCATCGATCCGAGTGCGGCACTCAAACTCGACGCTGCGCTGCTTGCCGAGTTTCCGGAGGGATACCGTCATCTGGCGTATGCGCAGACGAGAATAGGCTTCACCGTCAAGCGCGATATGCCGACGCTCAAAGGCGCTGCAGTCGAGCAGCTCTACGCCGACGGTGCGGCGTGGCTTGCGGGCAAGCCGCTAAACCGCTGATCAACGCACGGCCTTCTCGTTCTCCATGACGCACCTGCCTTCGACGGGGCGCGTGGTCTTCTCGGGGGAACGCGTTTGAGGGAATCGACATGCAACACCCGATGAAGGGGAAGGAACCGACTTTAGGCCTAACTGCCGCAATGGCGGCAGCCCGGTTGAAGGGGGAGGGATACAACGAGCTGCCGACGCCTGACCGACGTGGATTTCTGCGCATCCTTTCCGAAATTGTGCGCCAACCCATGTTTGCGCTGCTAATAGGTGGCGGTGTCGTCTATTTGCTCTTGGGCGACCGAATCGAAGCTGTGCTCTTGCTTCTGTTCGCCTCCCTCTCGATTACGATCTCCATTATTCAGGAGTCCCGCAGCGAACGCGTATTGGAGGCGCTTCGCAATCTCGCAAGTCCACGGGCGCTCGTGATCCGCGACGGCAAGAGAATTCACATCGCCGGCCGAGAGGTTGTGCGCGGCGACATCATCGTAATTTCCGAGGGCGACCGGGTGGCAGCGGACGCAACTCTCCTATCGTCGCAAGACCTTTTGCTCGATGAATCGCTTCTGACCGGCGAATCCATTCCTGTCCGCAAGCTGGCCCAACAATCCTCTACAAAGATTGGAGACCTTAACACCGCGCTGGGGGCGGGCGGCGAAGACTTGCCCTATATCTTTGCCGGAACGCTCGTTGTGCGCGGCACCGGACATGCGCTCGTGCTTGCGACTGGCATTCGCAGTGAAATGGGCAAGATCGGAGGTGCCCTTCGAACAATCGAAACAGAACAACCTCACCTGCAATTACAGATGCGATGGTTGATACGGGACTTCGCCATTTTCGGCGCCCTCGCAGGAGGGCTGACGGTTCTGCTCTTTGGGCTGCTTCGCGGGTCGTGGCTTGAGGCCATGCTTGGGGGCATCGCGCTCGGAATGTCCTTGCTGCCCGAAGAATTTCCTCTCGTCATGGCGGTATTCATGGCGATGGGCGCGTGGCGTATTTCGCGGGCACGCGTACTGACCCGCCGCGCGTCAGCGATAGAGACGCTAGGCGCTACGACGGTGTTGTGCACGGACAAGACGGGCACTATGACCGAAAATCGTATGACGGTCGTCTCCATCCTCACTGCGGACGCTCGCTGGGATCAAGGCGGAAACATTCCGGTATCCGCTGAGATGCAGGCTACCCTGGAAGTTGCCGTGCTGGCCTGTCCGCGCGAAGCAACCGATCCGATGGACATAGCCGTGCATGCGCTCGCCGGAGCGCAGCTCGCTTCGGGCACTGCTGGTTTCGCGCATCGCACGCTCATTCGTGCCTATGGTCTCAGGCCAGATTTGTTTGCGGTGGTGAACATCATGTCTGGCGATGGCGCTGGAACCGGCACGGCCTATGCCAAGGGCGCGCTCGAAGCGATCGCGGAGCTTTGTCATCTGACCGCTGACCATTTGGTTCAAATTCGCGCACAGGTAGACGCGCTTGCGCGCGATGGGATTCGCGTGCTCGGCGTCGCGAAGACAACAGTGATCAATCTTGCGCAGCCACAAGACCTGCCTGAGTCGCCTCGCAGCCTGAAGTTCGAGTATGTGGGGCTTATCGGATTTGCCGACCCATTGCGTTCCAATGTTCCAGCCGCCGTTGCCGAATGCCGTTCCGCAGGAATCAGGGTTGTGATGATAACTGGCGACTATCCCGAAACGGCCCGCGCCATCGGGCGACAAGCCGGGCTCGACGCTACGGATGTTCTGGCCGGCGACGACATCGAGGTAATGTCCGATGATCGGCTCGCGCTGCTCGTGAAATCTACATCGATATTCGCACGCATCAGGCCCAGTCAAAAGCTTCGCATTGTCCAGAGCCTGAAGGCGAACGGCGAGATCGTTGCCATGACGGGCGATGGCGTAAACGACGCGCCCGCCATCAAGGCCGCTCACATTGGCATTGCAATGGGGGGACGCGGCACCGATGTCGCGCGCGAGGCATCCGCCATCGTCCTGCTTGACGACGATTTTGGGTCAATCGTGAAAACAATCCGCTTGGGGCGGCGCATCTACGACAATCTACGCAAGGCGATCGAGTACATTGTTGCTGTCCATATCCCTATAGCCGGACTCGCGCTGCTGCCTCTTCTGCTTGGTTTGCCGCTCATGCTCACGCCTATTCACATCGCATTTCTCGAAATGGTTATTGATCCAGCGTGTTCGGTAGTGTTTGAAGCCGAAGACGAGGAAGACGACGTGATGCGACGCCCTCCACGCGATCCCGCAAGTCCGCTGCTCGTGCCGAGGCGAATTTTATGGGCGGTCCTTCAAGGTGTGATTGTTCTCGCGATTCTCGCGGGTCTTTTCATCAGCGCGGCGCGCATGGGAGTACCCGAGCTGGATTTGCGCGCGCTCGTCTTCACGTCTCTCGTTCTCATGAACATCGGTCTGATTTTGGTCAATCGCTCGTTCAACGCTTCTCTCGTGCAAGCGTTCCTGCGGCCCAACCGCTCGCTCCGGATTCTACTTGGCGGCGTAACCGCACTTCTCGCGACGGCCGTGTTTTGGCCCCCGGCGCGATCGCTGTTTCATTTTGGTCGCCTGCATTGGGATGACCTCGCCGTATGCGCCGTGGCCGGCTTCTTCAGTCTACTGATATTGGAAGCGCTCAAGTCACGATGGTTTCACGTTGGAGGGGAGAGCAAGGCGACGTTGCCGCGGCAATGTTGATTGCGGTCATGTAGCTAAGCGACACCAACGCAATCCGCGAGTCGCTCGCCCGAATTGAGAGCGAGCGCGCACCATGCCCAAGGCCAGCCTTAAGAACGGCGTGGTGGACTCCGGCAACGTTGCCGTTGCCGGAGTGCCCAGATTCGAAAAGGGTTGGTGGGCCCGGCTGGACTCGAACCAGCGACCAAAGGATTATGAGTCCTCTGCTCTAACCAACTGAGCTACAGGCCCGCACGCGGATTCGGCGCCGATTATAGCGGACGAGCGACATATCGTTTGCTCGCGTTGCGGCAGACTCGATGAAATGATAGCCACCGTGCCCACGGCGCGCACTGTGCGTTGCGCAGCTCGCGTCAATTTCCGACGATGGCGATCGATCCCGATCCTTCGAAGCTCGAAACGACGCTCACGCTGCGCGATGGCCGGCGCGCTCGCGTGCGATCGATCCGGCCCGCGGATGCAGCCATGGACGGCGCGTTTTTCGCGGGCTTGTCCGAGCAGAGCCGTTACATGCGCTTCATGCAGCATCTGCCGGGGCTCACGCCGCTGCTGGTGCAGCAATTCACCCAGATCGACGAGACGCGGGAAATGGCGCTGATCGCGCTCGACGACGCGTCGGGGGACGAGGCGATCGTCGGGATCGCACGCTATATTGCCGAAACCGGACAGGAAGGCGAGAGCGCCGAATTCGCCATCGTCATCGCCGACGCGCGGCAGGGTCACGGGCTTGGTCGCGCGCTGATGGAACTGCTGATCGACGGTGCGCGGCGATGCGGCCTGCGCACGCTGGTCGGCAGCATTCTGGCCGTGAATGCACCGATGCGCGCGCTTGCCGCGGCGGTGGGATTTACGCTGGATGTCGATCTCGACGATGCGAGACACCTGATCGCCACCCTCGATCTCGCGCCGAGTTGATACCCGATTCTGAGAGGGACCCCGTTACTTTGGAGCGTCAAAGAAAAACGCCGCAACGGCGGCGCTTTTCATGGTGCTGAGGAACGGTGTCGTTCCTAGCCCTCGCCATCGATGAAGCTTCGCAGCTTCTCCGATCGCGAAGGATGACGGAGCTTACGCAGCGCCTTCGCTTCGATCTGCCGGATGCGCTCGCGCGTGACGTCGAACTGCTTGCCGACTTCCTCGAGCGTGTGATCGGTGTTCATCTCGATCCCGAAGCGCATCCGCAGCACCTTCGCCTCGCGCGGCGTCAGCGTGTCCAGCACGTCCTTGCACACATCGCGCAGGCTCGCATTGACCGCGGCGTCGATCGGCGCGACCGTGCTCGCGTCCTCGATGAAGTCGCCCAGATGCGAATCGTCGTCGTCGCCGATCGGCGTTTCCATCGAAATCGGCTCTTTGCTGATCTTCAGGATCTTCCGGATTTTTTCTTCCGGCATTTCCATCTTTTCGGCCAGCAGCGCCGGATCCGGCTCCTGCCCGGTTTCCTGGAGAATCTGGCGCGAGATCCGGTTCATCTTGTTGATCGTCTCGATCATGTGGACGGGGATGCGGATCGTGCGCGCCTGATCGGCAATCGAGCGCGTGATCGCCTGCCGGATCCACCACGTCGCATACGTCGAGAACTTGTATCCGCGGCGATATTCGAATTTGTCCACGGCCTTCATCAGGCCGATGTTGCCTTCCTGGATCAGGTCGAGGAACTGCAGGCCGCGGTTGGTGTACTTCTTGGCAATCGAAATCACCAGGCGCAGATTCGCCTCGGTCATCTCGCGCTTGGCCTTGCGCGCCTTCGCTTCACCGGTCGACATCTGCTTGTTGATCTCCTTCAGGTCCTTCAAGGGGATCATCACCCGCTTCTGCAGATCGAGAAGCTTGTGCTGCTGCTCGACGATCGCCTGCCGGAAGCGCGTCAGCGGCTCGCTGTACGCGTGGTGCCCGGCGATCTCCCGATCGATCCAGCGCAGACTCGTTTCATGCTCGGGGAATTTCTTGATGAACTCGGGCCGCGGCATGCCGCCCTTGTTGACCACTAGGTCCTGGATCTTGCGCTCGGTCTGACGGATGTTGTCGACCTCGCAGCGCACGCTGTCGCAAAGCCGCTCGACCTGGCGCGCGCCGAAGCGGATCTGCATCAGCTCGGCGGAGATTTTCTTCTGCAGTTCGAAGTACTTCGGCGCCTTGTGGCCTTCCTTTTGCAGAACGACGAGCATGCGCGTGTACAGGCGTCGAATCACCGCGAAGCGCTCGAGTCCCGCGACCTTCAGGCGTTCCAGGTTTTCCGCGGCGATCGCTCCGCTGTCGTCCTCGCCTTCTTCGCCTTCCTCGTCGTCGTCGTCGATCGTCGCGAGGGTCTCGGTGAAGTCCATCAGTCCATCGACGACATCGTCGATCTTGAGCTCGTCGCGCTCGATCTTGGCGGCGAGGTCGAGAATCTGCGCGACAGTCATCGGGCAGGCGGAAATCGCCATGATCATGTACTTCAGGCCTTCCTCGATCCGCTTGGCGATTTCGATTTCGCCTTCGCGGGTAAGGAGCTCGACCGAGCCCATCTCGCGCATGTACATGCGCACCGGATCGGTGGTGCGGCCGAATTCCGAGTCCAGCGTCGAGGCCGCGGCTTCGGCGGCTTCTTCGTCGACATCGTCGGCGGCGGCAGTGGGCGCCGCCTCGGACATCAGCAGCGTTTCGGCGTCCGGTGCCTCGTCGTAGACCTGGATCCCCATGTCGTTGATCATGGAGATGATGCCTTCGATCTGCTCGGCGTCGAGAATGTCGTCAGGCAGGTGATCGTTGATTTCGGCGTAGGTGAGGTAGCTGCGCTCCTTGCCGAGCACGATCAGGTTCTTGAGCCGCGTCTTGCGAGCCTCGGCCTCGGCGGGCGAGAGCTCGACCTTGCGCAATTCGACGCTGCCGTTCTTGCCGCTGCGCACCTTGCCTTCGGCGAGCGCCTTTTCGGTCCGCTTGGCGGAAAGCCGCGCGGCGATTTCACCAGGCGACGGCTTGACCGCGGCGGCTACGGGCGCCTTACCTCCTTTGCCATTCAGTTTCGTTGCGGCCTTCGCTGCGGACTTCGTTATGTTCGCAGCGGGCTTGAGCAACGTTTTCTTGGCCGCCGGCGGCAGTGCCTTGGCGGGAGTCTTGCCCGCCGCGTGGGCCGGAGTCTTCCCCGAAGTTTTCTTCAAGACCTTCGGCAACGGTTTCTTTTTGGCGACAGGCTTCGCCGCCCGCCTGGACGGAGACTTCTTCGAAGAGCGGCCCGACTTGGCGGATGTCGGTTTTTTCTTCGCCGGTTTCTTCGCCGCGGACTTCGCCTTCGACGGCTTGGCCGAACGCTTTGGCGCGCGTGACTTGGGTGTGGTCCGCTTGCGTGCGGGCTTCGAGCGCGGCTTTGCCTTGCGGCTGGCCTTCGCTTTGGATTTGGGGCGCGATTTCTTCACAGGCTTCGAGGCTTTTCTGGCCATGGTCGTCCTACTGTTGGGGTGCGGCTCCGGTCGAGCGCGCACCGCGATTCCGGATATCTCCCGAGATTGGGGCGGGTCGGGAAAACTTCAAATTATAACATGCGCTTAAGGGCCGCCGGCCTCCGGCGCAGCTAGGTTCCGCCACCGGCGTGATCACGGGCAAGCTGCGTCTGGCGGGCGCGTTCGGTCTCCTCCACCGAAAGATCCACCGGGGGTGCGCGGCGCGATTCCGCGTCGTCGCCGCGTTTTTGCGCATTCAACCAGTACCGCTTCACTCCTTCGACAAGTTCGGTTTCCAGCAATTCACCCTCGAGGCCCTCGTTTTCGGCGGCCGTGAGCGCCGCTACGAAGACATCTTCGTGGCTTCCGCCGGCGAAATGCTGCATCACGCCTGCGGTCGTGAGCGGTACCTTGCTCGCTTCGCTAAACGCAACCAGCGCCGCCAGTGCGGCGCCGTCGACGTCTGCGCCTAGGGGCTTGGGCACGTCATTGCGTCGAGCGAGCTCAGGCTCCAGCAGCACGTATTGAATCAACCGGCGGATGAGCGATGGCGCGGGCCGGGACGCGGCGCCCCTGCGCACGGGAGGCGCGGCGGAAGCGGTTCTCTGAAACGGCAACAACGCCGTCATCTCCCGTTCGGGCAATCCGGCAAGCGCAGCAAGCCGCTGCCGGAGCAGCGCGCCGAAGACCGGCGCGGTAAGCTGCGCCAGAAGCGGCTTGGCGGCATTGACGAGCGCCGCCCGCCCTTCGGCCGACCGGGGCGGATGGCGCGCGGCAAGCTCGTTCAGCAGAAAATCGGACAAGGGTGTCGCCTGGTCCAGAAGTTCCTCGAACGCGGGTTTGCCGCGCCGGCGGATAAAGTCGTCGGGATCCTCGCCGTCGGGAAGGAACAGGAATCCCGCGTCCTTGCCGTCGGCGAGCACCGAAACCGTATTTTCAAGCGCACGCCATGCCGCGCGGCGACCGGCCTCGTCACCGTCGAAGCAGAAAATGACGGTATCGGTGACCCGGAAGAGTTTTTGCGCATGGGTGGCTGTGGTCGCCGTACCCAGGGTCGCCACCGCAAATTCCACGCCGTGCTGAGCGAGGGCGACCACGTCCATATAGCCTTCGACCACGACCACCTTGGCCGCGGCGCGTATGGCCGGCCGCGCCTGGAACATCCCGTAGAGCTCGTGGCCCTTGGAAAACAGGGGTGTCTCCGGGGAGTTGAGGTATTTGGGCTCCCCTTTGTCCAGGACGCGGCCGCCGAAGCCGATCACGCGCCCGCTGCCGTCATGGATGGGAAACATGATGCGGTCGCGAAAGCGGTCGTAGCGTTTCCCGGCGTCGCCGGCAATCACGAGGCCCGCGGTCTCCAGCGCCTTGCTCTGATATTCGGGAAATGCTCCGGCGAGGGGTTGCCAGTCGTCAGGCGCATAGCCGATCCCGAAACGCGCCGCGATCGGTCCGCTCAAGCCCCGACCTTTGAGGTATGCGATCGCCCGTTCCGACTCCTTGAGCTGCTGTCGATAGAACTTGGCGGCCTGCAGCAGCACCCCCGACAGGTCCAGGACTTCATCGCGGCCGGCCGCCGCCAGCGGGGCGTGCGTGCGCGGGACTTCGAGGCCGGCATCACGGGCGAGTTCCTCGACCGCGTCTGGAAAAGGCTTGCCGCCGTACTCCATCAGGAAGCTGATCGCCGTGCCATGGGCACCGCATCCGAAGCAGTGGTAGAACTGCTTGGTCGGGCTGACGGTAAAGGACGGCGTCTTTTCGCTATGGAAGGGACAGCAGGCAGCGAAGTTAGTACCCGCTTTTTTGAGCGGCACATACTGGTCGACGACCGCCACGATGTCGACCCGGCTCAGAAGCGTTTGAATAAAATCGTTCGGAATCATGGTCTTAACCCCGTCGGACCATGGCAGAACTGACGCACACCACGGGGCCCATAGAGTACATTATAGGCGAGGATTTCAGCCCTGCCGGAAAACTGCCTGAGCCGCAGGCTGACCTGCGGAGCGTCACCCGTTGAGCTTGGCTTTGACCTTGGCCGAAACCAGGCTCATGTCGGCTCGGCCGGCCAGTTGCGGCCGGATCGCCGCCATCACCTTGCCCATCGCCGCCATGCCGGCGGCCCCGGCGAGCGCCGCATCCGCCACGGCGCCGACGATGAGCGCGTCGATCTCGGCTTCCGAAAGCGGTTGGGGCATGTAAGCCTGTAATTGCGCGATTTCGGCGCGTTCCGCAGCCGCAAGGTCCGGCCGGTTTCCAGCGTCGAATTGGGTGACGGACTCCCGGCGCTGCTTGATCATCTTGTCGATGATCGCCAGGACGTCGGCGTCGGCAAGCTCGATGCGCTCATCGACCTCGCGCTGTTTCATCGCCGCGAGCAGCATGCGTATCGTCGACAGGCGCGTCGCTTCCTTCGCGCGCATGGCATTCTTCATGTCCTCGGTGATGCGTGCTTTGAGCGTCATCAGCTACCTCCGTGAACGAATCGAATGGGCGCGATGCACAGGCGCGTCGGTAGCCGCGTCGATTCGCAATTCCCCGTCGATCCCCGCACTGCGTACGGGGCGACTGGGCGACGCCGGGTGGTTCGCGCCGCCCCCAGAAAGCAAAAGGGGCGAATCGCTTCGCCCCGGATGGATCGACTGCGAGCTCGCTTTAGTAGAGCTTCGGCGGCAACTGCTGGCTGCGCAGACGCTTGTAGTGGCGCTTGACGGCGGCGGCGAGCTTGCGCTTGCGTTCGGCAGTCGGCTTTTCGTAAAACTCGCGGGCACGCAGCTCGGTGAGCAGACCGGTCTTTTCGATCGTACGCTTGAAGCGGCGCAGGGCCACTTCGAAAGGCTCGTTCTCGCGAACGCGAACGCTAGGCATGTTTATCGAATCCTTTGGGCAACAACAACTTGAACAGCTCTAAATTATAACAAGCCGGGAGCCGCCGCACAAGGCGGCCACTGTCAAACCCTTTGCGGAGTCGAATCACGCCCGCAATCGCCAGCAGCGCCGCCAGCATCAGCAGCATCCCGCGATTGTCGACATTCGATGGAGGCGCTGGCGCCGCAATCCACGCTATTGGGATGACCGATCGCGCGCATGCCGCACGCTATACTCGCCCGATGCTGGTGCTGGGCGTAGAGACTTCCTGCGACGAGACCGGCGTTGCCCTTTATGACAGCGCCCGGGGTCTGCTCGGGCATGCGCTGCATTCCCAGATGGCGATGCATCAAGCCTATGGCGGCGTGGTACCGGAGCTCGCCTCACGTGACCATATTCGTCGCGTGGTGCCGCTCGTGGAGGGTCTGCTGGCCGAAACAGGGACGGTTCTTACCGACCTCGACGGTATCGCCTACACGCAAGGGCCGGGACTCGCCGGAGCCTTGCTGGCAGGCGCAAGCGTGGCAACGGCCCTCGGATTCGCGTTGGGCAAGCCGACGCTCGCGGTTCACCACCTCGAGGCTCATTTGCTTTCTCCGCTGCTCGGCGATCCGAAGCCGGCGTTTCCGTTCGTTGCGCTGCTGGTTTCCGGAGGCCACACGCAGCTTTACGCGGTGGCGGACATCGGCGCCTACACGCTGCTGGGAGATACCCTCGACGATGCGGCCGGAGAAGCTTTCGACAAGACCGCGACGCTGCTCGGCCTCGGTTATCCAGGCGGCCCGGCGCTGGCGAAGCTAGCCGAGACCGGGCGATCGGGCGCCGTCGTATTACCGCGGCCGATGAAGGACAGCGGCGACCTCAACATGAGCTTTTCCGGGCTGAAGACCGCGGTCCTGACGCTGGTCCGACGTGAGGGCGCGCTCGCCGCAGAAAAGGCAGACATCGCGCGTGGATTCGAGGACGCGATCGTCGACGTGCTCGTCGCGAAGACGCTCGCCGCGCTCGACCAGACGACATTTTCGCGGGTGGTCGTCGGCGGCGGCGTGGGGGCGAACCGAGCGCTCCGCGAGCGGCTGAGCGCGGCAGCCCTCACTCGCGGCGCCGAGGTGTTCTACCCGGACCTGCAGTTCTGTACCGACAATGGCGCAATGATTGCATTGGTCGGCGCGCTGCGCTTGCGACGCGGCGTCGCTGACGACTACGCCTTCACCGTCAGGCCGCGATGGGAGCTGGCGGATCTTTCTACGCCGCCATAAGCCTCAGGCTCCGATCTTCGTTTCGGTGCCGGAAAAGAGCTTGCGGATGTTCGCCCGATGCCGCCACAGCAGGAGCAGCGCGATGGGAATCAGCGCCCACGCTTCCGGCCATTGGCCGATGAAATAGAATCCCAGCGGCGGCGCTGCGATGGCAGCGATGATCGCGGCCAGCGAAGAAAAGCGAAAAACGAGCGCGACAGCGAGCCAGACGATCATCAGCGAGAGCCCGAGCTGCCAGGACAGACCGAAGACAATGCCGGCCGCCGTCGAGACACCCTTGCCGCCCTTGAAGCGATGGAAGATCGGGTACAGATGTCCGAGAAAAACGGCAAGCGCGGCGCCCGCGGTCGCAAGTGACGCGTCACCCCAGCTAATTCCGAGGTGATAGGCGATGACGACGGCGGCGAACCCCTTGACGCCGTCGCCGACCAGCGTCAGCAGCGCGGCCGATTTGTTGCCGGTGCGCAGCACGTTGGTGGCGCCGGGATTGCCCGAGCCGTAGCTGTGCGGGTCCGGCAGCCCGAAAAGCTTGCTGACGACCACTGCAAAAGAAATGGAGCCGACCAGGTATGCCGCGACGACAGTCGTAAGGGTGGCGAGCGAAGGATTCATCTACAATGCGTGGCAGTCAGGCGCGGTCGATTGTAGCAAAGCACCGCGAAAGCGCCCGCTATTACGTTGCGCCTGCATTCCCTCACTTCCTATTGACTTCTCGCTCGTTTTCGACTGACCGTGAACCGAATTTTTATCAACGATCTGCGTATCGAGACGCGCATTGGCATCTACGAGTGGGAACAGCATCTGGCCCAGCCGCTGCTGGTGAATCTCGAGTTCGAGCTGCCCTCGACGCAGGTCTTTACCAGCGGCCGCTTCGAGGATGCGCTCGATTACACGGCTGTCGTCAAGCGGCTGCAAGCCCTCGCCGCGGATCACACGCACAAATTGCTCGAGCGCTTTGCCGAAGCGATCGCGGAAATTCTGTGCCGCGAGTTTGGAGCGCCTTGGGCGAGTGTCCGGGTCGCCAAGCTGGCGCCGCTCGCGGGGGTCAAGCAGATCGGCGTCGCGATCGAACGGGGCTCGCCAACCTGAAGCTGCGCGCGTGCATCGGTGAGGTCGAATGCTTTCGACCGGCGAAGCTGCCCATGGGATTCGGAGCCGGGAGACCGGAGCAAGATCGAATCGATGGTAAGACGGGAGTCTTGTGGGGAATTCCTTTCGCGCGTCATCCGCGCGGATGATGCCGCTGATGCAGCTGCTTGAGGCGTTCGCGCGCGACGTGCGTATAGATGGTTGTTGTCGTGATGTCCGCGTGGCCGAGCAGCAGCTGAACGACGCGCAAATCGGCGCCGTGATTCAGAAGGTGCGTCGCGAATGCGTGCCTCAGTGTATGCGGCGACAAGGTCGCGCTGGCAATACCCGCCTTGACTCCATAACGCTTGATCAATTGCCAGAACGCCTGGCGGCTCAAAGCGGCGCGGCGGGCGGTGAGAAACATCGCGTCGCTCTTGCCCGAACCGGCCAGCTCGACGCGCGCGGTCGTCATATAGCGTTTGAGCCAGCCGATGGCTTCTTCACCCATGGGGACCAAACGCTCCTTGTTGCCCTTGCCCACCACGCGAACGACGCCCATGTCGAGGCTGACTTGAGCGAGCGTCAGTCCCACCAGCTCGGACACGCGCAATCCGGTCGCGTAGAGCGTCTCCAGCATGGCGCGGTCACGCAATCCCAGCGTTGTTTCGGGATCCGGAGCGTCGAGCAGCGCGCCGATCTGCGCCTCCGACAGATTCTTGGGCAGGTGTCTCGGCAGTTTCGGTGCCTGGATGCGCAGCGTCGGATCGTCCTTGAGGACGCCCAACAATAGTTGCAGACGGTAGAAGCGGCGCAGCGACGACAGCCGCCGATTGATCGACGACGACTTCGCGCCAGCCTGGAATTGCGCCGCGAGGAAAGCCTCGATGTCGCCGCGGTTGGCGGCCAGCAAGCTCTTGCCGGTCCCGCACTTGTCATCCTCGAGCCAGCGCGCCCACGCCACGAGATCGCGCCGATAGCTGGCGAGGCTCGACGCGGCGAGGCCATCCTGCAGCCAGACCTGGTCGCAGAACGCATCGATCAACGCGGAAGAATTTGGCATTTGCTAAGGATCACCGAAATGGGCGGCAACGTCAGCAAGACTCGCGGCATTCCCGTTCATTTTGGTAACTGAGCGGGGATCGATTTTGACCTTCAAAAGCCAATGGATTCCCGCCTTCGCGGGAATGACAAAATTGGGTCCTTCGCGGGAATGACGAATTTGAGAATTCTGGCGTCACGCACGTTTGCAATGTTCAAAAAGTCGCTATGAAATAACGATGTGGAACGCCTACCGCCCGAAACGATAGCCCTCGTGCGTCAACAGCCAGCGCTTGATGTCGATCGGGTTGCCCTCTGTCACGCCCATGAACCCGCCCAGCGATCCTTGACTGCCGACGACACGGTGACATGGAATGATCAGTGCGATGGGATTGGCGCCGCACGCGCCGCCGATCGCGCGCGGCGCACTTCCCAGTTGGCGCGCGATTTCGCCGTAGGTTCGCGACTCGCCGACCGGAATCGCCTGGAGCGCGTCCCAGACGCGGCGCCGAAACGCGGTGCCCGCAGGTGCCAGCGGAAGCGTAAAGCGGAACATCGGGTCGTCGAGAAACCGCTCGATCTGGCGGCATACCCGCGCGGCGAGCGTATTCGTCGGGGCCATCGCTCTTTCGCTCAAGGGCAGGTATTCGACACCGGTCAGCGCCGAACCGGAGACGCGAATGCCCAGCACCGCGAACGGTGTTCTGAGTTTGGCCGCGAAACCCGGAGCGCCAAGTGCGTGTCCGTCGATTGGACGCATCTCGCCTAACCTAGTTTCATCTGGTGCGGCAAAAACGTCACCAGCGCAGGGATAAAGTAAAGCAGCAGCGTGGCGGCGATCATGAGAAAGAACATCGGCAGGGCATTGCGGGCGATCCACGTGATCTGGCGCCCGGTCATGCCTTGCAGAA